>JBCBRF010000137.1:0-3345 GCA_039819865.1 Pseudomonadota bacterium | reverse complement strand
TACGATCGACCGCCTTGACTTCGAGCGTCAACAACCCCCGCACCGGCGCTTCGATCGGGCCTTCCGGACCGGCGTCGCCACAGCCCGCCAGCAGCAGCCCGGTCGTGAGCGGTCCCGACAGGACAAGCCGCCCGAGCCGACCGCGCCTGCTTCGGCGACCCAAGATACTGCGCGATCCCACTGTCTGAACCATCGGAAACCCCAATCTCTTTTGTCCGTTCTAAAAGGACCGGCGTCCCGACTCAGCCCCGGTTCCGAGCAACTCTCAAAGGCATGCTGTCAACGATAGGCCTCGAGGCAGGTGACCGGAGGTCGCGCCCATGACCGCGATGGGTCCGGGGCGGTCCGTTTTCCGTTGCGCGTTTCGCCTCGCGGGACGGCGCAAAGACCGGCGGCGTCTGAGATGGAGCGTGGTCGCCGACGCTGGCGATCAGCCTCCACGGGCGGGTCCAGCCGCGTCGGCGGGAGGTTGAGATCGCCAACGGCGATGCGGGTTTCCGGCTCCGGCGGTCGCCAACCTCTCGCTCCCACGGCGCCTCGGGCTCTCGATGCACGCGGCCTTGGCGTCAAGGGCGGCGACCAGAAGCAGGCGGCCTAAGCCGCTCAACTCGCCGCAACGGGCGGTCGGCTCCACAACAGCGAGCAACTCCGCCGACCGTCGCGCTCGGCGCCTACCGATGCGCCAGGAGCGCACATTGACAGCCCAGCTCAGGTTTCGGCTCGATGAACCACAGGGGTTGCAACAGAAGAGGCGAGTCGCCGTTCGTTCGGCGAAGCGGGAGCGCAGCCCGGCCGTGGGCGGGCGACGCGGCGCGTGTGCGTGGGAGGGGAGAGACATGAGCATTTCACTGAGCGGTTCGAGTTCGCAGACTTTCGACGGAGGGACCCGGGTTTCGCTGCAGATCGGAGACGGGGGCGTCGGAACCGGGCTGATCGACGGCGGCACCGTCGTCACCTATACGAGCGACAACTTCGACAATATCGAGGTTGGCATCGGGTCGGCCGGCGACGGCGACCTCACCATCACGGGGTCCAGCACGGTCGTCAGCACGAGCGGCCTCGACAGCACGGTCCAGGTCGGCCTGGGCGGACTCGGCGATTTGACCGTGTCCGGCGGGGCCACCCTCAATACCCGCCAATTCGAAGCCGGCCGCGGCGGACAGGGTGAGATCATGATCACCGGCTCGGGGTCCTCGGTGGTGGTCGGCCCCGCCTCCGGCCCCGCGACGGAATCGGAGTCCGGCGGTTTTGTGCGCGCCGGGCGCGACCGCAACAGCACGAACGGTTCGTCGGGCGAGCTGACGAATGAGGGCGATGGGGTCATCAAGATCCTCAACGGCGGTCTGCTCCGCATAGAAGACGACGCCAGCACCGTGAACGCCGGCCTCCAAATCGGCGCCGATGGCGGCGATGGCGAGGTCGTCGTCAACGGTTCAGGGAGCCGTCTCGAGATCCATGCGGTGAACGAGAACGTCGGCGTCGATGAAGGCGGCTACCTTACCGTGGGCCGGAGCCCTGACGATTCGGAGGCGGGCCAGCCTATCGATCGCGGCACGAACCTCCTCCAAGTCAAGAACGGCGGCGTGCTCGAGATGTCGGGCTCGCGCGGCGCCTTCTTCGTCGCGCGGGATGGCGCTGACGGTGATGTCGAAATCACCAATGGCGGTCAGGTGCGCATGACCGGCGACAGCGCGCAGGAATCCATCTTGAGAATTGGCCGTGACGCCGGCAGCACGGGGACGGTCACCGTCGAAGGCGCTGGATCGCTCTTCCTCGTCGAGGACGCGCTGTTCGCGGAAATCGGCGACAGCGGCGACGGTACGTTGAGCATTCTCGACGGCGGCAAGGTCCGGTTCGACGGCGGCCTTTCCGAAGAGCGGGACGAGCCGGTTCTTGTGAAAGTCGGCTCCGAACTCGGCAGCACCGGCCTGCTGAACCTGAACGGTTCGGGCTCTATCCTAGAGCTTTTGGGCGGCGACGACACGACGTCGGGGCTTGGAACTGGCGCATTCCTCCAGATCGGCGACGAGGGCGCCGGAGAAATGACCGTCGCCGCCGGCGCGGACGTGCTGATCGATTCCGCGCTTCAAGACGGCTCTTTCCCCGGCCTGAGCTTGGGCCACCGTTCGACCGGCGAGGGCGAACTCACGGTGACCGGCGACGGTTCGGTGATCGACGTCTTCGGCGACAGCGCATCCTCCAGCGGGTTTTTCGCTCAGAGCGGCGTGTTCTTTGTGGGTCGCGAAGGAACGGGCGTCGCGACAATCTCCGACGGCGCTTCAATCGTGATGCACGGGGCCGACGCGGTCACCATCGTCGGTCGCGAGGTCGGCTCCAGCGGCGATCTCACCGTGACTGGCGGCCTTTCGCGGCTCGAGGCGGGCTCGTTCTTCCTGATCGGCGCGGATTTCGACTTCGACCTCAATGATCCGCAGGCTGATCCGGCTCAGGGCGGTGACGGCGCGGTCACGATTTCGAGCCTTGGCAAGATCATAGCGGATGAGACCATCATCGGGACCAGCGGCACCCTCGATGGCGATCAAGGCACCCTGGAATCGAACGTGTCTCTGCAGGGCGGGCGGATCGACCCGGGCGCGTCCGTCGGCGTCATGACCATCGATGGTGATTTCACCCTAGAAAGCGGACGGGTGACTTTCGAGTTCGAAGGCTTCGGCGCAGAGCAAGCCGATCAGCTGTTCGTAACCGGCGACGCCGATCTCGACCGCGGTCAGTCGGTCAAGTTTGACGTCAGCAATCTCTCTTCAGTATCCGACGGCGATAGCTTTGAATTCCTCACGGTGGATGGCGAACTGAATTGGGATCTGAATGAAATCCAACTGTTCGAATTCGAGAACAAGTTTGGCGGCTTCGATTTCGAAGTCATTCAGGTCAACGACGATGCGATCCTGCGGGTCAACGAGACCGGCACCTCCAAGGACGTCATCGCCGGGACCGGCGACCGTGACAAGCTGATCGGCTTCACCGGCGACGATGTGATCGAAGCAGGCCTGGCGAGAGATTACCTCGAGGGCGGCGACGGCAAGGACAAGCTCCGCGCGGGCAATGGCAATGACGAAGCGGTCGGCGGACGCGGCAAAGACGCCTTGCTCGGCGGCGGCGGTCTCGACACGCTTTCGGGCGGCCAAGGGGGCGACTTCTTCGATGGCGGCAACGGCGACGACACGCTCACCGGGAATGGCGGGAAAGATAGGTTCAAAGCCTCCGCCGGGACGGACACCGTCACCGACTTCGAAGACGGCATCGATCGCATCCGCGTCACCGAGACGGAGTTCAACAACCGTGTGGTGACATCCGTCGGCGCCGGCGGCGCGGACACGCAAATCG
>JBCBRF010000136.1:1541-10348 GCA_039819865.1 Pseudomonadota bacterium | reverse complement strand
CTGATCCGACACCGACATCCGGGAGCGGTCCGGACCCGTCGCGTCCGTCCGCAATGCGCTGCTCGCGCCGTCCATCGGCGTCTCCTAGACTGTCGTTTCCTCCGACGGGCGATCCCTAAGTCGACGGATGGTTCTGCCACCCTGCCGAGACGCCCGATGGGTTTTTTGTAACATCCGTTCGTCGCGGTGTCATATTCTTTTCAAAGCTTGCTGTCGGGGTTTCGGCTTCCGTTGCGTCAAGGCCGCGCTCCGAGGGCCTGCTGCGGAGGGTCCGCTCGGGAGCGACCGCAGGCGACGGGTCCCCGGGCAAGGGTTCACATGGCGGACTGGCCGAGCGCGCCGATCAGGACCGACAGACGCGAGACGCCGGAGCCGCCCGAGCGCCGGGCTTCCGCCGAGGCCGCTCGATACCGCTCGAGGCGCGGACCCGCCTGGGCGATCCAGGCGGCCGCGGCCTCCGCCGCCGGCGCTCTCCCGTCGAGCGCGCTCTCGACCATCCGCCGCTGAGCCGCGCGCAAATCGGCCATCAGGCTCGCCAACGCCATTCGGTCCCAGCGGTCCGAGAGCGGAGCGACTTCGGCGGTCGCGCGGACCCAGTCGAGATCGAGCGCCGCGCCGAGCGTGAACCACGCTTCGGCCGCGTCGGTCGCCGGACGGCTCACCCGCTCCGCCGCCTCCGCGACGTCGACGGCGCCTTCGAGCAGCGGCAGCGCCGCGATGGCGCGGGCGAGATCGTCGGAGACGCCGTCATGCGTCCAGGCCGCGGCCCGCGCCTCGAGGTCCGGTTCGCCGATGTCGAGATCCGTGGTCAGGATGGTGCGCCGGATCTCCGTGATCGGGGCCTCGAAGCGGGCGACGGTCTCGGCGATCGGCTGCGTGGCGGCGCCCGCGGCGAGCAGGCGCGCGGTCTGGGCCGAGAGCGCGCGGCGCAGGCTCTGATGCATCGCCGCCTGCAGCTCCGCCGGGGCCGTCACGTCGAGCGCGTTCACCGCGTCGCGGAGCGCCGGCAGGCCGAACACCGCCCGGGCCGCGAGGAAGGCGCGGGCGACGCCGCCCGCCTCCGCCCCGGAGGCCTCGACCATGCGACGGGCGAAGTCGATCCCGCCCTCGTCGATCATCGCGTTGGCGAGCACCGTCGCGATGATCTCGCGGCGGAGGCGATGGCGCTCGAGGGCCTCGCGCCGGTCCTTGGCGATCGGGCCGGGCATGTAAGCGAGGAGCAGGTCGAAGGCCGCCGGATCGTCGGGGGCGTCTCCGGCGACGAGCGCGTCGAACAGCACGATCTTCGAATAGGCGAGCAGCACGGCGATCTCGGGTCGGGCGAGCCCCTCGCCCGCGGCGCGGCGGTCGGCGAGCGTCGCTTCGTCCGGCAGCTGCTCGACCGTCCGGTTGAGGCGGCCCTCGGCCTCGAGCGCCTCCATCACGCGGCAATGATCCTCGAGGCGCTGGGAGGCTTCGACGGTTTCGAGGGTCAGCGCCAGGGTCTGGCGGTAGTTGGTCTTCAGGACCAGCGCGGCCACCTCGTCGGTCATGGCCTCGAGCAGCTGGTTGCGCTGCTTCACGGTCATGTCGCCGTCGCCGACGACCTGACCGAGCGCGATCTTGATGTTGACCTCGTGGTCGGAGCAGTCGACGCCAGCGGAGTTGTCGACCGCGTCGGTGTTGCAGCGCCCGCCGGCGCGGGAGAAAGCGATGCGGGCGCGCTGGGTGATGCCGAGATTGGCGCCCTCGCCGATCACCCGGACGCGGAGATCCTCGGCGTTGGCGCGGATCGCATCGTTGCCGCGGTCTCCGGCGTCGGCGTGGCTTTCCGCGGCGGCCTTCACATAGGTGCCGATGCCGCCGAACCAGAGCAGGTCGGCCTCCATCTTCAGGATCGCGGCGATCACCTCGGCGGGGGTCGCGCGTTCGGCTTGGAGCCCGGTCAGCGCGCGGATCTCGGGGGTCAGCGCGATCGACTTGGCGCTTCGCGGGAACACGCCGCCGCCCGCGGAGATCAGGGCGGGGTCGTAGTCCTTCCAACTCGTGCGCGGCGTCTCGAACAGGCGCTTGCGCTCGTCCCAGCTTTTGGCCGGATCGGGGTCGGGATCGAAGAAGATGTCGCGATGGTCGAAGGCCGCGACCAGTCGGATCTGCTTCGAGAGCAGCATGCCGTTGCCGAACACGTCGCCCGACATGTCGCCCACGCCGATCACGCGGAAGGGCTCGGACTGGATGTCGGTCCCGAGCTCGCGGAAATGGCGCTTTACGGCCTCCCAGGCGCCGCGGGCGGTGATGCCCATCGCCTTGTGGTCGTAGCCATGGCCGCCGCCGGAGGCGAAGGCGTCGCCCAGCCAGAAACCGCGGCCTTCGGCGATGGCGTTGGCGGTGTCGGAGAAGGTCGCGGTGCCCTTGTCGGCGGCGACGACGAGATAGGGGTCGTCGCCGTCATGGCGCACCACGTCGGCGGGCGGGACGACGGCGTCGCCCGAGAGGTTGTCGGTCACGTCGAGCAGGGCGCCGATGAAGACCTTGTAGGCCTCGCGCCCGGCCTCGAACACCGCGTCGCGCGCGCCGCCCGCTGGCAGCTGCTTCGGAAAGAAGCCGCCTTTCGAGCCGACCGGCACGATCACCGCGTTCTTGACCTGTTGCGCCTTTACGAGGCCGAGGACCTCGGTGCGGAAATCCTCGCGGCGATCCGACCAGCGGAGGCCGCCGCGGGCGACCGGGCCGAAGCGGAGATGCACGCCTTCGACCTGCGGGGCGTAGACCCAAATCTCCCGATAGGGCCGCGGCAGCGGCAGATCGTCGAGCGCCTGGCTGTCGAACTTGAAGGCCAGGGCCTGTCGGACGCTCGGATCCTGGAACGCGTTGGTGCGCAGGGTGGACAGAATGGCGTTCTTGAAGCGGCGCAGGATCCGGTCTTCGTCGAGGCTCGCGACCTGCTCGAGGCCGGTCTCGATCGCGGCGCAAACGCTCTCCGCGGCGGCGGCGCGCGCGGCCGCGTCCTGATGGGCGTTCGGATCGAAGCGGGCCTCGAACAAGCGCGCCAGATCGGCGGTGATCACGGGGTTCCGCGCCAGCGTCTCCTGCAGATAGGCGCCGGACAGGCCCAGGCCCGTCTGACGCAGGAAGCGCGCATAGGCGCGGATCACGGCGACCTGGTCGGCGGAGAGCGCCGCGGCGGTCACGAGGCGGTTGTAGCCGTCATTCTCCACCCGCCCGCGCCAGACCGCGGCGAAGGCGTCCTCGAGCTTGGCGCGTTCGCGACCGAGGTCGATCGGGTCGCCGCCGCGCAGCTCGGCCAGGAAGTCATGGATCCAGATCTGCGCGCCGCCGCGCACACGGACCTCGAAGGGGCGCTCTTCGAGGACCCGGAGCCCGAGGTTCTCGAGCACCGGCAGGCAGTCGGAGAGCGGAATCGACCCCTCGCGATGGAACAGCTTCAGCCGAACGGAGCCTTCGGGGTCTTCGATCCGGCGATAGAATTTTAGCGCCAGCGGGTCGGCGTCGGGCGGCGCGACGCTTTCGAGCAGATCGATGTCGCCAAGCGCGTTCTCGGCGCGGAAATGGGCTTCGTAGGAGGCGTCGAACGCCTCGGCGTAGCGCTTGTGAAGCGTGAGGCCCACAGCCTCGCCATGGCGCTCCAAAAGCGCGTCGCGCAGGTCGTCGGTCCAGGCCCGGGCGAGGGCTGCGGCGCGGTCCTCCAGCGCCTTCGGATCGACCTCCGGAACCGCGCCAGGGCGGGTGACGATGATGTATTGCACCCGGGCCAGCGGTCCGTCGCCGAAGCTTGGATAGAAGCTCGACAGGCGGCCCTGATAGGCCTCGACCAGCATGTCGGCGACCTTGGCGCGCAGCTCCGAGTTGAAGCGCTCGCGGGTGGTGTAAAGGAGCGCGGAGACGAAGCGCTCGTAGCGGTCCTGGCGCAGGAACAACCGGGTGCGGGGCCGCTGCTCCAGCATCAGGATGCCCTGACTGATCTCGAACAGATCGTCCTCGGAGATCTGAAACAGCTCGTCGCGCGGGAAGGTGGCCAGCACGTTCTCGAGCGCGTTGGCGTTATGGCTCTGCGGCGCGTAGCCGGCGCGGGCGATGGCGCGGGCGACCTTGCGGCGGAGGAAAGGGATGTTCACCGGGCTCCGGGCGTAGGCGACCGAGGTGAACAGACCAAGGATGCGGCGCTCGCCGCTGACGGCGCCGCTCGCGTCGAAGCGCTTCACCGCCACCATGTCCAGGTGCGTGGTGCGGTGGATCGTCGAGCGCCGGTTGGCCTTGATGATCTGGAGCGGGGCCGGGTCGTCGATGAAGGCGTCGGATTCGAGCGAGCATTCGACGAAATCGCCGTCGGCGTTCTTCAGAACCATAAAGCCGGGGTCGCGCATCAGGCCGAGACCGGTGTCGGGCTCGGGCTCGAGCGTCGGGGAGCCGTCGGCGCGGCGGATCACATGGTAGTCGCGGGCGGCGATCAGGGTGAAATGATCGTCCGCGAGCCATTCCAGGAACGCGACGGACTCGTCCAACTCCTCACGCTCGACGGGCGCGCCGGCCGTCAGCTCGGCGACCACGTCGCTCAGGCGGGCGCGCATCGGCGTCCAGTCGGAGACCGCCGCGCGCACATCCTTCAGCACGGTCGCAAGCTCGGCCTCGATCTCGGCGCGGTCCTCGGCGGAGGGGACGCGGTCGATCTGGATGTGCATCGCGGATTCGCGGACCGTCGCGCCGCCGAGCGCGCGGCGGCCGGCGGGATCGCGGGGGGTGTCGAAGACCGGGTGCGCCAGCAGATGCACGCCGAGGCCGCGGCCGGTGAAGACGGCGGTCAGACTGCGGACCAGGAACGGCATGTCGTCGTTGACGATCTCGACGACCGTATGGGTCGAGCGCCAGCCATGCTCCTCGCTCGACGGGTCGTAGACGCGCAGCTTGGCCTCGCCGGGCGCGCGCTCCGCCCCCAGCCTCCAGAGCGAGACGGCCGCGCCGTAGAGCTGTTCGGCGGTCGCGCCGTCAAGCTCCTCGGCGCTTTCTTCGGCGTAGAGCGCCGAGACGAAGATCGCGAAGGCGTCCTGCTCCTCCGCCGGCAGCGCTTTCTCGGCGAGCGCGATCACTTCCGCGACCCGCGGGTCGGGCGCTTCGGACTGGCCGGCGGCGTGGGCGGCGTCGCGGCGCTTGATCAGAGCGCTGATGGTCGAGACGACGGACATCGGATCCTCCCTGGGCTCATGCGATGAGCTTCTATCCGGCAGGATTATCCTGTCGGGCGAACAAGGAGGATGGGATTCGCGGCTTAACACCCTGTAATGGAACGATCGCGCCGATCGGTCGCAGCGCGATCGCGCCGCAGCGGCGCGCGGCGCGATTGCGATCAGCGCATCGCAATGCGGACGAAAGCCGTCTTAGATCCTACATGCGACCTGCTCTTGGGCGGAACTCCCCGTCCAAAACTCCTCTTGACGATACGGAACACGGTGATGGCCCGCTGGATCGACGCCCTTGCGGATTTGCTTAGAGCGCGCTGGGAGCGTCGCGGCCAGGCGATCGGCCGGGGACGAGACCTGTGGTCGCGTCTCAAGGCGGAAGCGGCGTTGCGGGCCGCGGGCGCCGCGCGGCTGCTCGGCTCCGATCCGGTGGACGGCCCGGCTGAGCGGCCAGAGGGCGCGGGCGGGGAGGCGATGCCGGCGAGCCTCGCCAAATACATCTGGCGCTACAGCAAGCGGGACCAGCTCTTTTTGCTGCTGGTCACGCTCGCCACCTTTCCGCTGCTCTACGCCTCGCTCGAGCTGCCGAAGCTGATCATCAACGACGCGATCTCGGCGGAGACCGAGACGATCGCCGCGTTCGGCTACGAGTTCACCCGCGTTCAGTATCTGATGCTGCTCTGCTTCGGGTTTCTGGCCGCGGTGCTCGGCGGCGGGCTGTTCAAGATGCAGCTCAACACCATGAAGGGCGTGGTCTCCGAGCGGATGCTGCGACGCTTTCGGTTCCAGCTGATCTCGCGCACGCTCCGGTTCCCGCTGCCGCAGTTTCAGCGAACCAGCCAGGGCGAACTGATCTCGATGGTCACGGCGGAGGCGGAGCCGCTGGGCGGCGCGATGGGCGATTTCCTCGCGCAGCCGGTGTTCCAGGCCGGTCAGATGCTGACCATCATGCTGTTCTTGTTCATGCAGAACTTCTGGCTGGGGCTGGCCGCGGTGGCGCTGATTCCGCTGCAGGCCTGGCTGATCCCGTATCTGCAGCGGCGGATCAATCTGCTGCACAAGCAGCGGGTTCAGGAGGTGCGCCGGCTCTCCGCCCGGTTCGGCGAGACGATCGCTGGGGTCGAGGATCTGCGGGTCAATAATGGCGTGCGGTTCGCGCTCGCCGACTTCTCGGCGCGGCTCGGCACGTTGTTCTCGATCCGCTACGAGATCTACCGCCGCAAGTTTTTCATGAAGTTTCTGAACAATCTGATCACGCAGATCACGCCGTTCTTCTTTTTCTCGATCGGCGGGTATCTGGCGATCCAGGGCGACCTTACGGTCGGCGCGCTGGTGGCGGCGCTTGCGGCGTACAAGGACCTGTCGGCGCCGTGGCGGGAGCTGTTGACCTACTACACCCAGATCCAGGAGCTCAGTCATCGGTACCTGACGATCATCGACCAGTTCGCGCCCGGCGGCTTGCTGCCGGCGCGGCTGTTCGAAGGCGAGCCCGCGTCCGCGCCCAAGCTGAACGGGGCGATCGCCGTGCGCGAGGCGGTTGTGCGCGAGCAGGGGGGCGCGCCCGTGATCGACCGCCTGAGCTTCGAGGCGCCGGGCGGCGGCATGATCGCAATCCAGAGCAAAAGCGCGTCCGAGCGCCGGGCGCTGATCCAGTTATTGTCGCGCGCGATCGCGCCGAACGCCGGCCGGGTGACGATCGGCGAGCACGATCTTGCGGATCTGCACCAGAGCGTCGCGTCGCTGCGGATCGGCGTCGTCGCGTCCGCGCCCTATCTGTTCAACGGTCGCGTGGGGGACAATGTCGGCATGGCGCTCCGGTCCCGGCCTCGGTCGGATGGCGGCGAAGGGCTCGAGCCGATGGCGCGCTCGCTCACCTGGCACCACAATTTCGACGAGGCCGAAATGTTCGACGCGACGGAAGCGGCGCGCTCGGGCAATCCGCTCGATCCGATCGATCGCCCTTGGCTCGATCCGACGCTCGCGGGCGTCGAAACCGAGAACGGGTTGCGCGACTGGTGGGTGCGGATCGTCCAGACCGTCGGGACGGACGACGTGCTGTTCCAGCGCGGTCTCGGGCAGCCCTTCTCGGAGCGGGATCATCCGGAACTCGCAGCCCGCCTTGTCGATTTGCGCGACGAGGCGCGGTTCCGGATCCGCGCGGCGGGGCTCGACCGCAAGATCCACTGGTTCGATCCGGAGCGCTTCAACCCGGGCCTCGCGATCGCCGGCAATCTGCTGTTCGCCGCGCCGCGGCGGCCGACCCGGGCGGAGGACGTTGCGCAGGACCCGCGCTTTCCGACAATGGTGCGCGAGATCGATCTCGAACCCGATCTCCTGGCGATGGGCGGGGATATCCTGAACGTGCTCTCGGGCGTGTTCGGCGGGGTCGGCGCGTCGCATCCGCTGTTCCAGCGACTCGGGCTCGGCGCCGAGCTGTTCGAAACCCTGCTGCGGATCGCCGAGCGTCGACAGGCCAAGGGGCCGCAGGTGCTCTGCGACGATGATCGGGCGCTGGTGATGGCGCTGCCCTTCCAACTGACGGCCGAGCAGATCGGGCAGGGTTTTTCGGAGGAGCTGAAGCAAAAGATCCTGCGGTTGCGCCGCGCCCGCGGGGCGGAGCTGCGAGGGCGCGCGGCGGACGTGTTCTCGCCGCTCGAGCGGGATCGCTTCGTCGAAGGCCTCTCGACGGTGGAGAACGTGCTGTTCGGCAAAATCGCCGCCGCGGCGCCGAAAGCGGTGCGCGACAAGGTCTGGCGGATCATCTGCGATCTGCTGGAGGAGCGGGATCTGCGCGGCGAAATTGCGCTGTTGATCGCCGATGCGGAGGTCGGCGTGGGGGGCGCGAAGCTCGACCGGATCGCGCATGAGCGCATCGCGTTCGTGCGCGCGGCGATCAAGCGGCCCGACCTGCTGCTGATGGACACGCCCTTGTCGAGCCATCCGCCCGAAGACCGGCTGGCGTTTCGCCAACGGCTGCGCGCGCTGTTGCCGGAGAGCACGCTTGTCTTCGTCGAGTCCGAGATCGCGCGGGCGAGCGATTTCGATCTGGTGATCGAGATCGAGAACGGCCGGATCGCCGACGCCGGGTCGGAGGTCGAGGTCGTCGACGGCGATGCGGCGCGCAGCTCCGGGGCGGCGGGCCTCATCAAGAAGCGCCGCGTGTTCGAGACCAGCGAGGTGTTCCGCGATCTCGCGCGGCCGCAGCTGCGGCTGCTGGCCTTCGCCTCGGAATGGTTCCATGCGGAGCCGGACCAGCACATCTTCCGCTTCGGCGAGCCCACTGACGCGGCTTATATCCTGACTGAGGGCGAGGCGGAGTTGCGCTGGACGGACGAGACCGGGGCCGAGCGCGTCGTGACGGTGGTCCAGCCGGGGCGGCTGATCGGCGATCTCTCGATCATCCTCGATCAGAACCGCAATCTCGACATGGTGGCGATCTCGCCGGTGAAGGGGCTCCGCATCGGCGCCGAGGAACTGCGGGACGTGATACGGGCGGATCCGGCGGTCGCCTACAGCCTGCTCGGGACCGTCTCGGGCCATCTGATCAACGTGATCGCTCTGTTGCGGAACCGGCAGACGCTCGACGAGGTTTCGGGCCCGATCGATCAAACAGGAGCCTCGACGGCGAGCAGG
>JBCBRF010000136.1:0-1443 GCA_039819865.1 Pseudomonadota bacterium | reverse complement strand
CGCTCTGTTGCGGAACCGGCAGACGCTCGACGAGGTTTCGGGCCCGATCGATCAAACAGGAGCCTCGACGGCGAGCAGGGGCGCCGCCGAGCGCGGCTCTTGAGCCGCCTCAGGCCTCGCCGCCGGGCTCTTCGTCGGCCAGCCGATCGCGGAGCGCTGTCTTCAGCACCTTGCCGTAGTTGTTCTTCGGCAGGGCGTCGACCAGCCGGTACGCCTTCGGACGCTTGAAGCGGGCGATCTGCTCTAGGCAGTGGCGGTCGAGCGCTGCGGGGTCGATCGGCGCGCCTGGGGCGGCGACGATGAAGGCGACGACCTCCTCGCCCCATTCGACATGGGGTCGGCCCACGACCGCGGCCTCATGCACCTCGGGCCGGGTCAGCAGCACCTCCTCGATCTCGCGCGGGTAGATGTTCGAGCCGCCCGAGATGATCATGTCCTTCGAGCGGTCCTTCAGCGTCAGATAGCCGTCGGCGTCCAGGCTCCCCATGTCGCCGGTCCAGAGCCAGCCGTCGCGGATGGTCTTGGCCGTCGCCTCCGGGTCGCGCCAGTAGCCCCGCATCATCGGCAGACCCTGGGCCAGGATCTCGCCGGTCTCGCCCATCGGCGGCTCGCGGCCTTCCGGGTCGGCGATGCGGAGGCGGGTGACGCATTGGGCGCGGCCGACGGAGCCGAGGCGCTCGCGCCAGCGCGGGTGGCGGCGGTCGGACACGTCGTGTCGCGAGAGCGTGGCGAGGGCCATCGGATACTCGCCCTGGCCGTAGATCTGGACGAAGCGGGGCCCCATCAGGGCGACCGCCTCCTCGATATCGGCGCGGTACATCGGACCGCCGGCGTAGACGACGGTCTTCAGGCCGCGGCCGGGCTGGTCGTCTCCCGCGCGCTTGGCGGCGTCGGTCAGTCGGCGAACCATGGTGGGGGCCGCGAACATCGACAGGCCGCCGGACAGCGTCTCGATCCCGGGCGCGAGGGTCAGGATCTCGGCTGCGTCGAACCCGCCGCTCTCGGGCGCGACATGGGGCGCGCCGGCCAGCACATGCATGAAGTTGTAGATCCCCGCGCCATGGGACATCGGCGCGGCGTAGAGGATCGGGTCGCGCGGTCCGACGCGGGCGACCTCGGTCCCGTAGGCGAGGGTCATCGCCTGAAGGCTCGTCGCGGTCAGCATCACGCCTTTCGGCCGGCCGGTCGTGCCCGAGGTGTAGAACAGCCAGGCGAGATCGGTCGGGCCGAGCGGATGGGGCGCCGCCGGGCCGTCATGGGCGTGAAGCGGGGCGAAGCCGGCGCCGCGGTCGGGGGACAGGATCTCTCTGACGCACGCCGGCGCGACAGCCCGGAGCGGATCGCCGACATCGTCCGAGGCGAAGACCACCGAGGCGCCCGCGTGCTCGACGATCCAGGCGGCCTCCTTCGCGTGCAGCTTGGCGTTGACCGGAACCGCCGCCG
>JBCBRF010000135.1:0-10354 GCA_039819865.1 Pseudomonadota bacterium | reverse complement strand
CAGATCTGCTGCGCAAGATTGGCGGAGAGTGAGGGACGAAGTTCGACTTTCCGCTTTGCGAGAAATCTGTGGCTGAGGGGGCTGGAGTTTCCTCGAACCGGGGCGCCCAGAAGCGCGACCGCGCGCCGGCCGGTCAGGCCGCCCCATCGGAGCCGCCAGCGAAGCGAGTTGGCGTGAGATCGATACGATGGCGGAGCGGACCTTCGGGCATTCGGCCAGCCAGTCCGGAAAGGCGTGACCGGCTCGCAGCTGACACTCCTGGAGGCGCTCGAATGATCCGCCGGGCGTCGTCATAACCAACACTCAACGGCGACGCGCTCAAGGCGTGATGATCTCACGAACTGACATGATTTCAGGCTGCGACCGGATTCGCCGCAAACGGCTCTATGCTGCGGCGCAACGAGATGATTAAATCTCAAGCATGTCATTCCGGATCGCCGTCATTGACCCCGATCGCGAGCGCGCGCTGCTCATCGTCGACGGCCTCAAGGAGGCCGGCGAGACTGATATCCACGTCCTCGGCGATGAGACCGGGATCACGAGACGGCTCGCGGAGATCGACCCGGACATCGTCTTGATCGACCTCGAGAGTCCGAGCCGAGACGTGATGGAGCAGGTCGCCCGCGCCTCAAGCCCGCTCGACCGCCCCGTGGCGATGTTCGTCGACCGCTCCGACGAAGGCATGATCCGCGCCGCCATTGAGGCCGGTGTGAGCGCCTATGTCGTTGATGGACTTCGAAAAGAACGGATCAAGCCTGTGTTGGAGGCCGCGATCGCGCGGTTCCATTCGGTTGCGCGCCTGCGCGCCGAACTCGAGGCGACCAAGGCCGCGCTAGCGGAGCGTAAGGTGCTCGACCGCGCCAAGGGCATTCTAATGAAGGCCAAGGGGCTCTCCGAAGAAGAGGCCTACGCGGCGTTGCGCAGAGCGGCGATGGATCAGAACAGGAAGATCTCTGAGATCGCCCAAAGCATTGTCACTGCTGCGGAACTGCTCAAATGAGCGGCCGTAGAGATCATGGGGAGATTGTTTGCGGCTTCATCCCGCTGACCGATTGCGCGACGCTCGCAGTGGCGCGCGAGTTCGGCTTCGCCGCGGAAGAAGGCGTCGAACTGATCCTGCGGCGCGAGACGTCCTGGTCGAACATCCGGGACAAGGTGGCGGTCGGGCTGTATCACGCCGCGCATATGCTCGCGCCTATGCCGCTGGCGATGACTTTGGGGCTCTCGTCTTTCACAGCGCCCGTTTATGCGCCTTTCGTGCTGTCGGTGAACGGGGACATGTTCGGCGCGTCCCGCACGTTGGCGGCGCGTCTGGCGGCAACGCATGGCGCGACGTTCTTCGAGGACGCCAAGGAGATGGCCGAGGCTCTGAAAACCGCCACCGACCGCCGCCCTCTTCGCATCGGCGTACCGTGGATCTTCTCGATGCATGCGGTGCTGACGGATCACTGGCTTGGCCGCTGCGGCTTTGATCTCGACAAAGACATCGCGATGAGCGTCGTTCCGCCGCCATTTATGGTCGAGGCGCTGGCGGCCGGTGAGATCGACCTGTTCTGTGTAGGCGAGCCCTGGGGATCAGCCTCCGTCGAGAACGGCGCCGGCGCGCTGATCATGGCCTCAACGGCGATCTGGCGATTCGCTCCGGAAAAAGTGCTGGGTGTGGGGGCGGATTTGGCCGACCGCCGGCCGGAGGCGCTCGCCGCGCTGATACGCGCTCTCTATCGCGCGGCGGAATGGGCGGCTCGGCCTCAACATCGTGGGGCGGTGGCGGAAGTGCTTGCGCGTCCCGACTATCTCGAGGCCCCGGCGGAATGGATCGAGCGGGCGCTCGCCGGCAGCCTCGTCGTCAGCGGCGCAGGTGAGGTGCGGCAGGTCCCGCGGGCGCTGGAATTGTTCGACGCCGCCGCGACTTTCCCGTGGCGCAGCCAGGCCGCATGGATCGCGGCCCGCCTGGTCGAGCGACATGGTCTTGGTTCCGACTTGGCGGCGCGGGCCGAGGGTGTTTTCCGGCCGGACATTTACCGCGCGGCGTTGGCGCCGTTGCGCGCGACTCTCCCAACTGCGTCCGCGAAGCTCGAAGGCGCGTTGCATGAAGCGACCCAAGTGCCGGCGCTCGGGGATTCGCTCTCCCTTGGTCCGGATTCCTTCTTTGACCGCTCAGTTTTTGACCTCAACCAAGAGAGATCGCCTGACTGATAATCACTTTGAGAGGCGCGCTGATTTTGGGTGCACTTTTCCCTTGATGCGCTGCACAATTTCTGCAGGCTAGAGAAGCGCGACGCCAAAGAGGGATGTCGCCTGACATAGAGGCCGCCGACTGGCCTTTCGCTGAGCATCGCCGCTCTTCACCCCTGGTCCCACGGACCGGGATCGTGATGGGCGGTTTTTTCGTTTGCGGCGAAGGGTTCGCCGCGGAGCTGACTGGAGGTCTCCATGCGCTCAATCCTAAATCGCCGCGATGCGCTCAAGGGCGCGCTCGCCGGCGCCCTCGCTTTCGGCTTGTCGGCCGGCGCGGCAAACGCCGAACTCCTCGACGTCGAGAAAGACGAGCTGAAGTTCGGCTTCATCAAGCTCACCGACATGGCGCCGCTCGCGGTCGCTTATGAGAAGGGCTACTTCGAAGACGAAGGCCTGTTCGTCACGCTCGAGCCGCAGGCGAACTGGAAAGTTCTGCTCGACCGCGTGATCACCGGCGAACTCGATGGCGCGCACATGCTGGCGGGCCAGCCGCTGGCGGCGACCATCGGCTACGGCACCGAGGCGCACATCATCACGCCGTTCTCGATGGACCTGAACGGCAACGGCATCACGGTCTCGAACGAGATCTGGGACGAGATGAAGCAATACGTCCCGCATGACGCAGACGGCAAGCCGATCCACCCGATCTCCGCCGAGGCGCTGAAGCCGGTCGTCGAGCGAATCCGCAGCGAGGGCAAGCCTTTCAACATGGGCATGGTCTTCCCGGTCTCGACTCACAATTACGAGCTGCGCTACTGGCTCGCCGCCGGCGGCCTGAAGCCCGGCTACTACTCGCCGGAGAACGTGTCCGGACAGATCGACGCCGACGTGCTGTTGTCGGTGACCCCGCCGCCGCAGATGCCCGCGACCCTCGAGGCCGGCACAATCTACGGCTACTGCGTGGGCGAGCCGTGGAACCAGCAGGCGGTGTTCAAGGGCATCGGCGTGCCGGTGATCACCGACTATCAGATCTGGAAAAACAACCCGGAGAAGGTGTTCGGCATCACCAAGGAGTTCTCGGACCAGTACCCGAACACCACCCTGGCGCTGACCAAGGCGCTGATCCGCGCCGCGATCTGGCTTGACGAGAACGACAACGCCAACCGGCCTGAGGCCGTCGAGATCCTTGCGCGCTCCGAGTATGTCGGCGCGGATTACGAGGTGATCGCCAATTCGATGACCGGCTTCTTCGAATACGAGAAGGGCGACCGTCGCGAGGCGCCAGACTTCAACGTGTTCTTCCGCTACTACGCGACCTATCCGTACTACTCCGACGCCGTCTGGTACCTGAGCCAGATGCGCCGCTGGGGCCAGATCGCCGAGTCCAAGCCCGACAGCTGGTACGACGAAGTCGCCAAGAAGGTGTACCGCCCGGACATCTATCTGAAGGCCGCGCGCATGCTGGTCGACGAAGGGCTGGCGCCCGAGGACGGCTTCCCCTGGGACACCGACGGCTATCGCGAACCGCAGTCCGAGTTCATCGACAGCGTGACCTATGACGGCCGGAAACCGAACGAGTACCTGCAGCAGTTCCCGATCGGTCTGAAGGGCGGGCAGAAGGTCACCGGCAATCAGGTGGAGGGCGGCTAAGCCCCCCTCCCCTGAAGCGCAGGGTGGAGACGACCCCGCCCTGCGCGCCTCCGTTCGTTTGAAAATTCTTCCTCGACTTCTCCAAACCAAGGGAGACAGCCATGGCCACCGCATCTGGTCCTCTTTCGCCCTCGTCCTCGGAAGACGCCGCGACTGAAGCGCGCCGGGAGCGGCTCTTCGCGCGCATAAACAAAATCGGCAAATGGCTCGATCTGATCGGGCTGTCTTTCATCACCCCGCTGCTGCGCATTGGCGCCGGCGACGGTGTAAAACAGAACACGCGCGACCTCTGGCGGCTGATCGGCGCGCCGCTGATCGCGATCACGACCTTTCTGATGCTCTGGGCCTGGACCGCGCCGATGGTGCAGACGTCGCTGGGCGCGGTGCCCGGGCCGGCGCAGGTCTGGAGCGCGGCGCAGTTGCTCCATGAAGATCATGTGCGCGAGCGCGAGAAGGGCGACGCATTCTATCAGCGCCAGGAAGAGCGCAACGCCAAGCTCATCGAGGCCGGCCGCGAAGACCGCGTGAAGTGGCGCGCCTACACTGGCAAGCCGACCTACTACGACCAGATCTGGACTTCGATCCAAACGGTGCTGATGGGCTTTCTGATCGGCACGGTGTTCGCTGTGCCGCTCGGCATCCTCTGCGGTCTGTCGACCTCGTTTCAGGCGGCGCTCAACCCGCTCATCCAGGTGTTCAAACCGGTTTCGCCGCTGGCCTGGCTGCCGATCGTCACCATGGTGGTCTCCGCCGTCTATGTCTCGGACGACCCGATGTTCTCCAAGTCGTTCCTGACCTCCGCCATCACCGTGACGCTGTGCTCGCTGTGGCCGACCCTGATCAACACCGCCCTCGGCGTCGCCTCGATCGACAAGGATCTCGTGAACGTCGGCCGCGTGTTGAAACTCGGCTTCTGGACCAAGGTCTTCAAGCTGGTGCTGCCTTCGGCGCTGCCCCTGATCTTCACCGGTCTGCGCCTGGCGCTCGGCGTCGGCTGGATGGTTCTGATCGCCGCTGAGATGCTCGCCCAAAATCCGGGGCTCGGAAAGTTCGTCTGGGATGAGTTCCAGAACGGCTCCAGCCAGTCGCTCGCCAAGATCATGGTCGCGGTGCTGACGATCGGGATCATCGGCCTGCTGCTCGATCGCACGATGTACGCGATCCAGGCGGCCTTCACCCATGCGGCGAAACGCTGAGGAGAGCGGCATGAGCATTCTCGAATACGAAGGCGTCTCGAAGAGTTTCGGCGAAGGCTCGCGGCGGGAGGAGGTCCTGGCGGACATCAACCTCTCGGTCGCCACTGGCGAGTTCGTCGCGATCGTCGGGTTCTCCGGGTCGGGCAAGTCGACGTTGATGAACCTGGCGGCGGGGCTAGAGCTGCCGAGCTCGGGCGAGGTCCGCTTCAAGGGCGCGCCCGTCACGGAGCCCGACCCCGCCCGCGCGCTCGTCTTTCAGAGCTACTCGCTGATGCCGTGGCTCACGGTGCACGGGAACATCAAGCTCGCGGTCGACAGCCTGTTCTCGTCCGAGAGCAAGGCGGACCGCGAGGCGCGGATCACGAAATACATCGACATGGTCGGGCTCTCTCATGCGCGCGACCGCCGTCCGGCGGAACTGTCGGGCGGCATGCGTCAGCGCGTCTCGGTGGCTCGCGCGCTGGCGATGAGCCCGGAGATGCTGCTCTTGGATGAGCCGCTCTCAGCGCTCGACGCGCTCACCCGCTCGAAGCTGCAGGACGAGTTCGCGGCGATTTGCGAGCGGGAGAAGAAAACCATCGTCCTGATCACGAACGATGTGGACGAGGCGATCCTGTTGGCGGATCGGATTATTCCGCTGACGCCCGGCCCGAAGGCGACGCTCGGCCCGAAGTTCGACGTGAACCTGCCGCGCCCGCGCGAGCGCACCGCGCTCAACCACTCGGAAGAGTTCAAGCGGCTGCGCGGCGAGATCACCCGCTATCTGATGGAGACCGGGATCGAGGCGAAGGCCGCCGCTAGCGGCGGGCGCGAACTGCCCGACGTCACCCCGCTGCATGCGCTCCCGAGCGCCTATCGCAAGGCGGCCGAGCCGGCGACGCCGCGCTCGGACCGCTATCTGGAATTCTCTCAGCTCCACAAGGTCTACCCCACCCCCAAGGGTCCGCTGACGGTGGTCGAGGACTTCGAGCTGAAATTGAACAAGGGCGAATTCGTCACCCTCATCGGCCATTCGGGCTGCGGCAAGTCGACAGTGCTGACCATGGCGGCGGGACTTAACGAGATTTCCAAGGGTGCGATCATCCTCGACGGCAAGCACGTCAAGGAGGCCGATCCTGAGCGCGCCGTGGTGTTCCAGTCGCCCTCGCTCTTCCCCTGGCTGACGGCGAAGGAGAATGTCGCCGTTGGCGTCAACCGCGTCTATCCGAAAGCCAGCCAGGCCGAGCGGCAGGACGTGGTCGAATACTATCTCGAGCGCGTCGGTCTCGCAGACGCGATGGACAAGCCCGCCGCGGATCTGTCGAACGGCATGCAGCAGCGCGTCGGCATCGCGCGGGCCTTCGCGCTGTCGCCGAAGCTTCTGCTGCTCGACGAACCCTTCGGGATGCTGGACAGCCTCACCCGCTGGGAGCTGCAGGAAGTCCTGATGGAGGTTTGGTCGCGCACGCAAGTAACCGCGATCTGCGTCACCCATGACGTCGACGAGGCGATCCTGCTCGCGGACCGCTGCATCATGATGACCAACGGGCCGCGCGCGACGATCGGCAACATCATGAAGGTGGAACTGCCGCGCCCGCGCACCCGTAAAGCGCTGCTGGAGCACGCGGATTACTACGCCTATCGCGAAGAGCTGCTCGACTTCCTCGAAGCCTATGAGGGCGGCGCCGATCCGAAGCGTCCGCTGAAGAAGTCGCTATCGACAGCCGCTCCGGCGAAGACAGCCTCGAAGGAGGCCGCTTGATGCGCGATCAGACCAAACCTGAAAAACTGCTGATCATCGGCGCGGGCATGGCCTCTGGGCGAATGCTTGAGGAGCTGCTCGACAAGGCGCCCGGCGCCTTCGACGTGACGCTCGTGAACGCCGAGCCGCGGGGCAACTATAACCGCATCATGCTCTCGCCGGTCCTGGCGGGCGACAAGACCTATGACGAGATCGTCACCCATGACGACGCCTGGTACGCGGAACATGGCGTGCGAACGGTGTTTGGGCGACGGATCGTGGAGATCGACCGAGCGGCCCGCACCGCCACCGATGACGCCGGCGAGGTCCACCCTTACGACCGGCTGGTGCTCGGAACCGGCTCCGACCCGTTCATCATTCCGGCGCCCGGACACGATCTCGAGGGCGTGATCGCCTATCGCGACCTCGAGGACACCGAGACGATGTTGGCGCTCGGCGCCAAGCCAGGCGCGAAAGCGGTCGTGATCGGCGGCGGGCTTCTGGGGCTGGAGGCCGCCGCCGGCATGGCGGTCCACGGGGTGGACGTCACCGTGCTGCACCTGATGCCGACCCTGATGGAGCGGCAGCTCGACGAGGCCGCCGGCGCGCTGCTTCGCCGCTCGCTCGAAGCCAAGGGCATCAAGGTCGTCACCCGTGCGAACACCAAGGAGATCCTCGGCCATGAGGGCCGCGCGCGCGGCGTGCGCCTCGACGACGGCACGGAGATCCCGGCCGATCTCGTCTGCATGGCTGTCGGCATCCGGCCCAGCGTCGCGGTCGCAAAGGCCGCCGGCGTGGAGGTGGGGCGCGGCGTGCTCGTCGATGACGGCATGGCGACCTCGGACCCGCACATCTACGCGGTCGGGGAATGCGTCGAGCATCGCGGCGCAGTCTACGGGCTCGTCGCCCCGCTCTACGACATGGCCAAGGTTCTCGCCGCTCGGCTCGCCGGCGACGTGGAGGCCGCCTATGAGGGCTCGGTCACCTCGACCAAGCTCAAGGTCACGGGCTGCGACGTGTTCTCCGCCGGCGACTTCGCCGAAGGCGAGGGCCGGGAGGAGATCGTGTTCCGCGACGCCGCCCGCGGGGTCTACAAGCGCCTCGTGCTGGAGAACGACCGCATCATCGGCGCGGTCATGTTTGGCGACACCGCGGACGGCTCGTATTTCTTCCAGTTGCTGAAGGACGGAACCGACATCTCGGACATGCGGGACACCGTGATCTTCGGTCCGGCTTTTGCGGAGGGCGGTTCCGCGGACCCTTTACAAGCCGTTGCAGCGTTGCCGCCTGACGCAGAGATCTGCGGCTGCAACGGCGTTTGCAAAGGGGCGATCGTCGCCGCGATCGAGGAGAAGGGGCTCACCAGCCTCGCTGAGGTGCAGGCGAACACAAAGGCGTCCTCCTCCTGCGGCACCTGCGCAGGTCTCGTCGAACAGGTGCTCGCGCTGGAGCTCGGCGACGGCTACGCGGCCAGGACCATCGAGCCCATGTGCGGCTGCACCGACCTCACCCATTTCGACGTGCGCCGGCTGATCGTCTCGAAGGGTCTGAAAACGATCCCGGACATCCTGCAGGCGCTGGAGTGGAAGACCTCCTGCGGTTGCGCGAAGTGCCGCCCGGCGCTGAATTACTACCTGCTCTGCGCCTGGCCGGGCGAAGCGGTGGACGACAATCAGAGCCGGTTCATCAACGAGCGCGTGCACGCCAACATCCAAAAGGACGGCACCTATTCGGTGGTTCCGCGGATGTGGGGCGGGATGACCTCCGCCGACGAGCTGCGCGCCATCGCCGATGTCTGCGACAAGTATCGGATCCCGACCGTGAAGGTGACTGGCGGGCAGCGCATCGACATGCTCGGCGTAAAGAAGGAGGACCTGCCGGGCGTCTGGGCGGATCTCGGCAAGGCCGGGTTCGTGTCGGGCCACGCCTACGCCAAGGGCCTGCGCACGGTGAAGACCTGCGTCGGCAAGGAGTGGTGCCGCTTCGGCACCCAGGACTCCACCAGTCTCGGCGTGCAGCTTGAGAAACGGCTCTGGGGATCGTGGACTCCCGCTAAGGTGAAGCTGGCGGTCTCGGGCTGCCCTAGGAACTGCGCCGAGGCGACGTGCAAGGACATCGGCGTCGTCTGCGTGGACAGCGGCTACGAGATCTCCTTCGCCGGGGCGGCCGGGCTCGACGTCAAGCAGACCGAGACGCTCTGCAAAGTCGCGTCCGAGGCGGAGGTCTTCGAGCATGTCGAGGCGTTGCTGCAGCTCTATCGCGAGGAAGCGCAGTATCTGCACCGCATGTATAAATGGCTCGCCCGCGTCGGGATGGAGCACGTCCAGGCCCGCATCGTAGAGGACGCCGAGAGCCGCAAGGCGCTCGCCGACCGGTTCCGCTTCTCCCAAAGCATTTTCCAGATCGATCCCTGGGCCGAACGCGCCAAACGCAACGTTGACGCCCATGAGTTCAAGCCGCTCGCGGAGGTGGCGTGATGGAGGCGCTCGTGTCCGACTGGATCGATGTTGGCGCCGTCGCAGAGATTCCGCCCCGCGGCGCCCGGGTCGTGAAAACGCCGCTGGGCTGCGTCGGCGTGTTCCGCACCGCCGACAATGAGGTGTACGCGCTTGAGGACCGCTGCCCGCATGCGGGCGGCCCGCTCAGCCAGGGCATCGTGCATGGCCGCTCGGTCACCTGCCCGCTGCATAACTGGGTGATCTCACTGGAGACCGGCGAGGCCCAAGGCGCGGATGAAGGCGCGACAGCGTCGATCCCCTCGCGCGTTGAGAACGGCCGCATCTTGCTCAGCCGCGAGGCGCTGGTCGCCCGCGCGGCCGCGTAACTGGGTCGTGACGATGCGCGACGGATCGGAAAGCCCGGAGGTCCGCACCGCCTGTCCCTATTGCGGGGTCGGCTGTGGCGTGCTCGCCCGGCCGGACGGCTCCGGGGGCGCTGCGATCACGGGCGACCCGGAGCATCCCGCCAATGCCGGTCGGCTCTGCGTAAAAGGCACAATGCTGGGTGAGACGCTCGATCTCGACGGGCGGTTGCTGCATCCGGAGATCGACGGCCGGCGCGCGCCCTGGGACGCGGCGATCGATCGGGTCGCCGGCGCCTTCGCCGCGTCGATCCGAGAGCACGGGCCTGACAGCGTCGCGCTCTACGTCTCCGGCCAGTTGCTGACCGAGGATTACTACGTCGCCAACAAGCTCATGAAGGGCTTCGTCGGTTCGGCCAATATCGACACCAATTCGCGGCTCTGCATGGCGTCGTCAGTCGCCGGGCACAAGCGAGCCTTCGGCGGCGACGTGGTGCCCGGAACCTATGATGATTTCGACGCGGCGGATCTGATCGTGCTGGTCGGCTCGAATCTCGCCTGGTGTCATCCGGTGTTGTTTCAGCAGATCGCGGCGGCCAAGCGCGCCCGGCCAAACCTGAAGGTCGTGAACATCGATCCGCGCCGCACGGCGACGTCCGAGATCGCCGATCTGCATCTGCCGCTCGCGCCGGGAGCGGACGTGGCCCTCTTCAACGGGTTGCTGAGCTGGCTCGACGAGACCAACCGCCGCGACGTCGGCTTCGTGATGGAGCACACCTCCGGCGTGGGGGCGGCGCTGGAGGCCGCGGG
>JBCBRF010000134.1:0-10360 GCA_039819865.1 Pseudomonadota bacterium | reverse complement strand
GGGGCGTCGGGCGGACAAGGATGCGGGAACCGCACCGGCGCAGCCGGCTTGTCCTTGTCGGCCCGTCGCCCCGGCGCGATGTCGGCGGGCGGCGGGGGATGCGGGGGATGAGGCGGGCCTCATTCCCTGGTGAGCCCGAGAGACCCCTTCTCAAAACGACGCGCGCCGCTTCCCGGCCCGCGCGACGGCCGGGCCGGCCGAGGGGGTTCGACGCCCCCGAGGACGGCGCCTCCTGTTCAGATCCAGGGCGCTTCAGTCGAACGCGGACGGATCGCCGGGCGCGCCGTTCCGCGCCAACGCGGCGCGCGACAGGACCGCCGCCGCGAGGAGCGCCGCCAGTCCCATCACGCCGGCCCACTCGAGCGCGGTGAAGACGCCGTAGAAAAGACCCGCGACGCTCAACGCGCCGACGGCGCCGGGCGCAAGCGCGATCGCCCGCGCCAGCCCTGAGAGCCGGCCTTTGCGGCGCAGGATCCGGATCGCGGCGAGGCCGGCGGCGAACAACCCGAGCACAGGCAGGGCGACGAGCCCCAGGGCGCTCAAGAGCGCCATGGGCGCGTCACTCCGCGGCGACCGCGCTCACCCGGCCGGACTTCTTGGCTTTGATCCGGTCTTCGATTTCGTCGCGGTAGTGCCGGATCAGGCCCTGGATCGGCCAGGCGGCGGCGTCGCCGAGGGCGCAGATGGTGTGGCCCTCCACCTGCTTGGTCACCTCGTGGAGCATGTCGATCTCCTCGATCTCCGCATCCCCGGTCACGAGACGGTCCATCACCCGCATCATCCAGCCGGTGCCTTCGCGGCAGGGCGTGCACTGGCCGCAGCTCTCATGCTTGTAGAATTTCGACAGCCGCCAGATCGCTTTGATCACGTCGGTCGACTGATCCATCACGATCACCGCCGCGGTGCCGAGACCCGAGCGCTGCTCGCGCAGCCAGTCGAAATCCATGATCGCCTCGTCGCAGAGGCCCTTCGGCAGGAGCGGCACGGAGGACCCGCCCGGGATCACCGCTTTCAGATTGTCCCAGCCCCCGCGCACGCCGCCGCAATGGCGGTCGATCAGCTCGCGCAGATCGATCGACATCGCCTCCTCGACCACGCAAGGGCGGTTCACATGGCCCGAGATCGCGAAGATCTTGGTGCCGGCGTTGTTGTCCCGACCGAAGCCTTTGAACCAGTCGGCGCCGCGGCGGAGGATGGTCGGGGCGACCGCGATCGACTCGACATTGTTCACCGTGCTCGGGCAGCCATAGAGGCCCACGCCCGCCGGAAACGGCGGCTTCAGGCGCGGCATGCCTTTCTTGCCCTCGAGGCTCTCGATCAGCGCGGTCTCCTCGCCGCAGATATAGGCCCCGGCGCCATGGGTCAGGTAGAGATCGAAGTCCCAACCCGAGCTGGCGGCGTTCGGCCCGAGCAGACCCGCGTCGTAAGCCTCGTCGATCGCGACCTGCAAGGCCTCCTTCTCGCGCACATACTCGCCGCGGATATAGATGTAGCAGGCGTTCGCGCGCATCGCGAAGGAGGCGATCAGACAGCCCTCGATCAGCGTGTGCGGATCATGACGCATGATCTCGCGGTCCTTGCAGGTGCCGGGCTCCGACTCGTCGGCGTTCACCACCAGATAGTGGGGGCGGTCTTTCACCTCTTTCGGCATGAACGACCATTTCAGGCCGGTCGGAAAGCCCGCGCCGCCGCGGCCGCGCAGACCGCTGGCCTTGATCGTCTCGACGATCGCGTCGGGCCCCGCCTCCATCAGCTTCGCCGTGCCGTCCCAGCAGCCGCGAGACCGCGCGCCGGCGAGGCTGCGGTCGCGCATGCCGTAGAGGTTCTGGAAGATGCGATCCTGGTCCTGGAGCATGGCGTCCTCGGAATGGGGTTTCGGCGTCCGGCGCGGTTCAGGCGCGCGGTCAGTATTCAGTTTCGGCGTCGCCGCGCTCTTTGACCGCTGCGCGGTGCGCGAGCCAGCCGGCGGCGAAGCCGACCAACCCTGCGCCGAACACGCCGAGCGTCACGACGAGATTGATGGTGCTGTAGGTCCACATCGTCTCAAGCTCCTTGGCTCGCCCAGGCCTTGCGGCGTTTTGACCCGCAACCGAGGCGAGGTCCAGCGGCGCGCGCGGTCAGACCTTCACCTCTTCGGCGAGCGCTTTGGCCTGGCCGACCCAGTCGCGCTCCGCCATCGCGCCGCGGAAGCCAGCCAGGCGCTGGTCGAGCCAAGCGGCGTTCTCGGGCGAGAGGCCCGCGATCTGGCGGAAATAAAAGATCCCGAGCGCGTTCAACATGCGCTCAGCGCGCGTATCCAGCCCCTCGATCCGCGTGAGGTCGTCGCCGCCGCCGAAGGGGCCGTCGAAGGGCTCGGGCTCCGCCGCCGGGCGCGCGCTCTCGGGCGCGGGGGCCTCGCCCTCGGCCAACGCCGGCTGCGGCTCAGGCGCGGACGGCGCGCCTTCGGGCCGCTCGGCGATCGCGGCGGGGATCGGCGGGAAGCCGTAGACGCCGCCCGCGATCGGCCGCGGCTCCGGGCTCGCGCCTGCGGCGAGGGCCACGCTGGCGTTCCGCTCGTGGAAATCCGCATGCTCTTTCAACGAGGTCAGGCCCCCCTCGGGTTCGGAGGCGAAGCGGCCCTTGCGCGAGCCCGGCAACGGCTTCTCGCCCTTTCCGTCCGCATGCGCCGCGAGGCCGTCGAGCAGGGCCTCGAAGCTCTCCGCGGTCAGATCCTCGTAGTACTCCTTGCCGATCTGGATCATCGGCGCGTTCGAGCAGGCGCCGAGGCACTCGACCTCCTCCCAGGAGAAGCGCCCATCCTCGGACAGCGCATGCGCTTTCGGCGCGATCCGCTTCTTGCAGACCGCGATCAAATCCTCGGAGCCGCAGAGCATGCAGGGCGTGGTGCCGCAGACCTCGACATGGGCGACGGTCCCGATCGGGGACAGGCGGAACATAAAGTAGAAAGTCGCGACCTCGAGCGCGCGGATGAACGGCATGCCGAGCAGGGTCGCGACATACTCGATCGCGGGGCGCGTCAGCCAGCCCTCCTGCTCCTGCGCGCGGAACAGGAGCGGGATGATCGCGGAGGCCTGACGCCCGTCCGGAAACTTGCCCATCTGGCCCCGCGCCCAGGCGAGGTTCTCCGGCGAAAAGGCGAAACTGTCGGGCTGGGTCGGGTGCAGTCGGCGGGAGGTCATCGAGGGTCCTTTTCAGGGGCCCGCCCCGGTGGCGCGCGGGCGCGCCGACGGGGTGTGGCGTTCTTCGCAGCGCGACATAGCGCGGTCGGCCGCGCTTAGGGAGGGGGCAGATCGTCTCCGCCGCCGCTGGATCTGGCCGCGCGCCGGCGCGGCGCGGCGCGAAATGAGAAAACTCTAGATAAAAATCCGCGCCACGAGCGCGGCGACTGCGACAGCTGAACCGATTGTTGAGGGAATCGGCGACAAAACGGTGCAACCGACCTCGAACGACGCCGAAGCCGCCCCATGCCTTCACGCGCCCCCGTTAACTCAGGAAGCCTCGCGCTCGGCCTGACCGCGCTCCTCGCAGGCGTGGGGCCGGCGGCTTTGGCGCTGCAGCCGCGCGAGGGGCGCGCCGTCGCGGCGGTGTTCGCGCCCTGGACGCCGGAGGAGACGGCGGTCCGCAGCGTCTGGTCGGCCGGCGGAGTCGCCTTGGCGGCCGGGGCTTGGGGCGGCGTCGTGATCGCCGAGCCGGCGGCCCAATCCTTCCCCGAGCGCAAGGGCGGGAGCGCGGCGTTCCACGCCGCCCTGCGCCGCGCGGGCGCGCTTCTCATCCTCGACGGCGCCGGCCTCGGCGTCCTCTGCCGGCCGCGGAGCGACGATCGCTCCGGCGCCGTCTGATCCCTTCAGAAACGGAGCGGTTTCATGTCGACCGACCAAAAACTCGAGACGAGCGGCCTTGAGCGGATGCGCGCCACGGCGCAGCGAGCGCTGCTGTGGCTGCTGTTCGCCCACGCGCCCCTGACGGCGTTCACGGCCTGGTGGTCCGGCGCGTCGATCCTGATGGCGACCGCGGTGGCGCTCGGCCTCGCCGCGCTCGCCTCCCTCGCCAGCGGCGGCGCGCCGTTTCGCGCGGGTTCGAGCACGCCGACCTCGCGCGCGGTCGTCGCCGTCGCCGCGATGGGCCAGGCGGCGACCCTGGTCGCCGCGCTCGCGGGCACCCCATGGCAGATCGATGCGCATATGTACTTCTTTGCGCTGCTCGGGATCATCGTCGCGTTGGTCGACGCGCGGGCGCTGCTGGCGGCGGCCGGGACAGTCGCGCTTCACCATCTGACGCTGAACTTCGTCGCCGCAGAGCTGGTCTATCCCGGCGGGCCGGATCTGGGGCGGACGCTCCTGCACGCCGCGATCCTGGCGGCGATGACGGCGACCACGATCCTCCTGACGCGGCGGATCGACAGCCTGTTCGTCGAGGCTGAGAAATCCGCCGCCGAAGCGAGCGAGCAGGCCGCCCGCGCCGATGAGGCGCTCGAAGGCGCGCGCCGCGCGGACGAGGCGGCGAAAGAGGAGCGGGCCGTCATGCTGAGCGCGCTCCAATCGGAGATCGGCTCCGTCGTGCAAGCAGCCCGGGCCGGCGCCTTCGACCGGAAGGTGTCGCGCCGATTCGACGACGCCGCCCTTCAGGACCTCGCCGACCAGGTGAACTCGCTGGTCGGAGAGATCGAAGCGGGGCTCTCGTCGGCCCAGCAAGCGCTCGGTCAACTCGCGGCGGGCGATCTGACCGCGCGGATGGACGGCGCCTTCGACGGCGGGTTCGCGGATCTGCAGCGCGATCTCAACGCCACCGGGGAGCGGCTGGGCGGTCTCGTGAGCGAGATCCAGAACAGCGCCGCGGCGGTGCGCAAGCAGGCCACGAGCATCCGCAGCGCTTCCGAGACGCTGGCGGGCCAGGCCGAGAGCCAAGCCTCCTCGATCGAAGAGACGGCGGCGACGATGGAAGAGATGAGCTCCACCATCAGCGCCAACGCCGAGAACGCCGGCAAGGCCAGCGGCATGGCCGACGAGGCGCAGAGCCGCGCGCGTCGCGGGCAGGACATCGTGGGGCAGGCCGTCACGGCGATGGGCGCGATCGAGGAAAGCTCCGCCAAGATCTCCGACATCATCGGCGTGATCGAAGGGATCGCGTTCCAAACCAACCTGCTCGCGCTCAATGCGGCGGTCGAGGCCGCACGCGCCGGTGAAGCCGGCAAGGGCTTCGCGGTCGTCGCCAGCGAGGTTCGCGCGCTGTCGCAACGCTCCTCCGACGCCGCGCGCGACATCAAGGACCTGATCTCGGAGAGCGGGGGCAAGGTGGCCGACGGCGCGAAGCTGGTCGTCGCGACGGGGTCGGCGCTCGACGAGATCCTCACCTCGGTGATGGAGGTCACGACCACCGTCGAAGAGATCAGCTCAGCGAGCCGCGAGCAGTCGACCGGCGTCTCCGAGATCTCGGCCGCCGTCGCTCAGATGGACCAGGCCACCCAGCAGAATGCGGGCCTCGCCGAAGAGAGCGCGAACGCGGCGCGGTCGCTGACCACGGAGGCGGAGCGGCTCGGCGCCTTGTCGGCGAGCTTCACGACGGGCGCCGTCGGCGGCGGCGCGGGCGCGTCGGGGGCCGCGGCTCTCGAAAGCTCCGAGGCTGCGGCCGACGCGAGTTGGCGGGCGGCGTCCGTCGGCGCGGCGCCTCGGCGGAGCGGCGGCGCGGCGGGCGACGAGGCCTGGTCTCACTTCTGAGCCCGTCCCGCTCTGAGCCGGCCCAGACGTCCAGGTTGGGCCGAGGCCGTCAGACCACGAGCCCGCGGCACCCCTCGGCCAAGGCGATCGCCTCCCGATCGAAACGCTCGAGCCAGGTGACGATCGTCGCCTGGTCCACCCCCTCGATTTCCGCCATGTCGACGGAGATCGCCTGGTCGAAGAACGCGCCCGAGGCGGCGAGTTCCGGCGGCAGGACGATCGCGAAGCGGGCGTAGGCGTCCCGCCAGGCCGCGATGCGCGGCTCGTGGACCGCCTTGAAGCCCGGAGAGCCGGGGGTCTGCGCGTAATACAGCCCCGCCAGAGAGTAATAGCCGGTGCGCCGCGCGTTCGAGATGCGCTCGCGCCATTCGGGGCCCGCCTTGCGGCGAAACGGCTCGATGGCGGAGAGCGCGTCGGCGCAGGCGGTGATGCGCTCGGAGAAGACGATGGCCCGAGCCACCTCGCCGCGGGTCTCGTAGGAGACATAGGCCTGCACCGCCGAGGCCACGCCAGCGAGGCCCGTGAACATCAGGGCCATGAACTCGATCATACTCAGTCCGCGCATCGGATTCCCCCACCTGTTCGACGCGCCGGATGCGGGCGTCACGCCCTGTTCAAGCGCGCTGGCGCGGCGGGGTCGAGGCGACAAGACGCCGAGGGCGTGGGCGTCGCCGCCCGATCAATCCGGGAAACCGCACCCGTCCTTCCGGATCGCGCTCTGTTCGGCGTCCTCCGCCGGCGGATACGGCGTGGCGCGGTAGATCTCCGGGGCGTCGGCGGCGGCCTCCAGATAGCGGGCGGCGCCAAGCAGCTCGCGGCGGCGCCGGGCTCGGCCCTTCGGGCCTTTCGGGTCTTGGGCGAACAGGTGGAGGCCGTCGAGGCGGCCGTTGGCGAGCAGATGCGCCTTATAGGCGCCGCGGCCGAGATCGTAGCTCTCGACCGTCCGCTCGGCGGCCTCGCTCCCGGCCCGACGGCCATGGTCGTGGAGAACCGTCAGGCCTCGGGCCCGCACGGCCTGGAATCCGTGGGCGGAGGCGCGGGAGCACATCTCGACATCCTCGAAGGCGAAAGGTCCGCCGGCGCCGAGATGCGGGTTGAAAGGACCCGCAACCTCGAAAACGCGACGGTGGAAGAACAGGTTCGCACCCTGCAGCCAACCGGCGGCGAACATCGCGCCGGGGCGTGCGTATTCGGTGCGGCGCAGGCGCAGCGTCGCGACGCGCGGATCGAGGCCCTCCTCCGCCGGCCAGATCTCGCCGCCGCCGAAATCAAAGGGCTCGCCGCGCCGCAGGAGCCGGACGAAGCGGGCGAAGTAATCGGGCGCGTAGCGGCCGTCATCGTCGAGGAAAAACAGCCACTCGCCCAGCGCGGCGCGGATGCCGAGATTGCGGGCGCGGCCAAGGCCCGGCCGCTCGGCCGCGCGAATCGCGACGCGGCGCGGGGCGCGGTCGCGGTAGGCCTCGAAGCGGGCGCGGGAACCGTCCTCGGAGGCGCTGTCGACCAGGACCACGTCGATCTGCGGCAAACCCTCGGCGGCGGCCTCGATCGAGGCGAAGGCGGGCTCGAGCCTGTCGGCGCCGTTTCGGGAACAGAGGATCACGGTGGCGGAGGGAAGTTCCGCGGGCGGGCGTGGCTTGGGATCGGGCATCGGCGCGCTCCGTCGACGGTCGAGAGACCGGGGATGCAAAGCGCGTGCGGCTGGCGCGCCCGCCCGCTCACCCTATCCAGTCTCCCCCACTCCTCCCGCCCCTGGCCCCGCTCAGAGCTCGACCAACCGCGGCGGCACCGGGCTCGACTGCACGATCGAGGAGTTGGTCGCGCCGAACGGGACGATGCGGTCGATCACCGCCTCCATCTCGGCGACGTCGCGGACATGGGCGCGGGCTACGAAGCAGTCGTCGCCCGAAACTCGGTCGCAGCTCACGATCTGCGGCGTCGCGCGGATCGCCTCGATCATGCGCCCCATCTCGCCGGGCAGTGGGCGGGCCCGGATCAGCACGGTCAGGGCGTAGCCGAGTCGGGCGGGATCGATGGCGGCGCCGTAGCCCGCGATGATCCCGCGATCCTCGAGCCGGCGGACGCGTTCGCCGACGCTCGGCGCTGAGAGCCCGACGCGCCGGGCGAGCTCCGCGCGGGTGATGCGCGCGTCGGCGCTCAGCGCGCGCAGGATCGCGGCGTCGAACGCGTCCAGGCCGGACTTTCCGATTCGAAGGGGAAGCGCGCTTTCCACCTTCTTTGTATCGGTATTTTCCATTGTTTCTCCGGCCGGTCGCCATGTGAAATCGTGGTTCGACCTTCCATGATTGGGCGATGGATGAGCAAGCGTCTTCACAGGCTCCCGTCACGGCGGCGGGCGATCGGTCTCGGGGCATGTCGCGGGCGGCCGGGGCGGTTCCGCCGCATCTCTGGTTCGGGGTGTCGGCCGTCTTCCACTATCTCGGGCCGGCGTTCGCCGTGCTGTTGTTCCCGGCGGTCGGGGTGCTCGGCGTCGCCTGGTTCCGCATCGCGTCCGCGGCGCTGGTGTTCGCGCCGTTCACCCGGCCCTGGCGGACGTTTCGACGGGCGGCGCGGCGGGAGCGGCTGTTGCTGCTCGCGCTCGGCGCCTGCCTCGCGGTGATGAACTCCGCCTTTTACCTCGCGCTCGAACGGTTGCCGATCGCGCTGGTGGCGTCGATCGAGTTCGTGGGCGCGATCGGGCTCGCGCTCTGGGGGCTTCGGACCGGGCGCAATCTGGCGGCGTTCGCGCTGGCGGTCGCGGGCGTCGCGCTGCTGATCGACGCGCCCGCGCTGCTGTCGCCGGACGGCGCGGCGATCGAGGCCGATCTGCTCGGGCTGTTCTGGGCGCTGCTGAACGGGGGGCTGTTCGTGCTCTACATCGTCCTCGGCCACAAGATCTCCGAGGGCGGGGCCTCGGGCGGGGTCGAGCGGCTCGGCGCCGCCATGGCGGCGGCGTTCCTGTTCGTGGCGCCGATCGGCTTTCTGCAGGCGCTCGACGCCTTCGGAGCGCCGCTCCTCGTGCTCGCGGGGATCGGCGTCGGCGTCTGCTCCTCGGTGATCCCCTATGTCTGCGACCAGCTCGCGATGTCGCGGCTGCCGCGGGCGAGCTTTGCGCTTTTGCTCGCGCTGCTGCCGGCGACCGCCACCGTGATCGGCGCGATCGTGCTGGCGCAGATCCCCGACGCGATCGACCTCGTCGGGGTGCTGCTGGTGATGGCGGGGGTCGCGGTCCACAGCCCGGCGCGCGCGTGAGCGCCGGCTCGGGTCCGATCCGTCAGCGGTCGATCTCGCCGAACACCACGTCGAGCGAGCCGAGGATCGCACTCACATCCGCGAGCATGTGGCCCTTGCAGACATGGTCCATGGCCTGGAGATGCGCATAACCCGGCGCGCGAAGCTTGGCGCGATAGGGCTTGTTGCCGCCATCGGCCACCAAATAGACGCCGAACTCGCCCTTCGGCGCCTCGACGGCCGCGTAGACCTCGCCCTCGGGCACGTGGAAGCCCTCGGTGTAGAGCTTGAAGTGATGGATCAGGGCCTCCATCGACTGCTTCATCTCGGCTCGGCGCGGCGGCGCGATCTTGCCGTCTCGGGTCAGGACCGGCGAGCCCTTCACCGCGTCGAGCTTCTCGAGCGCCTGGCGCATGATCTTCAGACTCTCGCGCATCTCCTCCATCCGGCAGAGATAGCGGTCGTAGCAGTCGCCGTTCTTGCCGATCGGGATCTGGAAGTCGAATTCGTTGTAGCACTCGTAGGGCTGGGCGCGGCGAAGATCCCAAGCCCAGCCCGAGCCGCGGACCATGACGCCGGAGAACCCCCAGGCCTGCGCCTCCGCCAGAGAGACGACGCCGATATCGACGTTCCGCTGCTTGAAGATCCGGTTGTCGGTCAGAAGCCCCTCGAGATCGTCGAGGATCTCAGGGAACTCCTCGGTCCATTGCCAGATGTCGTCGCAAAGCTGCTGGGGCAGGTCCTGATGCACGCCTCCTGGACGGAAATAGGCGGCGTGGAGCCGCGCCCCGCAGGCGCGCTCGTAGAACACCATCAGCTTCTCGCGCTCCTCGAAGCCCCAGAGCGGCGGGGTGAGCGCGCCGACATCCATGGCCTGGGTCGTCACGTTCAGAAGGTGGCTCAGAATACGCCCGATCTCGCAGAACAGGACGCGGATCAGCTGGCCGCGGCGCGGCACTTCCGTGTTGGTCAGCCGCTCGATCGCCAGGCACCAGGCATGCTCCTGGTTCATCGGGGCGACGTAATCGAGACGGTCGAAATACGGCAGGTTCTGGAGATAGGTGCGAGTCTCCATCAGCTTTTCGGTGCCGCGGTGGAGCAGTCCGATATGCGGGTCGACGCGCTCGACGACCTCCCCGTCCAGCTCCAGCACCATCCGCAGCACGCCGTGCGCGGCCGGGTGCTGAGGGCCGAAATTGATGTTGAAGTTCCGGATGGTCTGTTCGCCCGGGCGGAGCTCGGCGCTCTGCCCGCCTCGGAAATCGCCCTGTCCGCCGTCCATCATCGGTCCATGCTCTCCATCGGCTGCGCGCGCTCAAGCTGCGCGCGTCTGAACCCTACTCGCGGCTACATACGCCGGGCGCGGCCGATTGGCCATGGCTCTGGGGACGATCGGCCCCGGCGCGCTAGCGCATCCA
>JBCBRF010000133.1:0-10549 GCA_039819865.1 Pseudomonadota bacterium | reverse complement strand
CTCGGAGACATGGGTCCAGGGCGTGTCGGCGTTCATCAGGCCGGCCGACAGCATCGGGGCGCCGGAGGCGTCGAGCACGGGCGCGTCGTTCACGGCGTTGATCTGGACCGTCACGGTCTCCGCGGCGGCGGAGAAGGCGGTCGCGCCGCCGGCGGAGGTCGCGTCGGCGACGCTGTAGCTGGTTCCGGAGGTCTGGTCCCAGGCGCGGAACACGAGGCTCGCAGTCCCGTTGGCGTCGGCCGCCGGGGTGAAGCGGAGCTGGGCGTCCATCGGCAACAGACGCGCCGCGGCCTCGGTCGGCGACAGGGTTTGATAGGCGGCGCCGTCGAAATACTCCCAGACGCCGTCGCCCGAGACGCCGGTGACGGCGATCCCCTGGAGCGCGCCGGCGTCGAGATCCGTGGTCGCGTCGCCGACGAAGCTCGAGACCGCGCCCGTGACGGCGCCCGCATCCTCGTCGACCGCGCCGAGGCTCGGCGCGCCGGAGACGTCGAGCACGGGCGCGTCGTTCACGGCGGAGACTGCGAGGGTCGCGACGATCGCGGCGGTGGAGAAGGCGGTCTCGCCGCCGGCCGCGCTGGCGTCGAGCTTGTCGCCGACCGCGCCCGTCGAGCCGTCCCAAGCCCGGAAGCCGATCTCGGCGGTTCCGTTGAAGTCGGCGTCGGGGACGAAGCGCAGGAGCGCGTCGCCGTCGAGCAGGAGGGCGGCGGCGTCGGAGACCGCGCCGACGTTCGCGTAGCTCGCGCCGGCGTCGTAGGAGACCTGCCAGGTCCCGTTGGTCTCGTTGGCGGCGGTCAGGGCGATGGCGTCGGCCGCGGCTCCGTCGGCGTCGCTGACGCGGCCCGAGATCAGCTCGCGGACGGAGGTCCCGGTCGGCGCCGCGGCGTCCTCGGTCGTTCCGACCAGCGCGCCGTCGGCGGCGTTCACGACCACCGGCGCGTCATTCACGGCGGAGACCGCGACGGAGGCGGTCTCCGCGGCGGCGGAAAAGGCGCTCGTCCCGCCGTTCACGGAGGCGTCCGCATAGGCGCCTTCGGATCCGGTCGAGCGGTCCCAGGCGCGGAAGCCGATCGTGGCGGCGCCGCTGGCGTCCGCGTTCGGGACGAAGCGGAGCTGAGCGTCGGGGCCGAGCAGCAGCGCCGCGCTCTCCGAGACGTCGCCGACATCCGCGAAGGACGCGCCGCCGTCAAAGGAGACCCGCCAGACGCCGAAGCTCTGATCGGCGGAGGTGAGCGCGATGGCCTCGACCGCCGCGCCGTCGACGTCGGCGACGAAGCCCTCGACCAGCGCGCTGACCGCCAGCGCCTCGGACGCGCCGTCATCCTCTTGGATCGCCGCGAAGGCGGGGTCGCCGGAGACGTCGAGCACGGGCGCGTCGTTCACGGCCGCGACGGCGACGGTGGCGGTCTCGCTCGCGGCGGAGAAGGCCGTCGACCCGCCATTGACCGTCGCGTCGGCCAGGCCGCCTTCGATCCCCGCGCTCTGGTCCCAGGCGCGGTAGGCGAGGCTCGCCTCGCCATTGAAATCCGCGTTCGGGGCGAAGCGGATGATGGCGTCCGGGCCCAGCAGGAGCGCGTACTCTTCGAGGGCCACCAACGTCTTGAACGACGCGCCGCCGTCGATGGAGTAGGTCCAAGAGCCTCCCGAAAGGTCGACGCCGGTGACGGCGATCGCTTCGACCGCGCCGTCCGCGTCGACGATCGAGCCGTCGGCGACGAAGTTGGCCACGGTGGTTTCGATCACGCCGCCGTCCTCGGAACCCGCGCCGAGCGACGGGGCGCCGGAGGCGTCGAGCGTCGGGGCGCTGTTCGCCGCGGGCTCTTCCTCGACGACCTCTTCCTCTTCCTCTTTCGCGTCCTCGTCTGCGGCGAGGGCGGCCTGATCGAGGGCCTCGCGGACGATCTCGCTTTCGGTTTTCTCGGCGCTCGCGATCGCGGCCACGGTCGGCGCGGCGCGCGCCGGCGTGTCGCCCGTGGCGATCGGATCGGCGGGTTTCGGCTGAACGGACTCGGCGACCCGGAGATCCGCGTCGGCGCGCGCGCTCTCCGCGGGCTGCGCGCTGCGGGTCGGGGCCTGAGCGGCCGTCTGAGTCGGGACGGGATTGGCGGCGGGCGTCTCGGCCGCGTCGGCCCCCGCCTCGCCGCGGTCTTCGGAGCGCTCGGTGGTTGCGCGCGCTTCCTGGATCGCGGGGCCCTCGGCCCCGATCGGACGGGTCGGGGCGAACAGGGTGGTCGGGGCCGGCAGCACGTCGAGCGCGGCGCCGAGGCCGTCGGCCAGGTCGGTCGAGGAAACCGCGCGCTGAGCGCTGGGCGGGGCGCCGCGGTCGAAGGTCTCGACCATGCGGTTGGCGACGTCGATCAGCTCCGCGCCGGCGTCGGTCGAGACCATGATCTTGCCGACCGCGCCGTCCTCCTCGGCCAAGAGCGCGACCTTGGTGGCGCTGCCGTCGGCGGCGATCTCGGCGACGACCTTGGTGCCGCGCACGCCGATCGTCATGGTCGGGGTCTCGATCATCAGCGCGTCGGGCGCCGTGTGCGCCGCCTTGCCGCTGACGAAGGAGAAGGCGCCCTGGACGACGGAGAACAGGCCGCCGCCGGTCTCGGTCTCGGCCGAGTAGACGAACTCGTCGAGGACCATGCGGCCGCCCTTGCTGAGCGAGAAGCTCATGCCGTCGACGAAGACTACGCCGACCGAGCCGTCCGCCGAGGTCTGCAGGATGTCGTCGACATAGAGGGCGTCGCCGGGCTTGAGGACCACGGTGCGGCCGTCGGCGCGGATCGCGGTGACCTGGCCGGCGGTCTCGCCGACCTGGGCGATCGGGTCGCCGAGCGGGACGAAGGCGGCCGGCTGGACCGTCGCCTCGGCGGCCAGCTGGCCAGGGGCTTCCGGGGCGGCGGGCGCGGCGTTCTCAGGCTGCGCGGCCTCTGCGTCGGCGGACGCGGTCTCAGTCTCAGTCTCAGTCTCGGGCTCGGGACGCGGGTCGCGGGCGAGCTTGCCGACCACGCGGCCCGGCACGACCGCGCCCGCGATCATCAGATCCTGCGGCGCGGCGCCGCCGAAATAGCCTTCGACCACGACGGAGCGGCCGTCCGGGGTCTGGAGGATCAGGTCGGCGCCGTCGCGCACGAATTCGGCGGTCAGGAGGGCGTCGTCCGCGGGGAGAACCACCGGCGCGCCCGGGGCCGCCTCGATCCGCGTCTGCTCGCCTTCAGCCATATCGCGCTCCCTCGCCTCGTTCGCCCGACGCGCGCCGTCGACACGCCGTCGTTCTCGTCAACGGGCAGTCTTAGAAGAGCGTCATAAAGAGGTTGGTAATAGATATTGTAAATTCCGATATACCTTGGCGGAAATTGAATAAAACTGATTGGTTTCTGTAGGCTTTATTGGGTGTCCGCTTTTTCGTGAAGACTTCACCACGAGCGGGAACGGTTTCTTTTGAGAATAGAATTAATTTGAGGGGACGCGGCTCGGTGCGGACCGGGCGAACGGCTGTGCGGTGTCGAAGGGGTCTGCGTCGCTATGACGATCGAAGCATTGCTGGCCTTGGCGGCGCTTCTGTTCGTGAAGCACCTGATCGCCGACGGCCCCCTGCAGAGCGACGCGCAGGCGGCGAACAAAGGCGTCTGGATGCACCCGGACGGGCTGCTGCATAGCGGCATCCATGTGGCGGGCACCGCTTTGTGCCTCTCGGTCTGGGCGCTTTTCTTCGGGGTCGAGGTTCCTCTCGGCGTCGGGCTCGGGCTGCTGATCGGCGAGTTCATCGCGCACTATCTGATCGATATCTCCAAATGCCGGATCGATGCGCGGGTTGATTGGGCCTCGCGCGGGGTGGACGAGCAGGGCCGGCCGGTTCTGCAGATCCGGCACAAGTTCTTCTTCTTCCTGTTCCTGGCGGACCAGACGCTGCATTCGCTGACCTATGTCGCGATGCTCTATGCGCTGGCCGTCGCGTGAGGGGCCGGCGATGACGCGACTTCGAGACATGCTCGGGCGCGGCGTCGAAGCCGCGATCAGGCTTGGCCGGGGCGGCCGGCTGGCGGCGCTCGTCGTGCTGATCGGGCTGGTCTGGCTCCGGGCGATCGACCCGTCGGTCGTCACCATGGCGCGCTACCAGGCGATCGATCTGTTCCAGCGCTTGGCGCCGCGGCCGCCCGTCGAGAGCCGGGTCGCGATCGTCGACGTCGACGAGGCGAGCATCCGGGCGCTCGGCCAGTGGCCCTGGTCGCGGGACCGGCTGGCGGGGATGGTCGACCGTCTGACGGAGGCGGGCGTCGCGTCGATCGGCTTCGACATCGTGTTCTCCGAGCCTGATCGGCTGGCGCCGAAAGCGTTCGCGGATCAGGCGTCGGGTCTGCCGCCGATGGTGCATGGGATCCTGTCGGGGCTCAAGAGCACGGACGACGCCTTTGCGGCGGCGATCGCGCGGGGCCCGGTCGCGCTCGGGATGAGCGGCGCCGTGACGGCGGAGAGCGCGGCGCCGTCCGTTCCAAGGGCGCTGTCGCCGATGGCGGCGTTCGGCGGCGATCCGCGACCCTATCTGTTCGGCTTTCCGAGCGGCTTGCGCAACATTCCGGAACTTGAGCAGGCGGCCAGCGGCATCGGGATGTTCAGCCTCGCGCCCGAGCATGACGGGGTGGTCCGACGGGTTCCGGCGGCGCTCAACATCGACGGCGCGCTGCTGCCGACCCTGACGCTCGAGATGCTGCGGGTCGCAGCCGGGGCGTCGACCAGCGCCGTGGTGATGCGGCCCGACGGCGCGGGGGCCGCGGGCGTGCGGATCGGGGAGCGGTTCGCGCCGACCGACGTCAATGGGCGGGCCTGGATCCGCTTCGCGCCGCATGATCCGAGCCTTTACATCTCGGCCGCGGACGTGATCGCGGGGCGGGTCGATCCGGCGCGGCTCGCGGGCAAGCATGTGCTGGTCGGCGCGTCGGCGGTGGGTCTCCGAGACCTCCGGATGACGCCGCTCGAGCAGTCCATGCCGGGGGTCGAGGTCCATGCGCAGCTGATCGACGCGATCCTGACCGACGGGTTGCTCCATCGCCCGGCGGAGACGGTCGGCGCGGAGCATCTGGCGGCGATCCTGATCGCGGCGCTGCTGATCTGGCGGTTGCCGCGGCTCTCCGCGCTCGGCGGCGCGCCGCTGGCGTTCGGCGCGGTCGCGGCGGTCTGGGCGGGGTCCTACGCCGCTTTCGCCTATGGCTCGACGGCGCTGGATCCGACCTATCCGAGCCTGGTCGCGATCGCGGTCTACGGCGTGCTCGCCTACAGCGCCTATGCGCGGGCGGAGGCGCAGCGGCGGGCGATCCGATCGGCCTTCACCCAGTATCTGTCGCCCGACATGGTGAGCCGGCTGGCGGAGGATCCGGACGCGCTGAAGCTCGGCGGCGAGAGCCGGGAGATGACCTTCCTGTTCTGCGACATCGCCGGGTTCACGAGCTTCGTGGAACGCGCCGAGCCCGAAGCGCTGGTGCGGCTTCTGAACGAGTATCTGGAGGGGGTCTGCGGGATCGTGATGCGCAGCGGGGGGACGGTCGACAAGATCGTCGGCGACGCGGTGCACGCGATGTACAACGCCCCGCTCGACGATCCCGATCATGCGGCGAACGCGGTGCGCGCGGCGCTCGAGATCGAGGCGTTCGTCGATGATTTCCGGGCGCGGAAGGCGGCCGAAGGGATCGATTTCGGGCGCACCCGGGTCGGCGTGAACACCGGGCCCGCGATCGTCGGCAATTTCGGCGGCGACAGCCGGTTCGACTACACGGCGCATGGCGACGCGATCAACACGGCGGCGCGGCTCGAGAGCGTGAACAAGCATCTCGGGACGACGATCTGCGTGGCCGGCTCGACGGCGGCGCTCTGCCCGGATCTCGCGTTCCGGCCGATCGGCACGCTGTATCTGAAGGGCAAGGACAAGGGCGTCGAGACCTTTACGCCGCTCCGGCCGGAGGCGGCGGAGGACCCGGTCATGATCGCTTACGCCCGCGTGTTCGAGCGGATGGCCGAGAATGCGCCGCGGGACGAGACGCTGTCGGCGTTCGACGCGCTGGCGGAGCAGAGCCCGAGCGATCCGCTGATCGCGCTCCACGCCCAACGCCTGCGGGCGGGCGGCGTCGGACCGGATATCAGGATGACCGAGAAATGATCGCCATGACGGACATCGCGAAGGGCCGCGGGCGCGACCCCGAGACCGACAGCGTCGCTGGCGTGGTTCGATCGAGCCTCTGGCCGCTCGCGCCGCGCCTGCTCGCCATGTCGCTGTTCGTGAACCTGCTGAGCTTCGCAGCGCCGATGTTCGTGCTGCAGGTCTATGACCGGGTGATCCCGCATTCGGGGCATCAGACGCTGCTCGCGCTGGTGATCGGCGTGGTGGCGCTGATCGGTTTCGACTTCGTGCTGCGCCAGGCGCGCGGGCGGGCGATCCAGATGGCCGCCCTCCGGGTCGATGTTCGACTAACGCGGGCCCTGTTCGGGCGGCTGACCGGCGCGCCGTTGCGCGCGCTCGAGCGGCGCGGCGACGGCGACTGGCGGATGGTGCTGCGCGACGCCGACGCGGTGCGGGACCAGGTGGCGGGGCCGAGCGTGCTGCTCGCGATCGATCTGCCCTTCGTCGTGCTGTTCATGGCGGCCATCTGGTTGGCGGCCCCGCCGCTCGGGGCGCTTCTGACCATCCTGATCCCCGTGTTCATCGGCGTGGCGCTGCTGTCCTCGGCGCTTCTGGGCAAGGCGACGGAGACCGAGCAGCAGGCCGGGCTCGCGCGGCAGGCGCTGTCGGAGGAACTCGTGGCCGGGCGCGCCACGGTGAAGGCGCTCGGGCTCGGCGCGGCGCTGCAGTCGCGCTGGGAGGCGGCGCAGGCGGAGGCGATCCGGGCGTCGGTCGGGCGCGGCGCGATCGCGGATGGGCTCGGCCATCTGGGGTCGAGCCTCACGATGCTCACGACCGTGTTGCTCACGACCGTCGGGGCGGTGGCGATCATCGATCAGCAGATGACGATCGGCGGCCTGATCGCGGCGAACATGCTGGCGGCGCGGGTGGTGCAGCCGATGACGCAGCTGATCGGGCTCTGGCGCGGGCTCGCGCGGTATCGCGAGGCGGCGGCGCGGATCGATGCGACCCTGGCGCTGCCGAGCTCGCGCGCGGCGGCCGCGGTGGCGCAGGAGCGGCCGAGCGGCGCCCTGACGCTCGAGCATGTCGAGTTCGGCTACGCCGAGGACGCCGAGCCCACGCTCCGGCGGTTCTCCGCCCGGTTCGCGCCGGGGAGCGTGACCGGGATCGTCGGCGACAATGGTTGCGGCAAGTCGACCGTGCTCAAGGTGATGCAGGGGCTCTATGCGCCAGACGCCGGCCGGGTGCTGCTCGACGGGGCGGATCTGGCGCAGTTCGGCCAGCGCGATCTGAACCGTTGGTTCGGCTACGTGCCGCAGGAGCCGTTCCTGTTCGCCGGCTCGATCCGCGACAACATCGTGGGCGGGCGCGACGGGGTGACGGATCCGGAGATCCTGGAGGCGGCCCGGCTGGCGATGGTCGACGTCTTCGTCGCCGAGCTGCCGGACGGCTACGCGACCGAGGTCGGCGAGGGCGGGCGACGGCTGCCGCCCGGGCACCGGCAGCGGATCGCGCTGGCGCGGGCGCTGGTCGGCAACCCGGCGGTGCTGCTGCTGGACGAGCCGAGCGCCAATCTCGACTTCAACGCGGAGCGCGGCCTCTGCGAGCGGCTTGCGCTCCTGAAACGCGACCGCAGCGTCGTGCTGGTCAGCCATTCGAACACGCTGCTGGCGGCCTGCGACACGGTGATGGCGATGGCGAAGGGCCGGGTCGCGATGGCCGGTCGGAGCGAAGACATGCTGGCGCGCCGGGCCGGGCCCCCGCGGGCGCGTGAGCGCCAGGTGGAGCGTCGGGTCGACCACCCGGTCGCGCGCGCCGACGGGATCTCGGCGGACGCCGAGGCGGCGCAGGCGCGCCGCGCGGAGGGAGGGGCCCGGTGAGCACGCTCGACGATCTGATCAAGGACTTCCCGCTGCCGACCTGGCGGCCGCTCGCAGGCGCGGCGATGGCGCTGCTCGCCGGCGGGGCGATCTGGGCGGCGCAGACGCGGATCGACCGGGTCGCGGTCGCCCAGGGCGTGGTCGCGCCGCAGGGACAGGTGCGCACCGTGCAGCACCTGGAGGGCGGCATCGTCGACACCATTCTGGTGCGCGAAGGCGACCGGGTCTCGGCCGGGCAGGCGCTGTTGCAGATCGATCTCGGCAACGAGGGGCTGAACGCGGAGGAGATCCAGATCCGGCTCGACTCGCTCGCGCTCGAACGGGCGCGGCTGCTGGCGGAGACGCTGCAGGTCGATCTCGCTCTGCCTGAGGCGCCGTCGACGCGGCAACCCGATCTCGCGAAGGCGGAGCGGGCGGCCTATCAGAGCCGGCGGCGGGAGTATGAGAGCAGCCTCGCGGTGCTGCGCGACCAGCGTTCGCAAAAGGAGCTGGCGATCCAGTCGATCAACGAGCGGCTGAAGGCGGCGCGGGCGCGGCTGGCGCCGCTCGACGAGCAGCGGCGCACGGCGCAGCATCTGGCCGACAAAAAGCTCGCGCGGCGCACCGAGGCGCTCAGCCTCGAGGGCGAGTATCAGCGGCTGAAGGGCGAGATCGCCGATCTGGAGGTCTCGCTGCCGCTGGCGCAGACGGCGCTGGCCGAGGCGCGGGAGCGCGAGCTCTATGAGCGGAACCGGTTCCGCAAGGCGGCGAACGACCGGCTGCGGGAGGTCGAGGTCGACATCGCGCGGCAGACCGAACTGTCGTCGCGGGCGAGCAGCCAGAACAGCCGGACGGTGATCGAGAGCCCGATCGACGGGGTGGTGAAGAACCTCGCGGTGAACACCATCGGCGCGGTCGTGCGGCCCGGCGATCCGATCCTGGAGGTGGTCCCGACCCGGGAGCGGCTGGTGGTCGAGGCGCGGCTGTCGCCCGAGGATGTCGGCCATGTCCAGGTCGGCCAGCGGGCGCGGGTGAAGCTCAGCACCTATGATTTCCTGCGCTACGGCGCGCTCGAGGGCCGGATCGCGCGGATCGCCGCGGATTCGAACACCGACGAGCAGGGCCGGCACTTCTTCCAGTTCGTGGTGGAGCCCGAGGCCGATCATCTCTCAGTCGGGGCCCAGCGCTACCCGCTCTCGCCGGGCATGACCGCGCAGGTGGACATCGATCTCGGCGACCGCTCGATGCTCGAGTACCTGATCGAGCCGGCGCTGAAGCTTCGAGAGAATGCGTTCCGAGAAAGATAGTGAGATTTTTCATGCATTTACGGCTTGGCGATGCTCGAGCGGTAAAATGTCGCGAGGTTCGTGAAAGAGGCTCGGTACGCTGAGATGACCACAGCGCCAATCAGACGCCAATTCGGCCGCGGGGCGACCCTGTTCCGCGAGGGCGATCCGGGCGACTGCGCGTACATCATCGAGCATGGCGCGGTCGAGATTTCGGCTGGCGAAGGGGCTGCGCGTCAGGTGCTGGCGACGCGGGTGGCCGGGGACATCTTCGGCGAAATGGCGATCGTCGACAGCAAGCCGCGCTCCGCCACCGTGACGGCGGTCGAGGACACACAGGTTCTGGTGGTCTCGAAGCAGCAGCTGCAGGCGCGGATCCAGGCGCTCGATCCGGTGCTGCGGATGGTGCTCGGGGTGATCCTCGACCGGTTCCGGGACAGCGTGCGGCGGATGAGCGGGGAGGCGCCGAGCGCGCCCGCCCAGGATGCGCCGGAGACGGTCGAGCGGTTCAGTCCGCTGGCCGAGTACTCCAAAGCGTTCGAGCGGATCGAGCTGGAGCAGACCGTGAAGCACGCGGTCTCGGCCGGCGAGATGACGCTGTTCTATCAGCCGATCGTGCGGGCTCGGGACGGGGCGATCGCGGGCTTCGAGGGGCTGGCGCGCTGGAACCATCCGCTGCACGGGATCCTGTCGCCAGGCGTGTTCATGCCGGCGGTCGAGGATAGCGGCCTGATGGGCGAGTTCACGCGGTGGGCGGTTCACCGCGCTGCGGAGGACGCGGCGCGGTTCGCCCGGGCGCCGGGCGCGCCCGAGAACCTGTTCGTGAGCGTCAACGTCACCGCCGACGATATCTGCGACCCGAGCTTCGTGGATTTCCTGGCGCACACGCTCGATGCGGTCGCGTTCCGCAGCGCTTCGCTGGAGCTCGAGGTCACCGAGGCGAGCCTCGCGTCGAATCCGAAGACCGCGATCGACGTTCTCGGCAAGATCCGGGCGCTCGGGCCGTCGATCAGCATAGACGATTTCGGGACGGGGTATTCGAACCTCACCTACCTGACCCAGTACCCGGTGCAGAAGCTGAAGATCGACAAGAGCTTCGTGGACAAGCTGAACCAGCGGTCCCAGGATTCGAGCGTGGTCGCCTCGATCATTCGGATGAGCCACGCCATCGGCCTGAAGACGGTCGCCGAGGGGATCGAAGACGCAGGCCAGGCGGAGACGCTCCGCGAGTTCGGCTGCGATCTGTTCCAGGGCTATCTCTACCATCGGCCGCAGCCGTTCGAGGCTTGCCTGGCTCT
>JBCBRF010000132.1:0-10699 GCA_039819865.1 Pseudomonadota bacterium | reverse complement strand
CCTCGGGCGGCGGCGGCGACGCCGCTTTCGACGAGGTCGCGTGATGTTCATCCCCGCTCTGCCGCTCTCGGGCGTCGCCGGCTATCGCTACATCCAGCAGACCGAGCAGCAGCAGAAGCAGGCGATGCTCGAGACGCCGGAGATCAAGCGGGACGTCGAGTACTTCAAGCAGGCGATCGGCACGGTGGGCTCGGTCGACGACCTGCTGAACGACCGCCGACTGCTCGAGGTCGCGCTGACGGCCTACGGGCTCGAGAGCGAGATCGATAAGACCGTCTTCATCCGCAACGTGCTGACCAGCGACGTGTCGGTCTCGGGCTCCTTCGCGAACCGGCTGAACGATCAGCGCTGGCGCGACATGGCGCGGGATTTCGGGTTCGGCGATCCGGGGGCTGGGCGGGCCGAGACGCCGCTTCAGATCGCGGTCAATCTGCGGGCGGATGGCGCGACGTCCGAGTTCCAGCCCTCCAGCAAGACGCGGATCGCGGCGTCGGAGCTCGCCTATTTCCGCGCCAATGCGCCGTCGCTCACCTCGATCGACGGGCTGTTGTCGGACAAGCGGCTGCTCGACGCGGCGCTCGCCGGCTTCGGGCTGGACCGTGAGTATTACAGCGACGCCGCGATCCGGGATTTCATCGAGAACGGCGTCGACACGACCCAGGGCGGGCCGGAGTTTCAGGAAGCCTATGGCGACGAGCTGGCCGCCTGGGCGAGCTTTGCGGCTGCCTTCGACAGTCTGAAAGCCGGCGAGACGGTCAACCAGTGGTCGGTGTTCGGCATGCGGGTCGATCAGGCGGTGATCGAGCGCGGCGTCAGCTACGAACTCGATCAGGACGTCGCCGACGCGGATTCCGGCAAGATGACCGCGGCGGATCTGATCAACTTCCGCAGCGCGGTCGAAAGCATGGCCTCGGCGGCCGACCTGGTCGGCGACCCGGCGTCGCTCAAGGTCGTGAAGATCGCCTTCGGGGTCGAGGACGAGGTGCTGTCGGCGGATCTGATCGAGCAGCTTCTGGAGGGCGGGCCGAACGGCGCTCTGGCGCGCGAGCAGAGCAACCAGGGCTGGCGCGACATGGCGGCCGCCTTCCAAGAAGGCTTCACCTCCGCTGGGCAGGTCCGTGTCGAAGATTTCGTCCGCGACTGGGAGATCGAGGTCGCGCTCGACGATCTGGAGGAGAAGCCGACCGATCCTCAGCCGCCGAGGCCGCCGGCGATCGACCCGGACGATCTCGCCTATTTCAACGAGCGGATCGGCGACATCGAAGGAGCGGCCGGGCTGGTCGCCGACGCACGGCTGCTCGAGGTCGCGCTGACGGCGTTTGGGCTCGAGGACGAGAACCGTTCGGTCGAGTTCCTCGAGGACATCCTGTCCGAAGACCCCTATGCCGACGACGCCTTCGTGAACCAGCTGAGCGACACCCGCTGGCGCGATTTCGCGCAGGCGTTCATCCCGCCGTCGGACGGCGCAGGCGTCGGGCGGAACGTGATCCAGTACGAGCTGGAGAGCCGGCTGGAGGAGATCGGCGCGCCGCAGGCGGACATCACTTATCTGCGCAAGAACATGAACCTGGTCGACCAGCCGCTCGATCTGATTTTCGACGAGCAGCTCAAGGACATCGCGCTGTCGGCGTTCGGGTTGGAGAAAGAGACCTACTCGAACACCTTCGTCGGGAGCATCCTGATCGCGGATGTGACCGATCCGAACTCGTTCGTGAACCGCCTCAACGATCCGCGCTGGCTCGAGTTCGCGCAGACCTTCGGCGAAGGCGCCCGGGTCGGCAATGTGCGGCTGGAGACGTTCCAGCAGGACGTGATCCAGAAGTTCGAAGAACGAAGCTTCGAGCTCGCGGTCGGCGCGCAGGATCAGGATCTGCGGCTGGCGCTCAACTTCCGACGCGGGATCCAGACCATCGCGGAGAGCCCGGACGTCGCTGAGGTGGGCTGGTTCCAGCTCATGGGCGACAGCGCGCTGCGGGAGGTGGTCGACGGCATGTTCGGGCTGCCGACCGAGTTCTCGCAGCTCGACCTGAGCGCCCAGGTCCTCGAGCTCGAGGACCGGACCGAGCGGCTGTTCGGCGTGAAGGACCCGAGCGCATTTCTCGATCCGGACAGTGTCGACACCGCGATCACGCGCTTTTTGTCGCTGCGCGAACAGGCGGCGCAGCAGGCGACGGCGACGGCGGTGTCCCTGCTGGAGCAGTCGGTGTCGCTCGCGCGCGGCGTCAACGTCCGCGTCTGAAGGCTCGATTTCTCGCGGCGCTCGGGCTATCAGCCGGGCGGGTGCGGGATTGGGAGCCGTCCATGAAATGCGCATGGGTCGTGCGGGCGATTGCGGTCGCGGCGTTCGCCTTGAATAGCCAAGCGTCGGCGCAAGAGACGTCGTGCGCCGAGGCGGCCGAGGCTTGCGCCGCGCCGGCGGCCTGTCTGGAGCGGCTCGGCGCGGGGTCGGTCGCGGTCGAGCCGGACGCAACGGCGTCGATCGATTGCGACGCGGCTTTCGCCGCCTATCGCGACTGCCTCGCCGCGGTCGCGGAGCAATGCGGGCGACCCGGCGGCGCGCCCGCGGCGCCGGAGCAGGAGGCGCTGGCGCGCGACGCCTATCAGGCGGCGGCGGGGCTCGACGATCCGGCTTTGCTCGAGCAGCTGGCCGACACCTATCCGAACACCTTCTGGGCGGCGCTGGCGCGTCGGCGTGCGGGCGAGATCCGGGAGGCCGGCGTCGGGCCGGGGCGCTCGCCGACGCAGAGCAGCGCCGCGTCGGAGGCGCCCGCGATCGACGCCGGCGCGGCCGCGGGCCTGGTCAGCAAAGTCTACGAGAAGCGCTCCGCCGAGTTCTGCGGAAGCAAGCTGACCGTGACCGCGGTCTGGCGGCGGGGGGACGGCGCGCCCCGTCCGAGAGCGTCGGTGCGGTTCGGGGAGACGACCGCCACCCTCGCCGTCGGCGAGGTCGCGCAGGCGGGACCCGATTGCGGGGTGACGCTGCGGCGCACGGGCCGGGATCCCGGGTTTTTCGCTGAGTTCGTCGAGACGCGGCCGTAAGCCGCTTCGTCCGGGAGCGCCGGCTTGGCGCTCTCGCAGGGTTTTTTTGGGGGAGTTGAACCATGACAGCATCGCGCATCCTCGCCGCCGGATTGATCGCGCTGACGATCGGCGCCGTGTCGCCGGCCAAGGCGGATGACGAGATTCTCGGGTGCCCGGACGGGCTGCAGTCCTATCCGCAGGAGCAAGTGAAAGAGCAGGTCGGCGTCGTCCGCGACACCGGGCAGGACCCGTTCCTTCGGATGCTGGCGCTCGAGGAACTGCTCTGCGCCTCGACCCAGGGCGTGCGGATGTTCGCCATTCGCGCAGCCTTGGAGAGCCAAGACGAAACGCTTCGGGCGCGGGCGTTCCTGGCGGCCGTGATGCAGCGTGCGAACCTGGTGGTGGAGTTCGACCGGGCCGAGGGGCTGAAGAAACAGACCTATGACGCGATCAACGCCCGTGGCGGCGCCATCGCCTTCGAGATCCGCAAACGCGATTACGCCGAAAAGACGCTGACGATCTACAACGGCAAGATCGATGTGAGCGGCGTCGTGCTCAGCATCTCGCAGCGCGGCAGCAAGGGCGCCTTCGAGCTTCAGCCGGACGGCGCGCTTAAGGGGCTGTTCTACATCGACAAGGTGGAGGAAGGCGCGCCCGCCACCATCAAGCTCTACTGACGGCGGCGGACGCAGATAGCGGGGCTGCGCGCCCTGCTTCGACCGCGCCGCTAAAAGCCTCTTGGCTCCTAGCTCTTGGCTCTTGGCTTTTAGCGTTTGGGTCGAGCGCGAGCCGGAGGAGGGAGCATCCCGTTCCGGCTCGCGCGGTCGCCGTCAGACGAAGTCGAAATTGACGACGGTGTCGAGAACCTCGATCGGCGTGGTCGGATCGACGCCGCGGAGCAGGATCGTCCCGCCCGGATGCTCGACCAGGGTGGAGTGGCCCTTGGCCACGAGGCTGACGATCCCGGCGTCGATCAGATCCGAAAGGGCCAGGTCTTGCTCATAGTTCGGACCGGCCAAGGCCTCGAGGTCGGCGGGCGCGAACTCGGAGACGTCCAGCAGGAGCGTGTCCCCCTCGGCGGCGTCGAAGTCGCGCACGACGTCGTGACCTTCGTCCGGGTTGGTCGGCTTAAAGACGAACACGTCCGCGCCGTTTCCGCCCATCAGCTTGTCGTCGCCGGAGCCGCCGATCAGAACGTCGTCCTGCTTGCCGCCGCGGAGCAGATCGTCGCCTTCGCCGCCCTCCAGCGTGTCGTCGTCGCGGTTGCCGGCGAGGGTGTCGTCGCCTTCGCCCCCTTTTAGAACGTCGTCGCCGCGGCCGCCGGCGGCGAAGTCGTCATTCTCGCCCAGATTGGCGCGATCGTCGTTGCGGCCGAGCAGCACGTAATCGTCCTCGTCCGAGCCGATCACGGCGTCGCGCTTCGCGCCGAACAGGCCGAAGCCGAAGCCGAAGAAGGGGTGGATGGCGGTGATGTTGGCGGGCTGCAGCACCTCGTCGATCACCTGCACGACGCCGCTGTCGGTCTCGATCTCCGCGACCAAGCCCGGGTTCGGGAGCTGCGGATCCTTGTCGATCAAATGGTCGCCGTTCGGGCGGATGTTCACGCCCGCCAACGTCTCGATCTTTGCTTTATGCGCGATGTCGTCCTGGGTCAGCGGCTCGCCCGCGACGTGGTATTCGAGGATCTCGCGCAGGTAGTCGAGCGGCGCGTCTTCGGGCGACAGCGCGGCGGAGACGTCGAGGAGCGCGGCGACGACCGCGTTTTCGTCGGTCGGGTCGACGGAGGGGTCGAGGGCGGCGGCGAGATTGCCGAAGGCGGCGTCGGTCGGCGCGAAAACGGTGACGCCGGCGCCGGCGGTTCCCGCGACTTCAAGCAGGTCCGGGGCGGCGGCGGTGAGCGCGATCCCCAGGATGTCGAAGTCGCCGCCCGGGTTGGCGGCGACGATCGCGCCGATGGTGTTCGGATCCGGTTGTGGAGTGGTCATCGAGGTCCCCTTCGAATGGCTTCTTAGGAAGCATGTCAGCACGAAAAGCCGCTTCTCGCAGACCTTACGTAGCAGACTCTGCTATGGATCTCTCGATGTGCAAAAAATCCGCGACGGGTTGAGAAATCGTTTCGCCGCGTAGCGGGGGAGGGGGCGGCGGACTAAGCGCCCTCGGGTGCGGAGAACGCGTCCGGCCGGGCTTTGCGGGCCATGTGGTCGAGCACCGCGTTGGTGAACCGCGCCTCCTGGCCGTCCGGGAAAAAGGCGCGAGCGACGTCCACATACTCGTTGATCGAGACCTTGGGCGGGATGTCGGGGCGGCCGAGCAATTCGAAGGCGCCGGCGCGGAAGATCGCCCTGAGCGTCGGGTCGACGCGACCGAGCGGCCAGCGCGCGACCAGCGCGGCGTCGGTCAGGCGGTCGATCTCGATCTGGCGGTCGATCACGCCGGCCAGCAGGGCGCGGAACAATTCGAGATCCGCCTCGCGGTACTGGGCGCCCTCGATCTCCGCGCCGATGCGGTGGGTCTCGAACTCCCTGCGGACGGCGTCGCCCGGGCTGCCGGTCAGCTCGATTTGATAGAGCGCCTGAACGGCGGCGAGCCGGGCGGCGGAGCGCGCGAGGCGCTTCTCGGCCCGGGGATCGGGCGCGGCCGGGGTCGGTTGGTCGTCGGACGGGGCGGAAGACGTCATGCGAGCAACAGGTGTTCGTCGTCAGGGCGGAAGCTGCCGCGCGGCGCGCGGAAGCGGCGGGCGAGCGCGATCAGATGGAGCGCGGCGATCGCGGCGCCGCCGCCCTTGTCCATCTCCTCGGGCCGCGCGCGCGCCGTCGCCTGCGCCTCGTTCTCGACGGTGAGAACGCCGTTGCCGATCGCGAGGCCGCGCTCGACGCCGAGCAGGGTCAGGCCGCGCGCGCTCTCCTCGCAGACCGTCTCGTAATGCGTCGTCTCGCCGCGGATCACGCAGCCGAGCGCGACATAGCCTTCGTAGCGCCCGCTGTCGGAGGCCAACCGGATCGCGGTGGCGATTTCGAGCGCGCCGGGCACTTCAAGCGTCTCCGACTCGGCGCCCGCCGCCGCCAGCGCGGCCGTCGCGCCGCGGATCAGATCGTCCGCGATCGCCCGGTGGAACGGCGCCGCGACGACCAGGACGCGCGGCGGCTGGTCGAAGGCGGGCGCGGGCAGGCCCTGGTGCTCGGCGGTTTGGGCCATGACGGTCTCCGGCGGCTTGTCGAGTGGGCGCGTGCGGCGCTCAGAGCGTATCGCGCATGCGCGCGACGTACCGCGCGAGCACGTCGATTTCCAGGTTCAAACGATCGCCGAGGGCCAGTCGGTCGAACGAGGTCCAGGACTTGGTGTGCGGGATCAAGTTCACGCCGAAGCGCACGGCGTCGGCGGCGTCCTCCACCTCGTTCACCGTCAAGGAGCACCCGTCGAGGGCGACCGAGCCCTTGGGCGCGACGAACGGGGCCAGCGCCTTCGGGGCGGAGAGCGTCACGCGGGTGCTGTCGCCCTCGGTTCGAAGCGCCGCAACCTCGGCCACGCCGTCCACATGGCCGCTCACGATATGCCCGCCGAGCTCGTCGCCGACCTTCAGCGCGCGCTCGAGGTTGAGGCGGCGCCCCGGCGCCCAATCTCCGGCGCTGGTCTTCGAGAGCGTCTCGGCGGAGACGTCGACGGAAAAGGTGCGGGCGGTCAGGTCCTTCGCCGTCACGGTCAGGCACACGCCGGCGCAGGCGATCGATGCGCCGATGGCGATCTCCTCGAGCGGATAGCCGCAGCGGATGACGATGCGCGCGTCGCCCCGCGCCTCGACCGCGGCGACCTCGCCGACGTCGCTGATAATGCCTGTGAACATGCGCAGTCGTCTCCTCGTCTCGTCGCGAAGGCGGTTCGGATGCGCATCCCGGAACCGGCGAAGGCGTCCGCCGCTCGGCTGTCCGGAGATGGGCCGCATGGCGCAAGTCCTGCAGAGACCTCGCAACGGAACGCAGAACTCGGGCGCGCCGGCCGCTTGCGATCGGACCGAAGCGTCGCGGCGACAGGATGTAGACCGCCCGGGCGCGGTTGGCGAGAGGATCCCGCATGGCTGGCGACAGGAAGACGGGAGATCAGGGCGATGGGTTCGGCGACGCGTTGGCGCCGACCGCCGAGAGCCCGCCGACGCTCGAGTTCCGCACCACGCCGGAAGCCGAGTTGCGCGAGCGCCGGCGGCGCACGGCGCAGGGCCTGTTTCAGACACGGCAGAGCGACCATATCGGCCCGCGGCGCTTCTGTTTCCTGCAAGGGCCGCACGGACCCTTCTTTGCGGAGCTGGCCGACGCGCTGACCCATCTCGGGCACAGCGCGTTTCGGATCGGCTTCAATCGGGGCGACCAGACGTTTTGGGACGGCCGACCCTACCGCGCCTGGCGCGACAGCGCCGAGGCCTGGGCGGCGCGCGCCGGAGAGGTGCTGCGCCAGGAGCGGGTCACGGATCTCGTGGTCTATGGCGATGTCCGCGGCTACCACGCGCATGCGCTCGAAGCGGCGCGGCGGATCGGGATCCGCACGCATCTGTTCGAGGAAGGCTATATCCGCCCCTATTGGATCACCTATGAGCGAGAGGGGCTGAACGCGGCGTCGCCGCTGATGGCGCTCGACCTCAACGAGATCGACGAGGCGACGCTGCCGGACGATCCGCTGCTCGAGGTGCCGCCGTCGCATTGGGGCGAACTGAACGCGCATGTCTATCACGGGCTCCGCTATCACTGGCTGAACCAGTTCATGAACTGGCGGTATCCGGAGGCGCAGCGCACCTCGAGCCGCACCGCCTGGCAGGAGTGGCGCGGCACTTATGGTCGGGCGCTCGCCATCCCGTACCTGACGATGCGCCGGCGCTGGCGGAAGCAGCGGCTCTATCGCGAGGGGCGTCCCTATCATCTGGTGCTGCTGCAGCTGCGCTGGGACGCGTCGATCCAGCGGCACAGCCCGTACAACGACATGGGCGAGGTGGTCCGCGAATGCGTGCGCGCGTTCGCGCCGTCGTCCGAAGGCGGCGCGGCGGAGCGCGATCTGCTCGTGTTCAAGACGCACCCGCTCGAGGACGGCATGGAGGGGCTGCCGGCGATCGCGCGCGAGGCGGCCGACGAGGTCGGGCTGGATTTCAGTCGGATCCGCTTCATCGACGGGGGCAAGCTCGGCCAGGTGCTCGAGCCGGCGCGGAGCGTCGTCACCGTGAACTCGACCGCGGGGCAGCAGGCGCTGTGGCGCGGCAAGCCGGTGAAGACCCTCGGCGCGGCGATCTATGACAAGCCGGGCCTGGTCTCTCAGCAGTCGTTGCCCGCCTTCTTCGCCGATCCGGAGGCGGGCGATCCGGGGCTTTATCGCCGCTTCCGCCGTTTGATGCTGGCCACGTCGCAGATCCGAGGCGGGTTCTACACACGCGCCGGGCGGACGCTGGCGCTCGAGAACGTCGCGCGGGCGATGCTCGCGACCGACGAGCCCTACGCCCGGTTCGTGCGCCAAACGCCACAACCGGCCCCGGCGACCCCTCATCCTAAGGTTAAGCGGTCCCTTCCTTGACACGCTCTGAAGCACGCTCGCCGCCGGTAAGGGCCTGTTAATCAAGCCTGCGGATAGATGGCGGTGGTTCTTCAACCGTCGGCGAGACAGCCCCGGACCTGAACGACGAACGGAGAGATCGGGACGAGCCGGTCTCCCGACGCGAGCGTTGGCGGCGCTCCAGGGTCGTGGCGTGGAGAGAGGTGTAAGAGAGATGACGACGCTTCAGACTACCCCGCGGCCCGCAGCCGCGACCCCGTTCCGAGCCGGTCGCCTGGCGATCATGCTGACCGCGGCCCTCGGGGTCGCCGGTTGCGCCAACACCCTGCCGCAGGTCGGTCCGACCAGCGGCGACCTGCTGGATCCGAACCCCGAACAGACTGTCGACTACGCGATCGTGTCGCTCGACGCGTCCGCGGTCGAGGCGACCCGCGCGGCCACGCCGCTGGCGTTCGAGGGCGAGGGCGGCTTCCGCAACGCCCGGCCGCTTCGGACATCGGTGATCGGCGTCGGCGACGTGCTCGACATCGCGATCTGGGAGCCGGTCGAAGACGGCCTGCTGACCGCGGCCGGCGCAAAGCAGGCGGCGGTGAACGCGGTCGTCGTCGATGATCGCGGCCATATTTACGTGCCCTACGCCGGCTCCGTGCACGCCTCGGGCAAGACGCCGGAGCGGGTGCGCGCGGAGATCGTCGCGCGGCTCTCCGACCAGACCACCGATCCGCAGGTGACCGTGACGCGCTCGGCCTACAACAGCCGCGGCGTGTCGTTCCAGGGCGCGGTGCGGAACCCGGGCGTCCAGCCGCTCGAGCCGCTGACCGCGCGCCTGCTGCCGATGCTGTCGAAGGTGGGCGGGGCGACCTCGAAGCCGGGCTCGACCAAGGTGACGATCCGGCGCTCGAACCTGACCAGCTCGGCGTTCCTGGACGATGTCTACGAGGATCCGTCGGCGAACATCGCGCTCCGCAGCGGCGACATCGTGCTGCTCGAGGCGGAGTCGCGCCATTTCAACGCCTTCGGGTCGGTCGCTCAGCCGGGCCGCCAGCCGCTCGCGGGCGGCGATATGAGCTTGCTCGACGCGATCACCGAAGTCGGGGGCCTCGACGGCAACTCGGCCAACGCCACCGGCGTGTTCGTGTTCCGCCGCGAGCCGGCCGATGTGGTGTCGCAGCTGAACCCGGTCGCGGGCCGTGAGGCGCACGGCATGGAGAAGCCGGAGCTCACCCGTCTCGGCCCGGACCAGCCGGTGATCTATCAGCTCGCGCTGAACACCGCGGACGCGATGTTCGTGGCCTCGAGCTTCGCGATGCGCGACGGCGACACGATCTACGTCACCGAGGCGCCGTACACCCAGTTCCGCAAGGTGCTGTCGGTGATCGTGCCGACGCTCGGCACCGCGGGCTCGATCGCCTCGCTCCGCAACGTGGCGGGCAACTGATCGCGCTTCGGCCCCGGGTTCGCCGCGGCGGACCCGGCCTGACGCTCCTTCGCCCCGGTCGCGCCTTTGGCGCCGCCGGGGCGTCCTCGTTCCGCCGGGAGGGGGCGCGATGAGCCCAGCCGACCAGCTTGAGACCGACCCGATCCAGGCCGCCGCGCCGGGCGACGCTCAGGCCGCGGCGGCCAACGTCGCCGCGTTGGACGTCGCCGCCTTGGACGCCGAGGCGCTCGAACGCCACCGCGCGGAGACCGAGCGGCCGACCCACGCCGTGGGCTTCACGCTTTGGAAGCGCAGGACGGCCCGGGCGTTTCTGCGCGGCGGCGATGGACCGCCGGTGCGGTTTCACGCCGATCTCGAGGCCGCGATCGACGCGGCGAAGCGCGACGGCGGCCGGGTCGCGGCCTGGTCGGCGCGCGCGCCAGAGGACGCGCTGGCGCGCTGCCGGGCGGCCGGGATCGAGGGCGCGCTGGTCGAGGACGGATTTCTCCGCTCCGTGGGGCTCGGCCAGGATCTGAGGCTCCCGGCGTCGCTGATCATCGATCGAACGGGCGTGCACTACGACCCAAGCGGGCCGAGCGACCTGGAGCGGGCGATTTCAGCGGCGGCCGGGTTGGGCGCTGAAGATCCGCTCAGGCTCCGCGCCGCGCGGTTCGTCGATGCGGCGACCGACGCGGGGCTGACGAAGTATGCGGGCGAGCGCGGCGCGTCGGCGCC
>JBCBRF010000131.1:0-10758 GCA_039819865.1 Pseudomonadota bacterium | reverse complement strand
GGGCGGCGAATTCGCCGACGCGCCATTGCAGATCCTCGAGGGGCTCGGCGGCGGTTCTGCTGCTCGGCGTCGCCATCGCGGGATTGGGCGCCGCGAAAGACCTGTCGAGCGTGCGTTGGGGCGAGCTCGTCCCGGCCTTGGCGGGCCGCGCCGTCGGCTCGGTCCTCGCCTCCCTGGCGCTTGGCTGGATCATCGGCGGCGGCGCCATCCCGATCGCCATCGCGTGCTCGACGCTGTTCGCCGTCGCGCTCAGCATCGGCGGCCTCCGGGTCGCCGTCACCACCCCCGCCTTGCTCGCGGCGGGCGGCCTCTCGGGCTTCATGGCCGCTTTCACCTCGATCGGGGCGCCGCCGATGGGCCTGCTCTATCAGCGCGAGGCCGGCCCCGAAGTGCGCGCGACCCTCAACCTGTTCTTCCTGATCGGCATGGCGTTCTCGCTCGCGGCGCTCCTGCCGCACGGTCTGCTGCGGCTCGAAGACCTGTTCTTCGCGATCGCGCTCTTGCCGGCGATCGGCCTCGGATACCTCGCGGGCCGCGTCCTCGCGCGATCGATCGGCCGGCGCTCGCTGCGTCCGGCGATTCTGACCCTCGCGACCGTCGCGGCGATCCTGATCCTTCTCCGAGCGGCCTTCGCCTGACCCAAGAGGCGCCTGACCCCAGAGGCGCCCGACCCCAGAGGCGCGTGGCGCCCGATCCCAGAGGCGCGTGGCGCCCGACCCCAGAGGGGCGTTGCGCCCGACCCCGGGCGCGCGCGGGCGCCTGAGAGTTGAACGCCCCGGGCCGCCCACACGCGCCGGTGTCGCGATCGCGCCCGAGTATCGCATTTCCGTCGCGCATCCGTCGCGTTCTGACGAAAACCTTGGCTAACGGTCGAGTTTCGGTTGGATCATGGGCGCGCGACGATCTTCTGTTCGCCTTGGCTGTCGCCTATCCGGCGGCGGGTGTCGCAGCCTTTAAGAACGAGAACGACCGGGGATGACCATGTGGACGCGAAGCGCGGTGGCGGCGATAGCCGCTCTGACGATGACGGGCTTCGGCTCGGCCGAGGCTCAGAACCTGCCTGATCTGGTGATCAACGACGAGCCCATCTTCGGCGGCCAGAAACGTCGGACCCAGATCGTCGGCTCGCCGAGCTGCGCCAGGACCGGTCCGCTCGCCGTCGTCGAGGTGGCGATCGACAATATCGGCACCCAGGACGCGCGGATCGGAGCCTCGATCACCCAGCAATCAGGTCTCAAGATCGTCCAGGCCTTCGCTGAGCACGCCGCTTACACGGCGGCCGAGGCCCGCTCCGTGAACGCCATCGACGTGAGCGAGATCCACCGCTTCACGCTCTCCATCGGAGAGGATGTCGACAAGGCCGGTCGCGTCGGCGATCGGGTTGGCGGCTCCGGCGCCGGCCTCTCGCAGGCGCCGCGCAACTTCCGCGAACAGCGCAGCTACCCCGAGGCCGGCCGGCGCGCCATTCAGGCCGCGCTCCGCGACCTTGAATTCTACGTCGCCGCGCCCGTGGACGGCATCTTCGGACCGCTGACGCAGCAGGCGATCCAGAACTTCCAGCGCTCGCGCAACGAACGCGCCACCGGCGTGCTCACCGAGGCGCAGCTCCGCGCGCTCGGCGCCGGCGACGCGGGCTCCGCGATTCCGCTGCCGACCGAGGCGGTGGGCGGAGACGAGCGCCGCCGCGTCCGCATCATCGTCGTGGTCGACCCCGAAAACGCTGTCCGCGAGAGCAACGAGGACAACAACGTCTGGATCAGCGACTATTTCACGATCGACTGCTAAAGCTTTTCGCGGAGCGAAAAGCGTTCGACGTAGAAGCTGGCGGCCCGGACGAGCGGCAGGCGTTTCGCGGAAACGCCGAGAGCCCTCGGCGCGCGTCGACGCTCTCCCGGCGTCGCGGAGCGAGAAGCGTTCGATGTTGAAGCTGGCGGCCCGGACGAGCGGCGGGCGTTTTGCAAAAACGCCGAAAGCCCTCGCCGCGCGCCGGCCCATCCGAGGCCCTTTACGCCCCGGTCGCCTTGCGTCTATATCGCCGCTCTGGCGCGGGTATAGCACAATGGTAGTGCAGCAGCCTTCCAAGCTGAGGATGTCGGTTCGATTCCGTCTACCCGCTCCAGCGTCGTCCGCCTCGTGCGGCGGCCAGTCCGCTGGACTTAGCCGTGCGAAGTTTCTATGACGGCGTCGCCCGGCGGGCGCGAAGGGGTATAGCTCAGTTGGTAGAGCATCGGTCTCCAAAACCGAGGGTCGCGGGTTCGAGTCCTGCTGCCCCTGCCATGCGCCGGCCGCAGACAACGAATTAGGACACGCGATGGCGAAGGTTTCTCCGACGCAGTTCATCGCCCAGGTGCGGGCGGAAGCGTCGAAAGTGGTGTGGCCGAGCCGCAAGGAGACGGCGCTGACCACCGTGATGGTGCTGGTGCTGACGGCGGTGGTTTCTCTCTTCTTCTTCCTGGTCGACCAGCTTCTCGGAGCCGGCGTCCAGGCGGTGCTCGACCTCCGGCTCTGAGCCCGGGCGACGGGAAGACTTGACGCGCGTCGGCGGGCCGAGAGGTCTCCGGCGCGCAGCCGGGCTTCTCGGCATGGGCTCCGCCGGCGGGCGACGCGCGCCGAAAGGCTTGCGCTCGCCCGTCCGTCGCTCATAAGAGTGTCGAAGATACGCGCGCGGCGAGGGGGTCGCGCGCGTTTTTGTTTGCCCGGAAGGCGCGAAGGCCGTCGGGCGAGCGTGGCGGGCGCCGGTGTGGGACGGGATTCCCAAGGCCGTCCGCGGGGATGGGGACCGGCTGAAGCGGCGCGGCTCCGGTCAGATCGCCGGCGCGCGAGCGAAAGAGTGAACACAATGTCCAAACGCTGGTACGCGGTCAGCGTCCTTTCCAACTTCGAGAATAAAGTCGCGGAGTCCATCAAGGACTCCGTCGTGCAGAACGGCCTCGAAGACTTGATCGAAGAAGTCGTCGTCCCGAAGGAGGAGGTCGTGGAGATCCGCCGCGGCCGCCGGGTCAACACCGAACGACGCTTCATGCCCGGCTACGTCCTGATCCGCGCGGACCTCACCGACGAGGTCTACCACATGATCAAGGACACCAACCGCGTGACCGGCTTCCTCGGCTCCCAGAACAAGGCGCGCCCATTGAAGGACGAAGAGGTCGCGCGCATGCTCAACAAGGCCGAGGAGGTCGCCGAGCGCGGGACGCCGGAGATCATCTACGAGATCGGCGAGCAGGTGAAAGTCATGGACGGCCCGTTCGACGGCTTCGTCGGCCGTGTCGAGGAGGTCGATCTCGAGAACGCCCGCCTGAAGGTGACGGTCTCGATCTTCGGCCGCGCCACCCTGGTCGATCTCGAGTTCGGCCAGGTCCAGAAGGGCGGCGAAGACTAGGATCGAAGACTAGGGCCGGCCCGTCGGCGTCGCCCTGCGGAGCGCCGAGCGAGGCGCGCCGCCTGGATCTCGGTCGGAAACCGCTTGGCGGCGCCGGCGAACTCCCCTATACGGCCGGCTTCCGGTCGCGGGAGGCGACGGCGCTCCGGCGTCGAGACCGAACCGCTCACGAGGCGCGGACCACCGGCCGCGCATCCGATCCGTCGATCCGGCGGGCTCGAGCGATGTCGCGCGCGAGTCTGGTCCGGCGTCGGGACTATGGAGACGCCCCAATGGCGAAGAAAGTCGTCGGGCAGCTGAAGTTGCAGGTGCCCGCGGGGAAGGCGAATCCCTCCCCCCCGATCGGTCCGGCGCTCGGTCAGCGCGGGATCAACATCATGGAGTTCTGCAAGGCCTTCAACGCGAAGAGCCAGGAGATGGAGCCGGGCGCGCCGTGCCCGACGATCATCACCTATTACGCGGACAAGAGCTTCACCTTCGAGATCAAGACGCCCCCGGCGTCCTACTTCCTCAAGAAGGCCGCAAAGCTGAAGTCGGGCGGCAAGGAGCCCGGCAAATCGGTCGCCGGCTCGGTGACCGTGGCGCAGGTCCGCGAGATCGCCGAGGCCAAGATGAAGGATCTGAACGCAGTCGACATCGACGGCGCGATGAAGATCATTCTTGGCTCCGCCCGCTCGATGGGCCTCGAGATCAAGGGCTGAGGAGGGCGTCATGAGCAAACCCGGAAAGCGCATCGCCAAAGCGCGTGAGTCCGTCGGCGCGGGCGAGTCGGATCGTCCGTTGGTCCAACTGGCGGAAGCCATCAAGCTGGTGAAGCAGAACGCCACCGCCAAGTTCGACGAGACCATCGAGATCGCGATCAATCTCGGCGTCGACCCGCGCCACGCCGACCAGATGGTGCGCGGCGTCGTCTCCCTGCCCTCGGGCACCGGCAAGAGCGTCCGCGTCGCCGTGTTCGCCCGCGGCGCCAAGGCCGATGAAGCCACGGCCGCCGGCGCCGACGTCGTCGGCGCGGAGGATCTGATGGAGACCGTCCAGGGCGGAACCATCGACTTCGACCGCTGCATCGCGACGCCGGACATGATGCCGATCGTCGGCCGCCTCGGTAAGGTGCTCGGCCCCCGCGGCCTGATGCCGAACCCGAAGGTCGGCACCGTCACCATGGATGTGAAGAAGGCGGTCGAGGACGCCAAGGGCGGCCAGGTGCAGTTCCGCGTCGAGAAGGCGGGGATCATCCACGCCGGCATCGGCAAGGCGAGCTTCGAGGAGGACGCCCTCCTGAAGAACGCCGAGGCGATCGTCGACGCGGTCACGAAGGCGAAACCTTCGGGCGCTAAAGGCGCGTATCTGAAGAAAATCTCGCTCAGCTCCACCATGGGGCCGGGCGTGACGGTGGACGTGGCGACGCTGAGCGCGTAAAGCCACGCCCACGAAGAGGATCCCGCGCGTTTCGGCGCGCGGTTTCCGGGAAAAGGACTGAGATCCCGATCCCGTTTTCGATGCGAGCAGGTCCGATCGCCGATCGGGCCCGTGACGCGGGGCGGAGCGCCGGCCCGGGCTCGTACAGGCGGGGGACGTGACCAGGCTTTGAACCGGCGGGTGCGCTCAGGCGCGCTCCCTTCAAGTCTTATCGCTCCCCAGTGATTGCGAACCGCGCCATCCGACCAGACCGGTCGGGCGGAGCAAACTGTTTTGGGAGCTGTCATGGACAGAGCAGGCAAAGCGTCGGCGGTCGAGGAACTCGGCCGCATCGTCGACGAAAGCGGTGTGATCATCGTCGCCAACTACGGCACGATGACCGTCGCAGAGATGCAGGACCTGCGCGCCAAAATGCGCGAGCAGGAGGCGACCTTCAAAGTCGCCAAGAACCGGCTCGTGAAGATCGCCCTCGACGGCAAGCCGCAGGAGGTCGCCAGGGACCTCTTCAACGGTCAGACCGGGATCGCCTTTTCGAAGGACCCGGTCGCCGCGGCCAAAGTCGCCACCGCGTTCGCCAAGGCCAACAGCAAGTTTGAGGTCTTAGGCGGCGCGCTGGGCGGTCAGAAGCTCGACGCCGATGGGGTGAAGGCGCTCGCCGACATGCCGTCGATCGAAGAGCTGCGCGCGAAGCTGCTCGGCACGTTCCAGGCCCCGCTCGCGAAGTTCGCGGGCGTCGCCAAGGCCGTGCCGCAGAAGATGGCCGGGGTCGCAAAGGCCGTCCCGCAGAAGATGCTGGGCGTGCTGAAGGCGTACGAAGCCAAGCTGAACGAAGGCTGAGCCGCGGGCGCGCGCCGCCCCTGCTCGCCTTTCCATTGATTGAGACTGAAGGAACGAAGACATGGCTGATCTGGAAAAAATCGCCGAAGAACTCTCCAACCTCACCGTTCTCGAGATCGCCGATCTGGCGAAGATGCTCGAAGACAAGTGGGGCGTCGAAGCCGCCTCCGGCGGCGGCATGCCGATGATGATGGCGGGCCCGATGCCGGGCGCGGGCGGCGGCGAAGCGGCCGCCCCGGCTGAGGAGAAGACCGAGTTCGACATCATCCTCCTCGAGGCCGGCGACAAGAAAATCAACGTCATCAAAGAAGTCCGCGCCATCACCGGCCTGGGCCTCAAAGAGGCGAAAGAACTGGTCGAGGCCGGCGGCAAGGCCGTAAAGGAGGCCGCTCCGAAGGCCGAGGCCGAGGAGATCAAGAAGAAGCTCGAGGACGTGGGCGCCAAGGTCGAGCTGAAGTAAGCTCGGGCGCAGTAAAGGCGTCGCGGCCGGGTCGGAGATCGAGGACGATTTCCCGCGCGGCGCGCGCTCATCGAATCGAACGAGCCGGCGTGCGATCGCGCGCCGGCTCGCTTTTTTTGGTCGGCGCGCGGACAAAGTCCTCAGGGCTGACCGTTTTTGAGACGATTGCGGCCGTCAAAAGCCTTAATTGCGTCGTTCCAGGCTTGACATGTGACCTGTTCGCAACGATCACAAAATCGTGATCGACTTTGGCGCGTGGCGTCCAGCTTGGCGGCGGATTGAGGTTTTCAAGCGGCCAAGATCTGCTACATGACCCCCGTGGCTCAGATTCAACTGAAAAATTAACGAAACGCCCAATGCGACGCGGTGAGGGGGCTCTCCGCGCGTTTTGGGCTTTTGGTTTTAGACGCCGTCGAAAAAGCGCGCTGAGAGACGGGGTCAGGGACATTTGCGTCCCGCCCTCCGCACAGCGCCGTGAGGAGCAGCATGGCCCAGACGCACGCCGGTCGCAAACGCATCCGTAAGTTTTTTGGCAAGATCCGCGAGATTGCGGACATGCCCAACCTGATCGAGGTCCAGAAAAGCTCCTACGACCTGTTCCTGAACTCGGGCGAGGGCCTGGAGCCGGCCGACGGCGAAGGCATCATGGGCGTCTTCCAGTCCGTCTTTCCGATCAAGGATTTCAACGAGACCGCCGTGCTCGAGTTCGCCCGCTACGAACTCGAAGCGCCGAAATACGACGTCGAGGAATGCCAGCAGCGCGACATGACCTACGCCGCGCCGCTGAAGGTCAAGCTCCGTCTGATCGTGTTCGAGGTCGACGAAGAGACCGGCGCGAAGTCCATCAAGGACATCAAGGAGCAGGACGTCTACATGGGCGACATGCCGCTCATGACGTCGAACGGCACCTTCATCGTCAACGGCACCGAGCGCGTCATCGTCAGCCAGATGCACCGCTCGCCGGGCGTGTTCTTCGACCATGACAAGGGCAAGACCCACTCCTCGGGCAAGCTTCTGTTCGCCGGGCGCGTGATCCCTTACCGCGGTTCGTGGCTGGATTTCGAGTTCGACGCCAAGGACCTGCTCTACACCCGCATCGACCGCCGCCGGAAGCTGCCGGCGACCACGCTCCTGTTCGCTCTCGGCCTCGATCAGGAAGCGGTGTGCCAGACCTTCTACAACACGGTCGCCTACACCCGCACCGACGACGGTTGGGCCAAGCCCTTTGACGTCGAGACCGATCTGGACCGCATGAAGGGCTCGACCCCCGACTACGATCTGGTCGACGCCGACACCGGCGAGGTGGTCGCCGAGGCGGGCCAAAAGCTCACCCCGCGCAAGCTGAAGCTGATGGCCGAGGCCGGCCTGAAGCGCATCGTCGTCCCGGATCTGGCCGTGGTCGGCAAATACGCCGCCGTCGACATGATCAACGAAGAGAACGGCCTGATCTACGTCGAGGCCGGCGACGAGTTGACCGAAGAGGCGCTCCAGACCCTGCTCGACGCGGGCCACAAGGAGATCTCGATCCTCGACATCGACGACGTCTCGGTCGGCCCGTATCTCCGCAACACCCTCGCCGCGGACAAGAACGTGAACCGCGAGCAGGCTCTGATGGACATCTACCGGGTGATGCGCCCGGGCGAGCCGCCGACCCTCGAGGCCGCGGAGACCCTGTTCAACAGCCTGTTCTTCGACAGCGAGCGCTACGACCTCTCCGCCGTCGGCCGGGTGAAGATGAACATGCGCTTCGACGGCATGCCGGCCTTCGAGCAGGCCGAGGACACCGAGCGGACGCTCCGCAAGGCGGACATCATCGCGGTCGTCCGCGCCATGCTCGAGCTGCGCGACGGCCGGGGCGACATCGACGACATCGACCATCTCGGCAACCGCCGGGTGCGCTCGGTCGGCGAGTTGATGGAGAACCAGTATCGCGTCGGCCTGCTCCGCATGGAGCGCGCGATCAAGGAACGGATGAGCGCCGTCGACATCGACACGGTGATGCCGCAGGACCTGATCAACGCGAAGCCCGCCGCGGCCGCGGTGCGGGAGTTCTTCGGCTCCTCGCAGCTTAGCCAGTTCATGGACCAGACCAACCCGCTGTCCGAGGTGACGCACAAGCGCCGCCTCTCGGCGCTCGGCCCGGGCGGCCTCACCCGCGAGCGCGCGGGCTTCGAGGTCCGCGACGTGCACCCGACCCACTACGGCCGGATGTGCCCGATCGAGACCCCGGAAGGCCCGAACATCGGCCTGATCAACTCGCTGGCGAGCTTCGCCCGGGTGAACAAGTACGGCTTCATCGAGACCCCCTATCGTCAGGTGGTGGACGGCGGCGTCAGCGACGAGGTCATCTATCTCTCCGCAATGGAGGAGCAGCGCCACACCATCGCGCAGGCCAACGCCACGCTCGATGAGGCCGGCCGCCTGGTGAACGAGCTGGTCGCCGCCCGGAAGGCTGGCGAATTCACCCTCGCCCCGCGTGACTCCGTGACCCTGATCGACGTCTCGCCGAAGCAGCTCGTCTCGGTCGCCGCATCGCTGATCCCGTTCCTGGAGAACGACGACGCCAACCGCGCGCTGATGGGTTCGAACATGCAGCGTCAGGCGGTCCCGCTTCTGCGGGCCGAGGCGCCGTTCGTCGGCACCGGCATCGAAGCCAAAGTGGCGCGGGACTCGGGCGCCGCCATCACGGCCCGCCGCGGCGGCGTGATCGACCAGGTCGACGCCATGCGGATCGTCATTCGCGTGACCGACGAGATGGAGCCGGGCGATCCGGGCGTGGACATCTATCGTCTGCGCAAGTTCCAGCGCTCGAACCAGAACACCTGCATCAACCAGCGCCCGCTGGTGAATGTGGGCGACCATGTGAGCGCCGGCGACGTGATCGCCGACGGCCCCTCGACGGATCTGGGCGAACTCGCGCTCGGCAAAAACATCCTCGTCGCCTTCATGCCCTGGCAGGGCTACAACTTCGAGGACTCGATCCTGATCTCCGAGCGGATCGTGAAGGACGACGTCTTCACCTCGATCCACATCGAGGAATACGAGGTCGCCGCCCGCGACACCAAGCTCGGGCCGGAGGAGATCACCCGCGACATCCCGAACGTCGGCGAGGACGCGCTCCGCAACCTCGACGAGGCGGGCGTGGTCTATATCGGCGCCGAGGTCGGCCCGGGCGACATCCTGGTCGGCAAGATCACGCCGAAGGGCGAAAGCCCGATGACGCCGGAGGAGAAGCTTCTCCGCGCCATCTTCGGCGAGAAGGCCTCGGACGTCCGCGACACCTCGCTCCGCATGGCGCCGGGCGACAGCGGCACCGTGGTCGAGGTCCGGGTGTTCAACCGCCACGGCGTCGACAAAGACGAGCGCGCGATGCAGATCGAGCGCGAGGAGATCGAGCGCCTGTCCCGCGACCGGGACGACGAGGTCGCGATCCTCGACCGCAACATCTACGCCCGTCTGCGCGAGACCCTGATCGGCCAGGTCGCCGTCAAGGGCCCGCGCGGCGTGAAGGCCGGCCAGACCCTCGACGCCGAGACCCTCGGCGAGCTGCAGAACGCCGATCTCTGGAAGATCGCCCTCCAGGACGAGGCCCAGGTGGCCGAGATGGAGGAGCTTCAGAAGCAGTACGAGGCGGCTAAACGCAAGCTCGACAACCGCTTCGACGACAAGGTCGAGAAGGTCCGCCGCGGCGACGATCTGCCCCCGGGCGTGATGAAGATGGTCAAGGTCTTCATCGCGGTGAAGCGCAAGCTCCAGCCGGGCGACAAGATGGCCGGCCGTCACGGCAACAAGGGGGTGATCTCCCGCGTGGTGCCGGAGGAGGACATGCCGTTCCTCGAGGACGGCAAGCCCGTCGACATCGTGCTGAACCCGCTCGGCGTGCCGAGCCGGATGAATGTCGGGCAGATCCTGGAGACCCATCTCGGCTGGGCCGCCTCGGGTCTCGGCCGCACGGTGACGAAGGCGCTCGAGGAGTATCGTCGTTCCGGCGATATGACCCCGGTGAAAGACGCGATGCGTCTCTCCTACGGCGACGAGACTTACGCCGCCGCCACCGGCGACATGACGGACGACGAGATCGTGACCGCGGCGGAGAACGTGCGCTCCGGCGTGCCCTTCGCGACCCCGGTCTTCGACGGCGCCAAGGAGCCCGACATCGTCGAGATCCTGGAGAACGCAGGGTTCGACCAGTCCGGCCAGAGCCGGGTGTTCGACGGCCGCACCGGCGAGCAGTTCACCCGCCCGGTCACCGTCGGCTACAAGTACCTGCTGAAGCTGCACCACCTGGTCGACGACAAGATCCACGCCCGTTCGACCGGCCCGTACTCGCTCGTCACCCAGCAGCCGCTGGGCGGCAAGGCGCAGTTCGGCGGCCAGCGCTTCGGTGAGATGGAGGTCTGGGCGCTCGAAGCCTACGGCGCCGCCTACACCCTGCAGGAGATGCTGACTGTGAAGTCGGACGACGTCGCCGGCCGTACGAAGGTCTACGAGTCCATCGTCAAGGGCGAGGACAACTTCGAGGCCGGGGTGCCCGAGAGCTTCAACGTTCTGGTCAAGGAGATCCGCTCGCTGGGCCTGAACGTCGAACTGCTCGACAGCGAGGAGAGCTGACCCCTCATCGAAGCGGCGCGCCCGCCGCAGCGGCCCCACCCCTGACCCCTCC
>JBCBRF010000130.1:0-10845 GCA_039819865.1 Pseudomonadota bacterium | reverse complement strand
GGCGCAAGACGGCGGAACTGAGAGCCCGCGGGGCGGCGGCCCGTCTCCTGCGAGGAGGCCCGCCGCGTCAGACCCAGGGGCAGTTCGAGTTGCGTTCGCCGTAGGTCCAGCCCTCGCTGAACCGCTTCAAGGCGAAGGGCTCCAGCGCCTCGACGCGGGAAGAGCCCTCGAGCCGCTCCGCCACCAGCTTGCCGACGCCGATCATCTTGAAGCCGTGATTGCTGTCGGCGGTCATGAAGGCGTTCTCCGCGACCCAGTCGAACACCGGCACATTGTCGGGCGTAAAGGCCCCGATCCCGCCGTTCCGACGCTCCTTGAAATGCGCGCGGATCCCCTCGAAGCGCGTCATCAGCATCGACAAGGTGGCGCACCAATAGTCCGCGAACCAGGGATCCGCCTGGTACTGGTCGTTGAGATGGCCGTAGGGCTCGAGCGCGGCTTCGGGGCCGATCGGGATCGGGATCGACCCGCCCTGCACCCCGGGCGCGCCCATGCGCTCCGCCGCGTAGCGGACATAGGTGTAGAAATGCGGCCGCTCCTCGATCAGCGAGCCGTCCTCGCGCCGGACCTCGGCGTTCATCAGCTCGACATGGAGCACCGGGCTGTCTTTGCCGTCCGCGGTTCGGAAGTCGACGCCGTCGGGCAGATACGCCTCGCCCTCGATCAGCCGCCAGAAGGTCCACATGTCTTGGTCCCGAACGGCGGCGCCGTCCGGATAGGCCATGTCCAGCTTCGCGCCGCGGCCGAGCCATTCCCAATGCTTCGGCATCCAGGCGCCGGCGCAGACCACCACCGCGTCGCAGGCGATGTCGCCCTGATCGGTTTTGACCGCCGTCACCCGCCCGTTGGTCATGTCGTAGCCCACGACCTCCGGCCCATAAACGCGCGTGACGCCCCATTGCTGGCATTTCTGGTCCAGCCCCCAGACCGCCATATGGGTCCCCGCATAGCCGGACGGCTTCTCGTGGAGCACGACGTCGGCGCGCTCGGTCTTGTAGTCGGGCCAAAGCCCGGACAGGAACCGTTTGGCGTCCCGGCCGACATAGACGTCCGACGGGTATCCGGCGGCGTTCTGGCTCTCCGCCATGCGAATATAGTCGGCCTCCTGGTTGGCCTCGCCGACCGAGACGTAGCCCACCTGCTGAAAGCCGAGATTGACGGGGTCGCTCTCCCATACGTCGACCGAATGACGCAGGATCGTGTGGAGCGGACCGGTCATGTAGAGGTTCCGCACGCAGCCGCAGGCGAGCCCCGTGGCGCCTGCGCCCGGGCCGGTCTTGTCGATCAGCACGACCTCCGAGCCCTTGCCCTTGCCCGAGCGCTCCAACCGCATCGCCAGGTGCCAGGCGGTCGAGAGCCCGTGCACGCCTGCGCCCACCACGACGTATTTGGCCGCGCTCGGCAGCGGATCGACGGCGACCAGCGGGATCACGCTCGGGTTCACGGGGCGCCCGTTCTTGGCGCCCACCGCGCGCGGCGGCGAGAACGGCTCGAAATCATTGGGGCGAAGATCCATGGCGAGGGGCTCCGATTGGCGCGTTGACGTTGAGCGGGGATGCGCTGGTCATGGAAACCGTTCGACTGGGCGCTGTCAGCTCCTTTAGCGTCCTGCAGGAGAGCGCGAACGACGGGAGAGACGGCATGACGGATTGGCGCGAACGGAAAAGCTTCGAAGACGTCACGGTCGGCGAGCTCACGCGGCGGATGGCCTATGTCGCCGACGGGTCCGGCGCGCCCGTCCTGCTGCTGCATGGCAACCCGACCTCCTCCTTCCTTTGGCGGCGCGTGATGGCGGAGCTGCCGGGCGCGGTCCGAGCGGTCGCGCCCGATCTGATCGGGATGGGCGACAGCGACAAGCTGCCGGACAGCGGGCCCGGGCGCTATCGCTTCGTCGAGCATCGCGCCTGGCTCGACGCGCTGCTGTCGCGGATTTTGCCCGAGGCGGAGGATGGGCCAGGCGTCACCCTCGTCCTCCATGACTGGGGCTCGGCCCTCGGCTTCGACTGGGCGCGGCGGCATCCGAAGCGGGTGCGCGGGATCGTCTACATGGAAGCGATCCCCGGCCCGATCACCTGGGCCGGCTGGCCGAAGGAGGCGCGGCCGATCTTTCAGGCGCTCCGCTCTCCGGCGGGCGAAGAGATGATCCTCGAGAAGAACCTGTTCGTGGAGACCATCCTGCCGAGCTCGATCCTGCGGACGCTCTCGGATGCGGAGATGGCTGAGTATCGCCGGCCCTTCGCACAGCCGGGCGAGGATCGGCGCCCCACCCTCTCGTGGCCGCGCGAGCTGCCGATCGATCGCGAGCCCCAGGACGTCACGGCGGTGGTTCAGGCCTCCTATGACTGGCTGAGGGCGAGCCCGGTCCCGAAGCTCCTGATCGACGCGGAGCCGGGCGCGATCATGAAAGGGCCGATGCTCGAAGCGGCGCGGATCTTTCCGAACCAGACCGAGATCCAGGTGAAGGGCGTGCATTTCATCCAAGAGGATTCGGGCGCCGAGATCGGCCGCGCGATCGTCGATTGGATGGCGGGCCTCGAGGCCTGAGGCGCGGGACGCGGAGGATGGGTCTCGATCTCACCAGCCGGCTCGTGGTCGGCGTCGCCTCCTCGGCGCTGTTCGATCTTCGCGAGGAAGACGCGATCTTCGAGCGCGAGGGAACGGACGCCTACCGCGCCCATCAGCGGGCGCGGCTCGACGATCCGCTGGCGCCGGGGGTGGCGCTGCCGTTCGTGAAGCGGCTGCTCGGGCTCAACGCCGTGCGGCCCCAGGACCCTCCCGTCGAGGTGATCCTGCTCTCCCGCAACGATCCGGACACCGGCCGGCGCGCCATGCGCTCGGCGGCGCATCACGGGCTGCCGATCGGCCGGGCGGCGTTTCTCTCGGGCGGCGATCCCCATCCGTTCCTGCCCGCCTTCGACTGCGAGCTGTTTCTCTCCGCGCATGAGCCGCATATCCGCGCCGCGATCGCCGCGGGCCGGCCGGCGGGCCTGGCGATCCCCGGCGCGCTCGCGGAGGAGACGGCGGACGACCAGCTCCGCATCGCCTTCGATTTCGACGGGGTGCTGGCGGACGACGGGTCGGAGGCGATCTTCCAGTCGGACGGCATCGACGCCTTTCGCGCCCATGAGCACGCCCACCGCGACGCGCCGCTGTCCCCGGGGCCGCTGAAGCCCTTCCTGTCGAGGCTGGCCGCGATCCAGACGCTGGAGCGCTCGACCGAGGGCTACGCGCCTCGGATCGAAACCGCTCTGGTGACGGCGCGCGGCGCGCCGGCGCATGAACGCGTCGTCACCACGCTCGAGAGCTGGGGCGTGCGGCTCGACCAGGTGTTCTTTCTTGGCGGGGTGGAGAAGACCGAGGTGCTGAAGACCCTGAAGCCCCATATCTTCTTCGACGATCAACGCGCGCATCTGGACCGGGCGGCGGCGCATGTGCCGTCCGTGCACATCCCGTTCGGCGTGAAGAACAAAGCGGCCGAAGAGTGACTCATGGTGTTGGGGCGCCCACCGCCGGGCGCACAGGATCTAGAACCCTTGCGCCCTTTCCGCTAGCGCTGTCCTGAAAGAGGATCTCGGCGAATCTGGAGGAGAGCGGCATGACGGATGCGGAGGCGGCGCCCAACAGCGACGCAGACATGAGCAAGGGCCCCGTGAGCAACGGCGACACGGATGAGCGCCTGTTTATCGGAGCGCCAGGCGGCGCGCCGGAGAAGAGCCAGGATCTGCTGCTGCGCTTCGGCAACCGCCATGGGTTGATCGCGGGCGCCACAGGCACCGGAAAAACCGTGTCGCTCCAGATCCTGGCGGAGGGTTTTTCGCGCGCCGGCGTGCCGGTGTTCATGGCGGACGTGAAAGGCGACCTTTCCGGCGTCGCCAAGGCGGGCAGCCACGAGCACAAGCTCCATGACAAGCTGATCTCCCGCGCCGAGAGCATCGGGCTGTCGGACTACGGCTATGAGGACTTCCCGGTCGTGTTCTGGGATCTGTTCGGGGAGCAGGGCCATCCGATCCGCGCCACGGTCTCGGATCTCGGCCCGCTGATGCTCGCGCGCATGCTGGATCTGAACGAGGTGCAGGAGGGCGTGCTGAACGTCGTCTTCCGCGCCGCCCAGGACGACGCGTTGCCGTTGATCGACCTGAAGGACCTGCGTTCGATGCTGGTCAACGTCGCCGACAAGGCGGCGGGGTATCAGACGGAGTACGGCAACGTCTCCGCCGCCTCGGTCGGCGCGATCCAGCGCCGGCTGCTGGTGCTCGAGAACCAGGGTGCGGACAAGTTCTTCGGCGAGCCGGCGCTGCGCCTCTCGGACATGATCCACATCCAGGGCGCGCAAGGCCGGGTCAATGTCCTCGCCGCCGACAGGCTGATGAACAGCCCCAGGCTCTACGCCACCTTCCTGTTCTGGATGATGTCGAAGCTGTTCGACGAGCTGCCCGAGGTCGGCGATCCGGACAAGCCCGTGATGGCCTTCTTCTTCGACGAGGCGCATTTGCTGTTCGACGACGCGCCGAAGGCGCTGATCGATCAGGTCGAGCGGGTGGCCCGGCTGATCCGTTCGAAAGGCGTCGGGGTCTATTTCATCACGCAGAACCCGATCGACGTGCCGGACACCGTGCTCGGCCAGCTCGGCAACCGGGTGCAGCACGCGCTCCGCGCCTACACGCCGCGCGACCGCAAGGCGCTGAAGGCCGCCGCCGAGACGTTCCGGGAGAACCCGGGCTTCGACACGGGCGAGGCGATCACCGCGCTCGGGGTCGGCGAGGCCCTGGTCTCCACGCTGGAGGATAAGGGCGCGCCGTCGATGGTGGAGCGCGTGCTGGTCCGGCCGCCGGCCAGCCAGATCGGCCCGCTCACCGAGATCGAACGCGCCGGCCTGATCGACCGTTCGCCGATCGCAGGCGTCTACGACCAGACCATCGATCGGGTGAGCGCGTTCGAGAAGCTGAAGGAGAAGGCCGACCACGCCGCCGAGATGGCCGCCAGGGAGCTCGAAGCGGAGGAGCGGCGCAAGGCCGAAGGCGGTTCTCAGAGCGGCTCGAGCGGCGGATCGCGGGGCGACGGGTTGACCAACACCTTCCTGAAATCAGCGCTCCGCTCGCTCGCGTCGCGCGCGGGCACCCGGATCGTGCGCGCGATCTTCGGGCGCTGAGGCGATGGGACGGATCGATGGACAGGTGGCGCTCGACGCGCTGGTCGCGGTGTTCGCCGGCAAGGCGGCGGTGATCCTGCTGGCGTTTCTGCTCGGCGCGCTCGGAATCCGCTTCCCCGGCGGCGTGGGCAGCGCGCTGCCCGCGCTGCTTGCGGTGTACTGGGCCGCGACGCGGTTGGCGCGACGCGACCGCGCGCCAATGACGGCGACGGAGGCCTGGGTCGGCACAGGGGTGATCGCAGCGACCGTTCTCGCGATCGAGGCGGGGTTCACGGCGGCGGCGCTGACGCTGACAGGCCGGCTCGCCACGGTCCTTCAGGATCCCGACGTCCTCAGGATTCTGGGCTTTTCGGCGGTGGTGGTCGCGGTGATCGCGATCCCGATCATCCGGATCCTGTTTCCGCTCCTCCATCAGCAGGAGCTGCACACGCTGGAGAAGAAAGATCGGGGTTAAGCGCGCCAAATAGGCGAGCTTGGCAAGAGGCTTGCAGCGGGACTGGTCACGATGGACCTGGCCGATGGAGCCGAAAGTGCAAATTCTCGTCTGCTACGCCCTGCTCACGGCGGCCGCTCTGATCGGCAAGTCGTTTGGCCCACCGGATGTTCTCTCTCCGATCGAAGCCTTCGGCCTTGCGATGGGGCTCGCGATCCTGGCGACCGCGGCCGCCGGCGGCTTGGTTCCGTCATCGTCTCGCGGCTTTCTCGCGACTGTCGCGATCGGCATGGGCATGGCGGCCGTGACCATCGGCGGAAGCCTGCTGGAGGTCGCACTCCAAGACGCGGCGCTCGACAAGGGCGGGCCCGCCACGGGCGCTCTACCGGAGGACGGGCCTGACGCCGAGTTCCTCGCGCTGATCGAAATGGTCGCCCACGGGGTCGCCGTGGCCTCGCTCCTGTTCATCTTCGCCGTCCTGAGCGTCATCCATTTCATCCTTCTGCATCTGGTTCTGTGGATGACGCCGCCCGATGACGATAAGGCGCCGCTCGCCGCGGACCCCGCCGCCGCGGCCCGCTTCGCGGAGAGCCAGATCCGCTTCGAGCGGCAGATCGTCGAAGACCACCCCCGGACCCGCCTCGATCGGTTGCGCTGAGGCCGCGCCTCCCGGTCGGAACGGCGTCGGGCGTCTTGTCGGGCGCGCTCGAGCCCGCTACTAACTAGGGATAGTAGCGTGGCCCGAGGAACAAGATCTTGAGCGAAGACGACGGCGTTCGCCCCGACGAGCCCGAAGAGCCCACCGCGCACGGCGGCGGAAACGGAGACGGCGCGGCCGGCGCCGGGGGCTCGGGCAAGACGCCCTATGACGGTCCGCTGATCTCCGTCGAGGAGGAGATGCGCCGCAGCTATCTCGATTACGCCATGAGCGTGATCGTCAGCCGCGCGATCCCGGACCTCCGCGACGGCCTGAAGCCCGTGCATCGGCGCATCCTCTATTCGATGCACGAGAACGGCTACACCCACGACAAGCCCTACAAAAAGTCGGCGCTGATCGTCGGCGACGTCATGGGCCGCTACCACCCGCATGGCGACACCGCGATCTATGACGCGCTGGTGCGCATGGCGCAGGACTTCTCGATGTCCGCCATGCTGATCGACGGCCAGGGCAATTTCGGCTCGCTCGACAACGATCCGCCGGCGGCGATGCGCTATACCGAGGCGCGGCTGAAGAAGATCGCGGAGACCTTCACCGGGGATATCGACAAAGAGACCGTCGATTTCACGGCGAACTACTCCAACGACCGCGAAGAGCCGACCGTGCTGCCCGCGGTGTTCCCGAACCTGCTGGTGAACGGCGCCCAGGGCATCGCGGTGGGCATGGCCACCAACATCCCGCCGCACAATCTGGGCGAGGTGATCGACGCGACGCTCGCGCTCATCGAGAACCCCGAGATCTCGATCTCCGAGCTGATGGAGCATATCCCTGCGCCGGATTTCCCGACGGGCGGCGTGATCTTGGGACGCTCCGGCGCGCGCGCGGCCTATCATCTCGGCCGCGGCTCCGTGATCATCCGCGCCAAGACGAAGTTCGAGGAGGTCCGCAAGGACCGTATGGCGATCATCGTCGAGGAGGTCCCCTACCAGGTGAACAAGGCGACCCTGGTGGAGAAGATCTCCGAGCTCGCGCGCGAGAAGAGGATCGAGGGCGTCGCCCACGTTCAAGACGAATCGAACCGGTTCGGGGTCCGCGTGGTGATCGAGCTGAAGCGCGACGCGACGCCCGACGTGGTGCTGAACCAGCTCCACCGCTTCAGCCAGCTGCAGACTTCGTTCGGCTGCAACATGCTGGCGCTCAATGGCGGTCGGCCGGAGCAGATGGATCTGAAGACGATCCTCGCCGCCTTCGTCGCGTTCCGCGAGGACGTGATCTACCGCCGCACGGCATTCTTGCTTGGGAAGGCGCGCGATCGCGCCCACCTGCTTTGCGGCCTCGCAGTCGCAGTTGAGAATGTCGATGAAGTCGTCCAGCTGATCCGCAGCTCGCCCGACACGCCTACCGCGCGGCAGCGCCTTCTCGATAAGAAATGGGACGCGGCGCAGATCCGGGATTACCTCGATCTGATCGACGACCCGACCAACCGGGTGCTGGAGGACGGCACCTATCGGTTGTCCGAGGTCCAGGCGCGCGCCATCCTCGAGCTGCAACTCCGCCGCCTGACCGCGCTCGGGCGCGAGGAGATCACCGACGAGCTGAAAGAGCTCGCGGCCAAGATCGCGGACTATCTCGATATCCTACGGTCGCGCCCGCGCATCCTGGAGATCGTCACGAGCGAGATGGCGGCGATCAAGGCCGCCTTCTCCGTCCCGCGGCGCACCGAGATCGTCGAGTATGAGGGCGATCTCGACGACGAGGACCTGATCGAGCGCGAGGATATGGTCGTGACGGTCACGCACTCCGGCTACATCAAGCGCACGCCGCTCACCGACTACCGTTCGCAGCGCCGCGGCGGCAAAGGCCTCGCGGGCATGGCGATGAAGGACGAGGACTTCGTCACGCGCCTGTTTGTCGGCAACACCCACACCCAGGTGCTGTTCTTCGGCACGGACGGCATGGTCTACACCATGAAGGTCTGGCGGCTGCCGATCGGCGCGCGGAACGCCCGCGGCAAGCCGGTGGTGAATCTGCTGCCGATCGACCCGGGCGTCTCGATCGCAGCGATGCTGCCGATCGACGCGCCGGAAGACGAGTGGGACAAGCTCCAGATCGTTTTCGCAACCTCCGCCGGCGATGTGCGCCGGAACGCGCTCAGCGACTTCACCAACGTCAAGTCGAACGGCAAGATCGCGATGAAGCTCGACGAAGGCGTTCGCCTGGTCGGCGCCGCGATCTGCGACGAGCAGAGCGACTTCCTGCTCACCACCGCGCTCGGCAAGGCCATCCGCTTCCCGGTCACCGATGTGCGCGTGTTCAAAGGGCGCGACAGCACGGGCGTGCGGGGCATCAAGCTCGCATCGGGTGACGAAGTGGTCTCGATGGCGGTGCTCCGCTCGGTCGAGGCGACGCCGGAAGAGCGGGCGGCGTATCTCAAGATGCGCCGCGCCGTGGCGGCGCAGGACGGCGCAGACGCCGAGGAGAGCCCGGAAGAGGCCGGCGTCGCCGACATCGCTCTGCCGCAGGAGCGTTATGTGGAGCTCTCAGCGCAAGAGCAGTTGATCCTGACGGTCTCGGATCGGGGGGTCGGCAAGCGGACCTCCGCCCTCGAGTATCGGGTGACGGGCCGCGGCGGTCAGGGGATCATCGCGATGGATCTGTCCGTCCGCGGAGGGCGAATCGCGTCGTCGTTCCCCGTCGAGAACGAAGACCAGATCATGCTGGTGACCGATATGGGGCAGTCGATCCGCGTGCCGGTCGACCAGATCTCGACGCAATCCCGCGCGGCTGGCGGCGTTCGCGTCTTCAACACCAGCGAGGGCGAGAAGGTGGTGTCCGTCGCGCGGTTGGCCGAGACCGGGGAGGACGCCGCCGAGGTGGAGAGCCCAGCGTCGGCGGCGGGCGATGATGACGCGGCGCCGGAGGCGTGACGGCGCGCGATCAGTTCAACAGCGCCGCATAAGCCTCGGGGCTCGGTCCGGTGGGCGGCGTGAAGAGGGCGAAACGCCCGTCTAGATCGCCTCGCAGCGCCTCGAGCGTCTCCGCCGACGCGTAGAAAGTGTCGATCCGACCGTCGGCGAAGGCGGCGCCCACCGCCGCCGCGTCCGCGCCCGAGAGCTGCACGATGTCGACCACGTCCGTGCCCTCGCCGACCAGCTCTCGCAGCGCCGCCAGATCGGTGGAGCCCGCGACAACGCCGAGACGATCGCCGAAGGCGCCCGCCTCCAAGTCGTCGGCGCGCACGAGAAAGGCCCGTCCATGAGTCTTCTGCGCGGGTTGGGTCTTCTGCGCGGGTTGGGTCTTCTGCGCGGGCTGCTCGACGCTCGCCGGCCTAATGGAGGCCGTCTCGCGCGCCAGGGCCGCCCCGGAAAGGCTTGAAAGCGCCAAGGCGGCTGAAATCAGGGTTTTGGTCGCGACGTTCATGTCGACCTCCGAGTTCAAGGCTTTCCGGAACGGCGCCGTTGAACGGCGCGCCTGAGCGTACGGCGTACATGTGGATCGGTGGGATCGCCGGGAACCGAAATCACCAAGGCGTAAGCAAATCGTGAATGGACGACGCCGCGCTCGTCGTTCTCGGCCCGCCTGCTCACGCGGCCTCGTCACTCCGCCCGCCGCACAGCGCGTATCTCCCGTCGGAGCCGTTGACGAACTGCGCGCACACGCTCTCAAGCGCATAGAAGCTGTCGATCAGGCGCGCGTCGAAGGCGGTGTCCACCTCGTCGATGGACGTCAAAGTCTTAATGCTCGCCCAGCCCGACGCCTCCCCAAGCAACAGGCGCAGGTCCTGCTCTTCTTCAGCGCCCAGAACCACGCCGATCCTCTCGCCGAAGCGACGCGACGCCAGATCACGGCGCCGCACGAGGAGGGAGCGCCGGGCGCGCCGACGGTTGGTTGGCGCCGTCTCGACGGCTGACGCCTGAGGCCGGGTTTGAAACCCCGGAAATGAGAACGCGACGCCCATGGTGGTCTCCCAAAGTGTGCTGCGGAGAAACGCGCACCTTCTAGCTAGGGTTCCGCCGAGGGATCTGCTGCGATCGTGATCACAGCTGAATCGGCGCGCAGGGCGGGCTCGCGTCGGTTGACGTCGGTGACGGGATCGGCAGGTTGCGGATATGAAAACGGAACATGATGGAGCCGCGCCCTCCGCTTCAACCTGCCCTTCGACCTGCCCTTCGACCTCGCCGGTCCACGTCGTCGGCGGCGGCATGGCGGGCTCGGAGGCGGCATGGGCGCTCGCCGAGGCCGGCGTTCCGGCTATTCTGCACGAAATGCGGCCGCTCCGGCGGACGGAGGCGCACCAGACCGACGGTCTGGCGGAGCTGGTTTGCTCGAATTCCTTCCGCTCCGACGATCATGAGACCAATGCGGTGGGCGTGTTGCACGAGGAGATGCGGCGCGCGGGCTCGATCGTCATGAGTGCGGCCGAGGTCGCGCGCACGCCGGCGGGCGGCGCGCTCGCCGTCGACCGCGACCTGTTTTCTGCGGAAGTGACCCGACGGCTCGAGGCGCATCCGCTGATCGAGATCCGCCGCGAGGAGCTGTCGGGCTGGCCGCCGGAGGGCTGGGGGACGACGATCATTGCGACCGGCCCTCTGACCGCGCCGTCCC
>JBCBRF010000129.1:0-11023 GCA_039819865.1 Pseudomonadota bacterium | reverse complement strand
ATGAACCGCTCGCTCTCGAGCCGCAACTCGGCGCGCAGCCTTTCGGGGCTCTCGGCGATGCTGGCGCATGAGATCAAGAACCCGCTGTCGGGGATCTCGGGCGCTGCGCAGCTCCTCGAGATGAACCTCGGCGACGAGGATGCGGAGCTGATCAAGCTCATCCACGAGGAGGTCGAACGCATCCGGTTGCTGGTCGACCGCATGGATGTGTTCGGCGCGGGCGCGCCGAGCGTCCGGCGGCCGGTGAACATCCACCATGTGCTCGACCAAGCCCGCCGCGCGGCGGGCGCAGGTTTCGCCCAGCATGTACGGTTCCGCGAGTTCTACGACCCCTCGCTGCCGCCCGTGCCGGGCGATCGGGCGCAGCTGCTCCAGGCGATCTCGAACCTGATCAAGAACGCCGCCGAGGCCGCGCCGCGGCAGGCGGGCGAGATCTGGCTTCGGACGGCCTACCGGCCGGGCGTGAAGCTCGCGGCGCCCGGCGGCGGGCATGAGAGCCTGCCGCTTCAGGTGACCATCCTCGACAACGGTCCGGGCGTGCCCGAGGAGCTGCAGCCCCAGATCTTCGAGCCGTTCGTGACCTCGAAATCCGGCGGGAGCGGACTGGGCCTCGCGCTCGTGGCGAAGATCGTGTCCGACCATGGCGGCGTCATCGAGTGCCGGCGCGAGGGGGACCGGACGGCGTTTCGGATGTTGCTGCCGGTCTGGACCGGACCGTTTCCGCTCGATGACGGCGACGATGCGAGCGTCGCATCCGGTGAGACCAGCGGAGCGGAGGGCGTGCAATGACGGGTGGAACGGTCCTGTTGGCGGATGATGACCGCGCGATCCGGACGGTGCTGAGCCAGGCGCTCACCCGGGCGGGCTGCCGGGTGCGCTCGACCGGCGCGGCGTCGACGCTCTGGCGCTGGATCGAGGCGGGCGACGGCGACGTCGTTCTGACGGATGTGATGATGCCGGACGGCGACGCGCTCGACCTGCTGCCCGCGATCAAGAAGCGCCGGCCGGAGCTGCCTGTGATCGTGATGAGCGCGCAGAACACGGTGATGACGGCGATCCGGGCGGCGCAGGCCGGCGCCTACGAGTATCTTCCGAAGCCCTTCGATCTGCGCGAGGTCATCAATCACGTCAGCCGCGCGATGCAGACCAGCGCGGGCGAGGGCGACGAGGCGGACGCCTCCACAGACCCGGTCGGCGAACCGCTGCCCCTGATCGGCCGCTCGCCGGCGATGCAGGACGTCTACCGCGTGATGGCGCGCCTGATGCACACCGACCTGACGGTGATGATCTCGGGCGAGTCGGGCACCGGCAAGGAGTTGGTGGCCCGCGCGCTCCACAATTACGGCAAGCGCAAGGGCGGGCCGTTCGTGGCGATCAACATGGCCGCGATCCCGCGCGAGCTGATCGAATCCGAGCTTTTCGGCTACGAGAAAGGCGCCTTCACCGGCGCGACCGAGCGCGGCCGCGGCAAGTTCGAGGTCGCCCAGGGCGGCACGCTCTTCCTCGACGAGATCGGCGACATGCCGCCCGAGGCGCAGACCCGGCTGCTTCGGGTGCTCCAGGAGGGGGAATACCTCACGATCGGCGGCCGGCAGGCGGTCAAGACCGACGTCAGGATCATCGCCGCGACCCATCAGGACCTCCGCCGCCTGATTCGCGAGGGGCTGTTCCGCGAGGATCTGTTCTACCGGCTGAACGTCGTCCCGATCCGGTTGCCGCCGCTCCGGGAGCGGGTCGAGGACGTGGCGGATCTCACGCGCGCCTTCCTCCGCCGCGCCGCGGAGGAGGGCCTGCCCGCAAAGACCATTACGCGCGACGCCATCGACCTGTTGAAGGAGCAGCTCTGGCCCGGCAACGTGCGCGAGCTGGAGAACCTGATGCGGCGGCTGGCGGCGCTTTGCCCGGAAGACAGCATCGACCGCCAGGCCGTGGCTCAGGAGCTGACGGCGCCGCCGATCGAGGAGGGCTTGGGCGCCGGCGACGACTCGGAGACGCTCTCGAGCGCGGTGGAGCGCCATCTGACCAAAATGTTCCGCCGCTACGAGCCCGAGGCCCCGCCCGCCGGCCTTTACGATCGCGTGTTGCGGGAATTGGAGCTGCCGCTGATCTCGTTGACGCTGAGCGCCGCGCAGGGCAACCAAGTCCGCGCCGCCGACATCCTCGGAATCAATCGAAACACGCTTCGAAAGAAGATCCGGGAGCTTGACATTCCGGTCACACGCGGAAAGAAAATGATGTAGCCGTGCAACATCCATTGGAAGAGTCGGACCGGGCCTTACGCAGGCCGGCGAGGCTTTTCCGGGGTCGGACGCCGCCCATTCGCTGGGCTTGGGCCTTCGACCGAGAGGGCCTTCGGGAGCGCAGGTGATCGACGCCACAACGACTCGAACAGCGCCCAACCAGCGTCGGGAGCGCCATTCTTCTGCGCCGCGCGGAGAGGCCCCATGAGCGGCGGCGTGAGCGGCGGCGTGAGCGGCGGCGCGGCTGCCGAAGCGTCTGCGCGGACGTCGTCCGTCGCCCGTCAGGACCCGGACGGGTCGGACCTCAGTTGGGCGGTTCAAGCGTGGGGCGTTCTCTCGCACCGGCGGTTGCGGAGCGCGGGCCTCGCGATCGGCCTCGCGGTTCTCGGCCCGCTCCTGGCCATCCTGACTTTCGGCACCCTGTCCTCGGCGGATGCGGAGACCTTCAACTCGGTCTGGTTCCGGCTGCTGATCGTCCTCGACATCTGCTATCTGGTCGGCCTGACCGCTTTGATCGGCTTGCAGATCGCGCGTTTGGTGGTTGCGAGACGCGCGCGGTCGGCGGGATCGAAGCTTCACGTCCGCATGGTGGCCTTTTTCGCAGGCGTCGCCGCCGTGCCGGCGATCCTGGTGGCGCTCTTTTGCGGGCTGGTGATCGTGCTCGCTTTCGAGGCGTGGTTCTCGGAGCAGGTCCGCTCGATCGTGTCGAACTCGCGCGAGGTGGCCACCGCGTATCTGAGAGAGCATCGCGAGACGATCCGCGGCGAGTCGGCCGCGCTGGCGAGCGATTTGGATCAGCTGAACCGGACGGTCGCCGACGTCGCGGAGCCGCGCTATCAGGCGGCGCTCGACCGAGCCTTTCGTCGCTCGCGGTTCCGCGACGTCTACATCCTCGACGACGCCGGCGAAGTGATCGCGCGCGGCTCCGACTCGTATCTGTTCGCCTTCACGCCCCCAGGCCCGGACGCGATGGCGCAGGCGCGCCGCAACGGTTTCGCGCTGATCGAGGATCGCGGGGCCGACGAGATGCGCGCCTTGGTGCGGCTGAGCGGCCTGTTCGACCGATACATGTACGTGACCCGAGACGTCGACGGATCGGTGCTCGGCACGCTCGAGCGGACCGATCGAGGCGTCGCGCTCTACAACCGCCTGGAGCGCAATCGCGGCGCCTGGATGGCGCAGTTCGCGGCGCTCTATCTCGGCTTCGCCGTTCTGGTGCTGGCGGCGGCGATCTATCTCGGCCTCTGGTTTGCGGAGCGCCTGGCGCGCCCGATCGGCCGTCTGGTCGCCGCGGCGGACCGCGTGCGTTCGGGCGATCTTTACGTGCGAGTGAAGGAGGAGCGGGGAGACGACGAGATCGCCCTGCTCAGCCGCACCTTCAACACCATGACCGAGGAAGTGAAACGAAAGCAGGATCTGCTTACCGACGCTAAGGAGGAGTCCGAAGCCCGGCGCCTGTTCACCGAAACGGTGCTCGCGGGCGTCTCCGCGGGCGTCATCGGCCTCGACGCCGAGGCGCGGCTGCGCCTGATCAATCGTTCGGGCGCAGCGCTGCTGAAGCTCGCCCCGACCGAGAACCTTGGACGGCCCTTTACGGAGCTCGCGCCTGAATTCGCCGAGATCGTCGCGGCGGCGGCGCTGGACCCGACGACCGGCGTCGAACGGCCGATCCGACTGATCAGGGACAATGAGGAGCGCGAGCTGCTGGCCCGAATCGCCGCCGAGCGTCTGGACGAAGACGAGGGCGGCGCCGTCGTCGGCTATGTGGTGACCCTCGACGACGTGACCGATCTGGTCACGGCCCAGCGCATGGCGGCGTGGGGCGACGTCGCCCGGCGGATCGCGCACGAGATCAAAAACCCGCTGACGCCGATCCAGCTGGCGGCGGAGCGGTTGCGCAGGAAGTACAGCGACCGTCTCGGCGAAGACGCCGATCTGTTCGACCGCTACACCGAGACCATCGTGCGCCAGACGGGCGATATCGGCCGCATGGTCGACGCCTTCGTCCGGTTCGCGAAGATGCCCTCGCCGAAGATGGCGGACGAAGATCTCGGCAAACTGCTGCAGGAGGCGGTGCTTCTGCAGCGCGAGGCGCGGTCGCACATCTCTTACAGCGTGGAGACGCCCGAGACGCCGGTGATCGTCCGCGCCGATCGCGGCCAGATCATGCAAGCCTTCACGAACGTTCTGCAAAACGCGGCCGACTCCCTGCAGGCGCGGCTGGCGGCGGACGAGGAGGCGGGGCTACAGGGGCCTCCGGCCGAAATCCGCGCCACGCTTTGCAGCAAGAACGACAAACAGGCGATCGTCGAGGTGTCCGACAATGGCGTCGGCCTGCCGGTCAGCGAGCGGCGCCGGCTGCTGGAGCCGTATGTGACGACCCGGGAAAAAGGCGCCGGCCTTGGACTGGCCATCGTCTTGAAGATTATCGAGGAGCATAACGGCGAACTGGGCCTGCTCGACGCCGAACCTTTCTCCGAGGGCGCGCGGCCTGGCGCGCGCGCGCGGTTCGTGCTCCCGCTTGCGCCGGCGTTTCGCGCGTCCGGGGCGGAGGCGGCGCCCGAGGATCCCGTAAGCCGCGCCGCCGACGGCGCGGATGCTCCAGCTCACGAGGCGGCGTCGTGACGTCTCGCAACCCGATCTGCCCGTTTCTTGCTTGCTGGAGACGCGCCGCGTCCGGCGACCGACCGAGAGGACCCCTCCGATGGCCGATGTTCTGATCGTGGATGACGAGCCCGACATCCGCACGTTGCTGGGCGACATACTCTCGGATGAAGGGCACGAAACCCGGATGGCGGACACCGCCGACGCCGCGCTGCGCGAGATTAATCTGCGGCGACCGGATCTGATCGTGCTCGACATCTGGCTGCAGGGCAGCCGGATGGACGGCATCGAGGTTCTGAAATCGGTGAAGCGCGACAATCCCGATGTGCCGGTGCTGATCATCTCGGGGCACGGGAACATCGAGGTCGCCGTCGCGGCCATCCGCCAGGGCGCTTACGACTTCATCGAAAAACCCTTCAAGCTAGACCATCTGCTGGTCTCCGTCGGCCGCGCGCTCGAGGCCTCGCGTTTGCGCCGGGAGAACGCGTCGCTCCGCGCGCAAGAGCGGACCACTGCGGAGCTGATCGGTCAGTCGCAATCGATGATGTCGCTGCGTCAGGCGCTGAAGCGGGTCGGCCCGACCGGCAGCCGGGTGATGTTCGCCGGCCCGCCGGGGAGCGGCAAGGAGGTGGCCGCGCGCTTCCTTCACGCCGAGTCGAAGCGCGCGAACGCGCCGTTCGTGGTGGTGAACTCGGCCTCGATCGAACCCTCCAGCATGGAACGCACATTGTTCGGCGAGGAGAGGGACGGGCTCGCGACGCCCGGCCTGTTCGAGAAAGCCCATGGCGGCACGCTGTTTTTCGACGAAGTCGCCGACATGCCGGCCGGCACCCAGTCGAAGATCTTGCGCGTTCTGGTCGATCAAAGCTTCGTCCGCGAGGGCGGGGCGAGCACGGTGCGTGTGGATCTGCGGATCGTGAGCGCGACGACGGCCGATCTGGCCAGCGAAATCTCCGCCGGGCGGTTTCGCGAGGATCTCTACCATCGCCTGAACGTCGTCCCGATCGAAGTGCCCGCCCTCGGCGAGCGCCGCGACGACATTCCAGCGTTGATCGAGTACTTCGTGGAGCGGCTGAACCAGGAGCAGGGCCTGCCGTTGCGCAGTTTCGGCTCGGACGCGATCGCCGCGCTGCAGGCCTATGACTGGCCGGGCAACGTCCGTCAGCTGAAGAACATCGTCGAGCGCTTGATGATTCTTGGCGGCGAAGAAGGGGCTCGGAACGGCGCCCCGATCGCGGCCGACGATCTGCCCGTGGAACTGGTGAGCGGCGCGGTCGACGGCACGATGAGCGGGCTCGACGCGAGCCTTGTGAGCATGCCGCTTCGCGAAGCCCGCGAGGCGTTCGAGCGCGAATATCTGATCGCGCAGATCAACCGGTTCGGCGGCAACATCTCGAAGACTGCGGAGTTCGTCGGCATGGAGCGCTCGGCGCTCCACCGCAAGCTGAAGTCTCTCGGCGTGGTGACGAGCAGCCGTCGAGGCGCGCGGCTGGCGATCCGAGCCGAAGAGCTGGCGGAGGACGCGTGACAGCGGCGCGCGACACGGCGTCGGAGAAGCATCGAGCGGCGCAGGGAGCGGCTAAATGCGCGTGATCGTATGCGGCGCGGGACAAGTCGGTTTCCAGATCGCCCGACATCTCGCCTCCGAAGGCAACGACGTCGTCGTGATCGATCGCTCGGAAGAGCTGATCGCCCGCATCTCGGAGACGCTCGACGTGCGCGGCGTGGTGGGCTTCGCCTCCTACCCGGACGTGCTCGAATCCGCGGGGGCGAACGACGCGGACTTGCTGATCGCCGCGACCTACTCCGATGAAGTGAATATGGTCTCATGTCAGATCGCGCATTCGCTCTTTGGCGTGCCGAAGAAGATCGCGCGGATCCGCAGCCAGGACTATCTGAAGCCGGGCTGGAGGAACCTGTTTCGGCGTGAAGACATGCCGATCGACGTGGTGATCTCGCCGGAGATCGAGGTCGCGAGGGTGGTCGTGCGGCGATTGGGAGCGCCCTCGGCCTTCGACAGCGCGCCGTTCCTCGACGGCCGCGTGCGCATCATCGGGACGCGGTTGCCCGAAGACTGCCCGATCGCGAACACGCAGCTGCGCCAACTCTCGGAGCTTTTCCCCGATCTGCAGGCGCTGATCCTGGCCTATGCGCGCGACGGGCAGCTGAGAAGCGCGCTGGCCGACGACCATCTCATTCCGGGCGACGAGGTGTATTTCGTCGCCGCTGAAGAGCATGTGGAGCGGACGCTGAAGCTCTTCGGCAAGGAGACCGGATCGGCCGTGCGCGTGGTGATCGTCGGCGCCGGAAACATCGGCGTCCAAGTCGCGCGACAGCTCGAACAGAGCGGCCAACGCGCCAAACTGATCGAGCGTGACCGCACCCGAGCGGAGCGCGCGGCGGAAGCGCTGGAGCGGACGATCGTGATCCATGGCGACGGGCTCGACGCCCGGATCCTGGCCGAAGCCAATATCTCCGACGCCCAGGCGATCGTGACGCTCACCGACGACGACAAGGTCAACGTTTTGAGCTGCGCCTTGGCCAAGACGCTCGGAACCCCGCGCGCGCTCGCCCTGACCAACGAGCCGAGTTTCGCGCCACTGTCGCATGCGCTGAAGATCGACGCCTTCGTCAATCCGCGCGCGACGACGGTCTCCACCATTCTGCGCCATGTGCGGCGAGGCCGGATCCGCGCTCTGCACAGCCTGCGCGACGGGGAAGGGGAGGTGTTCGAGGCCGAGGTGCTCGCAACCTCGCCGCTCGCGGGCAAACGCCTCCGCGATGTGGAGCTGCCTTATGGCGCGATGTTGGGCGCGGTTCTTTCAGGCTCGACCGTCAAGATCCCGCACGGCGACCTCGTGGTCGAAACGGGAGACGTCGTCGTGATGTTCGCGCTGCGCCAGGACCTTAAGCATGTCGAACAGCTGTTCCGCGTCAGACCCGAGTTTTTTTAGGGTCTTCTGCAGGGCGCTGCGCCGCCGTCGCGAAATCTCACTGTCGCGCATATCCGAGTCCGTGGTAACGGTTGCTTAGTGCGCTGCAACGAAGGGTCGCTGCGAGCGCGCTGACTGGCGAAACAAAAAGAGAAAAGACAAGCTGATGTCTTCGGATCGACAAAACTTGCAGGACACTTTTTTAAATCATGTCCGCAAAAACAAAGTGCCGGTCACGGTCTTTCTCGTGAACGGCGTCAAACTACAGGGCGTGTTGACCTGGTTTGACAACTTTACCGTGTTGTTGAGGCGGGATGGTCAGTCGCAGCTCGTGTTCAAGCATGCGATCTCGACGATTATGCCAATGCAGCAGATCTCCCTATATGATCCGGATGATGCGCAAACTGATCGCTAGAGACGGGAGCTGACGTGGGCGGCGTCTATGTCTTGCACCCAGTGCTGCATGGCCCGTCGGAGCGTCGTACGCCCGAGGCCAAGTTAGAAGAGGCGGTCGGACTGGCCATCGCGCTGGGCGAACCGGTCGTCGGCTCGTCCCTTGAACCGGTGCCGACGGCGAAGGCTGGAACCCTTTTCGGCGAAGGAAAGGTCGCGGAGATCGGCGAGCGGTTGAAGCTGCTCGACGTCGAGGTCGCCGTGGTGAACGCCGTCGTGACGCCGATCCAGCAGCGCAATCTGGAGCGCGCCTGGAAGGTCAAAGTGCTCGATCGAACCGGGTTGATCCTGGAGATCTTCGGCGAGCGCGCGCGCACCAAAGAGGGCGTGCTGCAGGTGGATCTGGCGCATCTCGAGTACCAGAAGGGCCGGCTGGTGCGGAGCTGGACGCACCTCGAACGTCAGCGCGGCGGCGTGGGCTTCATGGGCGGCCCGGGCGAGACCCAGATCGAGAGCGACCGCCGTCAGATCGACGACAAGATCCTCGTCCTGAAGCGGAAGCTCACGAAGGTTACTCGGACGCGGACGCTGCACCGAAGCGCCCGAGAGCGTGCGCCGTACCCGGTCGTCGCGCTCGTCGGCTACACCAACGCGGGCAAATCGACCCTGTTCAATCGGCTGACCGAGGCGGAAGTGCTCGCCAAGGACATGCTGTTCGCGACGCTCGATCCGACGATGCGGGCGGTGGCGCTGCCGCGTGGACGTAAGGCGATCTTCTCCGACACGGTGGGCTTCATCTCCGACCTGCCGACGCAGCTAGTGGCGGCGTTCCGCGCGACGCTGGAGGAAGTGCTTGCGGCGGACGTGGTCGTCCATGTGCGCGACATCGCGGATCCTGACACGGAGGCGCAGGACGCGGATGTGCGCGACGTTCTGCGCGACCTGGGCCTGGACGATACGGCGCTCGGCCGGATGATCGAGGCGCGGAACAAGCTCGATCTGCTGAACCCGGACGATCGACATGCGGCGCTGAATGCGGCTTCGCGTGATCCATCGGCGGTCTGCGTGTCGGCCAAGACCGGCGATGGCGTGCCGGACCTGCTTCGCCTGATCGAGGCGCAGCTGTCAGAAGGAGCGGTGGATCTCGAGATGACGTTGCCGCCTGAGGAGGGCGAGGCGCTATCCTGGCTTTATGCTCAAGGCTGCGTGCTCGATCGCGCGGATCTGGTCGACGGCGTTCGCGTGACCGCCCGGATGACGCCATTGGAGCGCGGCCGCTACGAGAAGCGCTTCGGGGAGATTGCGGCCGATCGGGTGCTCCGGGCGGCGGAGTAAGGCGCATCGGGTTGGACGACCGGCTTGATTTCACATAATTCCGATTATCGAACTGGAATTCTGATTAATTAACAGCAGGTTAACGATCTAAGGGGGCGCTATGTCGGAGCCGTTGGACCGGACCCGGAGCGATCAGCTTGTCCGCGATGAGACCCTCGGCCTGCCCCGCCTGCTTGAGATCATGCGGCGCTTGCGCGATCCGAAAGACGGCTGTCCTTGGGACGTGAAGCAGACCTACGCAAGCATCGCGCCCTATACGATCGAGGAGGCTTATGAGGTGGCCGACGCGATCGAGCGGGAGGATCTCGGCGACCTGCGTGACGAACTCGGCGATCTGCTGCTCCAGGTGGTCTACCACGCCCAGATCGCCGCGGAGGCGGGCGCGTTCGATTTCGACGATGTGGCCCGCGCGGTCTCGGACAAGATGTTCGGGCGTCATCCGCATGTGTTCGGCGACGCCGAGCACGCGGATTGGGACGCGATCAAGGCGGCGGAAAAAGCCGCAAAGGGCGTGACGCGGGAGAGCGTGCTCGAAGACGTGCCGAGCGCCCTCCCCGCCCTCACCCGGTCCGACAAGCTGCAGCGCCGGGCGGCGCGGGTCGGTTTCGACTGGCCGGAGACCGAGTCCGTCATCGAGAAGATCGCCGAGGAGACGCGAGAGCTGACCGAGGCTGCGCAGTCCGGCGAGGCGGACGCGATCGAGGACGAATTCGGAGACGTCCTCTTCGGGCTCGTGAACCTCGCGCGCCGACTGAAGGTCGATCCGGAGACCGCGCTCCGGCGCACCAATGCGAAGTTCGAGCGCCGGTTTCGCTTCATCGAGCGCGCGCTCGCTGAACAAGGGCGCACGCCCGAGGACGCGACGCTCGAAGAGATGGACGCGCTCTGGAACACGGCCAAACGCGCCGAGCGCAACGCGCCTTGAATTCGGGCTCCGCAGCGTTTGCGGGAACGGCGCGCCTCGCCTAAACCGCTGCCGGAGACATCGGGTCCGCGCCGCACCGTGTGGGCGGAAGACCCAGCATCAAGGAGCGGCGAGCCATGGGCGCGATCATCGACATCACCGGACGGCAGATCCTCGACAGCCGGGGCAACCCGACGATCGAGGTCGACGTGCTGCTGGAGGACGACAGCTTCGGTCGCGCCGCCGTGCCGTCGGGCGCGTCGACCGGCGCGCATGAGGCGGTCGAGCTGCGCGACGGCGCGTCCGCATTCGGCGGGAAGGGCGTCCTGAAGGCGGTCGAAGCCGTCAACGGCGAGATCTCGGAGAGCCTGCTGGGCCTCGACGCCACGGATCAGACCTTCATCGACCGCACGCTGATCGATCTCGACGGGACCGAGAACAAAGGCCGGCTTGGCGCGAACGCGATCCTGGGGGTGTCGCTCGCCGTGGCGAAGGCGGCGGCGGAGAGCTGCGGCCTGCCTCTCTATCGCTATGTCGGCGGGGTCTCCGCGCGAACCTTGCCATGGATCACGATCGTCCGCTCCAGCGCTTCCGCCGCGCGCTCCGCTCGGGTG
>JBCBRF010000128.1:0-11063 GCA_039819865.1 Pseudomonadota bacterium | reverse complement strand
TTTGGTCAGCGCGCCGAAGGCGAGCGACGGCGCGCCCGCCCAGACCGCGCTTTCGTCCGTTATCTCGCCCCGGCGCGCCGGGCGCGGGTCCCGCTCTGGCGGCTCGCGCTCGGCGCGCTGGCGCTGTATGTCGCGCTCACGCTCAGCGGATCCGCACTCGCGGAATTGTTGCTCGCCACCTACCCCGAAGATGCGGCCGCCGGGCCGCTCCGACGACGCCTCCTGGCGGAGTTCACCGTCGTCGCGCTGGCGAACATCGCGCTCGCTTGGGCCATCATGCCCGCGCTCCTGTTGGCCGAAGGGCCGCGGTTGAAAGACTTGATCGGACCGCCGGGCGCGCCGCTCGGTCGGAGCCTTGCGGTGGGGGCGGCGGCGACGGTCGCCGCCATCCCGATGTTGATCGGTCTCGACCTGCTGCTCCCAGGGGGCGGCGCAGTCTATGCGTATGCGGGCCCGTTCCCGGGCTGGCTCGGCCTCGCGATCGCGGCCTTCGCGCTGGTTCCGCTGCAGGCGGGCGCGGAGGAGCTGATCTTTCGCGGCTATCTGCTGCAAGGGCTCGCCGCGCGGTGTCGGCATCCCGCGGTCTGGGCGGGCGCGCCGTCGCTCGCCTTCGGCGCGCTCCACTATGATCCGACGCTCGGGCCGGAGCTGGCGGCCGCCTATGTGATCTCGACCGCCATCTTCGGGCTCTGGGCGAGCTGGGCCACCTGGCGGACCGGTTCGCTCGGCGTCGCCATCGGCGCACATGTCGCCAACAATTGGGTGGCGCTCCTGCTCGTCGGCCTGTCCGACGACGCGCTGTCCGCGCTGGCGCTCTGGCGGGCCTCAGATGTCGGCGCGCTGTCGATCATCGCGGGGACCGCGCTCGAGGCGGCGCTGTTCACAGCCCTGCTCGAGACGCCGCTCGTGCGGCGACGGCTCGGGACGCCGCCGCTGGTCGCGGCGCGTCAGAGCTCCTCGATCTCCCAATAGGGGGTCGGGCCGTACTTCTCCTTCAGAAAGGCGATAAAGGCCTTCACCCTCGGCGGCGGGAAGCGGGACGGCGGACGGAGCGCCCAGACGTCTCCGGCGTCGCCCACGCGCCAGCGGTCGAGGATCTGGACGAGACGGCCGGACTTCAGGTCCTCGCCGATGTCCCAGATGGATTTGAGCGCGATCCCGAGCCCGAAGCGCGCCGCGTCTCCGGTCACGGCGCCGTTGTTGGTGTGCAGCGGGCCCGTGACGCGCACGGCGCGCTCCTCGCGCTTGGCGCCCTCGCCGCGATGAAAGCGCCAGACGCGCAGATCGCCGAAGATCAGGCAGCGATGGCCGATCAGGTCCTCGGGCTCCGCCGGGGCGCCGTAGCGCTCGAGGTAAGCGGGCGCGGCGCAGACGATCCGGCGGTTGGGGGCGAGCTTCACCGCCAGAAGGGCGCTGTCCGTCAACGGCGCGACGCGCACGACCATCTCGTAGCCGCCGTCGATCACGTTGACGATCTCGTCGGAGATGTGGAGATCGAGCTCGACGTCCGGATGGCGATCGAGAAACTCCGGCAGAAAGGGGAGCACATGCTGGCGGCCGAACGGTCCTGGGATGGAGGCGCGCAGAACGCCCGCGGGTCGGGCGTCCGCCCCGGCGACGGCGACGCGCGCGGCCTCGAGCTCCTCCAGCGCGCGGGTCGCGTGGCCGAGCAGAATCTCGCCCTCTTCCGTCAGCGCGAGCCTGCGGGTGGTGCGGGAGAACAGGGTCACGCCGAGGCTGCGCTCCAGCGACTGCAGGCGCGCGCTGGCCGCGGCGGGGGACAGGCCGAGCGCGCGTCCGGCGGCGGACAGCGCGCCGAGCGCCGCGGCGCGGCGGAACAGCTCCAGCTCCTCGATCTTCATTGTTCTGTTTTCCTGAAAGCTAACTCTCTTTCCAAATTGATTATCATGCGTCGCGAGAAAGACCATCTTTGCTGCACCGCCGAAGAACGGGTTCGGCGCCGACAGGAGCAGGATGATGAAGACCGCCAACACTTGGGATCGGCCGATCGACCGACGCACCATCGAAGCCGGGCTGCGGGCCGGGCGTCGGGAGCGCGCCAAAGCGATGCGCGAACTGCTCGCGCGCGTGTTCAGCGCGCCGACGGCCCACGGAAAAGAGCGCCCCGCCGAACCGCGGCTCGCGCGTCGTCCGCAGGTCAGCTGAGCGAGACGCATGATCGGGCGCCGGTCCGCCGGCGCCTGGAACGACCGACGCCGGCGGCGCGCCGATGAGCCGGCTCGAGAAACGCTCGCTCACGCTGCGGGGCCATCGCACCAGCGTGACGCTCGAGCCGGAGTTCTGGGCGGCGCTGCGGGCGCTCGCCGCGGTGGAAGGGCGCTCAGTCAACGCGCTCGCCGCGGAAATCGACGAGCGCCGGACGCTCGGCGGCGACGGCGCCTCGCTGGCGAGCGCCATTCGCGTGCATCTCCTCGCCGCCGCCCGAGAGGGTCGCTGTTGAGGGCGCGCTCCGCGGGATCAGCGCTGGGGCGAGATGATGCGCTCCGACATCGACAGGCCGTTGCAGCTTATGGTCGCGATCTGTTCGAAGTCGCAGCCGTCGAGCAGCGCGCGGCGCAGGCGGACCTGAACGCCGCCCGCATCGTAAAAGCTTTCCGGCGCCGAAATGCGCACCGCGCAAAAGGCGTTGGTCCGCTTCAAGAGGCGATCGGCGATCTTGCTGACGCTCTCGGCGTCGGCCGCTGAGAATGCGCCGCCGCCGGTCGCTTCGGCCGCGCGACGGAGCGGCTCGTAAGGCTCTCCATCGCCGATCTCCGCCACGTAGAGCGGCAGCCGCGCGGCGCGGTAGCGCTCGGACAGGGCGCGGAGCGCTCCGGGCTCCAGCGTGCGCGCCGCCGAGGCGTCCACGGCGGCCAGCACGAGGCCCTGGGTCGGCGGCTCGGGATCGTCAGGACGCTCGATCACCACGGCGGCGAGGGTCTCCGACAGGTCGCGGCCGGACGCGCTTCGCCGAAGCGCTTGCGCCTCGGTCTGGATGCGGCGGACCAGGGCGAGCGTCTGGCGGGTGGAGCGCACGTCGAACACCCGGTCGCGGCGCCCCTCGCCGAACTGCTGCGACGCCCAAGGCGATTCGAGCCTGGAGCCGCCGGCGATGTAGGCCGACAGGCTCAGACCGGGACCGGCCCGACCGCCCGGGTCGGCCGCGCTCGCATCGGACGCCGCCTCCGCGCGGGCTTCGACGATGAGCCGGGTGAGCATGTCGTAGACCGCGTCGATCTTGCGTCTGCGGGCGGGCGCGCCGCCGGCGGGCATGCCGGCGGCCATCGCGCCGTTCAGATCGACGACCAGCGTCGCGTGCAAGGTCATGGTCGGCTCGCGGAAACACTCGATCTGGTCGACGCCCGCGCGCGCCTCGCCGCCGGAGGCCGCAGCGCCCAGCCAGCGCACCGACAGGTCGCGCGGGGTTACGCGATCGTCCGGGCAGAGCTGATCCGCGAGACCGCCCGGCATCGGAAAACAGACGAACTCGGTGCGGCGACGCTCATCGGAGCCGGGCGATTGAACCGGAGGCGCCTCGGCGCGCGGCGGCGAGGGCGCGCGGTCCGCCGCAGCCACCCGCACGCGCGCGGCGTCGGGGCGGTCGAGCGGATCGGGCGCTTCGGCGACCGGCTGACGGCTCTGCGCGGTCGAGGGCGTCGGGCCGAGATCGGGGGCGGCGAGACCCGCCGCGCCGGCGGCGTCGCTCGCGGCCTCCACGCCATCCGCCAGCGGGGTCTCGGTCGGCGCGGGACCCAGGCGATCGGGCTGGTTTGGACGCACCGCCTCGTTCTCGCGTAGCGGGGCGAAGTCCGGCGTCCGCTCGGTCGGAAAGGCGGGGGTCGACGCCGCTTCGGGTCCGGCGGCCTCGCTTTCCGAGATCGGCGCGACTCCCGCTCGGTCCGGCTCCGCCATGGCGAGGGTCGGCGGCGCGGCGGGCGCTCCGGGCGTGGGCGAGCCGGGCGCGGCGATCACGGGCGCGGGTGGTTTGAACGCGCAGAAGCCGGGCCGGACGGCCTCGCCGCCCAGGGTGGCGTAGGCGCAATCGAACCAAGCCGGCGGCGTCGCGAACAACAGGGTCGCGGCGCGCCAGGGCCGCTCGGCGCCGAGCGGCGCCGCAGCGCCCGAGGCGGATTGCGCGCGGAGCGTCGCGCCAAGGGCGCCGAAAGTCGTCAACGCCAGCACCGCGGCGGCCGCGAGCGGCGCCACCCCTCCGATCGGGCGGCCGAGATGGCGCATGAAGGTCCAGAGGATCAGCGCGGCGAGCAGCGCGCCGAGCACGGCCAGCGTCACCAGCCACAGGCCGCGGACGCCATAGAATTGCGCAGCGGCGAACCCACCCACAACCGCGGCGGCGCCAATCACGATCAACAGCGCGCCGAGCGGCGCCTCGACGAAGATCGCCACGGCTCCGAACAACGCCAGCGTCGCCAGGCTCGACGCGGCGACCGCGGCGACCGTGGCCGCTAGGCCGCCGGCGAGCCCCGCGCCGCCCGAGAGCGACGCGGCCGCGGTGAGCACCAGCAGGCAGGCGACGGCCAGCGCCGCGATATCGCGTCCAAGGGCCAGGGCGGTCGTCAAACTCATGGGGCGTCATCCTCCGCGCCCCGAAGATCGGGGCGTCATCCGCCGCGCTCGGCGGAATCGCGGCGCGGCGTCAAGATCTGGAGGTTTGGTTACCCGATGCGACCTAGGGCTGGAAACAAGAACTCGCGTTCGTCGGATCAGCGCTGTGCGGCGAGGAAGGCGACCAGATCCTCGACCTCCTGGGCGGTCAGACGGGTTACGGGCGCGTCGGCGTCGGGCGGCGGGTCGAAAACGCTGAAATAGGCGGGCTTGCCCGGGACCTCGGCGAGGGCGGCGGGGTTCACGATCCAGAGCCTGAGCGCCGCCAGGGGCAGGCGGACGCCCACGCCGTCGAGGGCCGGGCCGGCCCCGCCGCCTTGGTCGCCCAACCGATGACAGGCGACGCAGCCGCCGCGATCGTCGGCGGCGAAGACCTGCGCGCCGCGCTCGAGGTCTGGGGCGCCGTCCTTGACCAGAGGCTCCGGCACGCCGGCGCCGTCGACGATGACGTAGCTGACGGCCGGCGGGGTCGCGGCGAGACGGGCCTCTTCGAGCGTGTCCGGATCGCCCGCCGAGGGCGCGGCGGACCCGCCCTGGCCGCCGGCTTGAGCGGCGGCGATCTCAGGGGCCGCGAGCAGAGCCAGGACGCCCGACAGGACGCCCGCCGAGACGCCCGACAGGACGCCCGCCGGGACGGGCGCAAGGGCGATCGGCAGGGCTGCGGCGACGATGAGGCGGGGAGCGCGCGGGCGGCGCATGGGCGGTCTCCTGTTGAGCGCCGGCGCGGGCCGGGCGTTGCCGGCGGCGGACCGAGGCGATATGGCCGAGATCCGACAGTCAGGCAACCACGCCGGCGCGACCGGGAAGACCGATATGAGCCACGATCAGGACGAAGGCGGGGCGGCCGGCGAGACGGCGGCGGCGGAGCTCGACGCCAGCGGTCTGCTCTGTCCGCTGCCGGTGCTGAAGCTGCGCAAACGCTTGCAGGCGTTGTCGTGCGGCGCGGTCATCCGAATGCGGACGGACGATCCGGCCGCGCGGATCGACGTGCCGCATTTCTGCGCTGAGCAAGGCCATGCGCTGTTGGGGGAGCCGGAGGAGACGCCGGACGGCGCCCTCGCCTTCCTGGTGCGCAAGGGCGGCTGAGGCCGCCGCTCTCGACCGAATCGGATCAGCCGCCCTGGCGACCCGCACGCATCCGCTCGCACGGATCCTCGCGCGCGGCGCCGGGGGTGATCACGACATAGTCGAAGGGCGCCGCGCCGCCCCACCCCGCGGCCAGCGCGGCGAGGTCGGCGCGCTTCGGATCCACGCCCGCCGGGGCCTCGAGCATGCCGACGCTCACGACGCGCTTCTCGGGCGCGAGGCGCTCGATGAAGCGCGGCGCTCCCCAATCCGTCCGAGCGTGGCCGGCGCCGGCGATGAGCGCGGCGAAACCGCCCAAGCCCGCGTCGAGCAGCGCTTTGGCGAAACTGGCGTCGCGGATCCGCTGGGCGTCGACCATGGCCGGCGCGACCTCTGGCGGGATCAGGCCGCAATGCGAGTCGATCTGACCCTGGATCCGCACCGCCGCCTCCGCCGGATCGAGCGGCTTGTCCAGGCCGAGGCGGGCGGCGTCCGGCCAGGCGGCGGCCCCCGCCCCCATCGCGGCGCGCAGCTCCTCGCGCGGGATGGCGCCGCCGGTCACGCGGGCGGTCGGCGCGGCGACCAGGATCTGGGCGTAGAGCTCCCAGGCGGGCCAACCGCTCTCGGCCCAGCCGATCTCCTGGCCGAGCGCGGCGAGGTCCGCCGTCTCGTCGACCGGGCGGCTTGCGAGGAAGCGGGTCGCGGCGCGCGCCTGGGCGGGGGTCATCATCTCGAAGGCCAGCCCGACGACGCCCGAGCGGGGTCCGCGCGCGCGCGGCGGGGCGCGGAGCTGATCCAGCGAGGAGAGCGTCCAGGCTTGGACCTGATGATGCAGCGCGTTGTCGTGCACTTCGCCCAGGATCAGCAGGTCGATCTCCGGATCGGCCAACGCGCGGGCGAAATCCTGCTCCCAAAAGGACAGGCCGGTCGCGACTTCGCGGATCGAGGCCTCGGGCGGGAACGGGACGGTCGGCTCGACCCTGCTCCAGAAGCCGCGCCCGCGGGGGCCGGAGAAGCCGCAGCCGGCGAGCGGGAGGCCCGATGCGGCGACAAGACCGCCAAGGGCGGCGCGACGGGTGACGGGATTGGCTGGCACGCGGCGAAGTCCTTCGAAGGCGCGCGGCCGAGGCCGGCCGGCGCGATCAGATCTTTTGCTCGTCGCCGACGGACAATGGGGCGATCGGCTCCGCAAACAAGACGAACCGCATGGGGCCGGGCTGGATCGAGCCGAAGGGCCAGCATGTGGACAGCGCCAGCACATCGCGGCCCTCATGGATGATGGGCAGGCCGATCTTGCGGCTGTCGACGACCTCGCCGTGCGAGACGCGGTAGCTGCGGCGGCTCCCGTCCGCGGTCTCCAGGCGGATCTCGTCGCCGGGCCTCAGATGCTCGAGAAGCGCGAAATGGGTGTCGCGGTGCGCGGCGGCGGCGGAAAGGCCGGGCGCGCCGAGTGGCGCGGTGCCGGCGACATGGCCGGGTCCCCAGGCCATCGCCTCGCCGGTGGCGCCGTCGAGCACGATGCGGCGCTGGTTCAGGCTCGGGAAATCGAGGCGCGCGATCGGCGCCATATCAGCCCAGGGCCATGGCTTGGCCGGCGCGTTCGAGGCTCGGACTTCGGCGAAGGCGCGCTCCAGCAAACGCTGACCCAGCCAGGCCTTGGCCGGGGTCGCGAGCGCGGAGAGCATCAGCGCGACGCCGCCGAGGCCGAGCGAGACCGCCGCGGCGGCGCGCAACGCTCGGGACCGGTCGCGGAGCGCGCGCGCAATCCAAGGAAAGGGCGCGCCCCAAAACCGCCAAGGGAGCGCGCCGCGACGATCGGCCGGGGGGGTCATCCGCGACGCTCCCGACGCCGGGGCGCGCGCGGCGCCCGAGCGAACACGGGACCGTTGATGAGCAAGAGCGCGAGAACGAGCAGCATCGCGCCCATCAAGAGCTGAGCGGCCCAGTCCGCGGCGCCGACCGGCAAGGGCGCGGATTGGGTGCGCGCCTGAGCCCGAGCATCGGCGGCCGCGGCGAGACGCTCCATCGCGCTCGCCTTGATGAGCGGCGCGCCCTCGGCGTCCGTCGGCGTCGGCTGCGGGCCGATCCGCTCCGGCGCGACGCTCTCGCCCGCGCCTTCGTCGAAAAAGGCCTCAGGATCCCAACCCTTGGGCAGGGCGAGCGGCACCTCGCGCGTGACGACGGCCTCGCCCACCGGGCGGGTCGGCGTGACGTCGACGGCGACGAGAGAGGTCAGGCGGCTCACCAGCGAGTGCTTCAGCGCGGTCCCGAGGATCTCCGCGTCGATCGCCTCGCGACCCTGCTCGTCGACGTCCGGACTCAGCCAAAGCGCCTCTAGCGAGCGGATGCGTTGGCGGGCCCAGAGCTTCGAGACGCCCGGGCGCTCCGCGACGTCCGAGAGGTCGACGTTTTGCTCCCAGGTTTCGTCGCCGCGCGCGCCTGAGACCGTCAGGGCCGGCTCGTCGCTGGTCGCGGAGGCCTTCGAGACGCGGATGGTGGCGACCACCGGATCGCCGGCGTAGAGATCCGCCAGCGGGTTCGGCCAGGTCTCGGTCGAGGTCCAGCCGTCGATCTGAAGCGACAGATCGGTCATCGCCGGGGTCTCGATCTTGGCGAACAGGGCGTCCATCCGGTCCTTCACCTCGGCTAGGTCGCCGATGAAGGTGAAGGTCCCGCGCCCGCTCTCGGCGGCGCGCACCATGAAGTAGCTGTTCGGCGCGGAGCCGATGCCGACGGTGAAGAGGCGCGAGCGGCCGAGATCGCGCTCGATCAGGCGCAGCATCTCGCGCTCATTGCCCACGGCGCCGTCGGTCAGGAAGATCACCTGTCGAATGCGCTCCTGGTCGTTCGGCGCGCGGTCCTTCAGCGCCGCTTCGAGCGCCGGGAGCATCTCCGTGCCGCCGTCGGCCTGGAGCGCGCGCACGGCCTCGACCGCCGTCACCAGGTTCTCCGCGGTCGCGGGCTCGGGGGCGTCGAAGAGCTGGCCGTAGCGGTCGTTGAACACGATCAGGTTGAACAGGTCGTCCGGCTGAAGGCGCTTTAACGCCAGTTCGAGACCGGCGCGGGCCTGCTCGATGCTCTCGCCCGACATCGAGCCGGAGATGTCCTGGACGAAGATCACCTCGCGGGGCTTGCGCGCGTCGCCGATGGCGTCGGCGGCCGGCGGGGTCAGCATCATCAGGAAGTGCCGCGCGTCGTCCTTCTCCTCGGCGAAGACCGTGAGATAGGGGTCGCTCAGCTTCGCGGGACGCCAGGACAGGAAGAAGTCGCGATCGGCCGGGACCTCGCCGTCGATCGAGATCGTCGCGCCGCTCTGGCCGTCGGGAGCGATCGTGACCTTGTGGTAGAGGCTGCGGATCGGGCCGAGCGGGAAGCCCGCCTTCAGATCCACTGTCAGCTCGACCGGGTTGCGGATCACGCCCGCCGCGGCGTCGTCGGCCGGGTTGACCACGGGCGCGACGATGCGCTCGGCGTCGGGGACCGGATCGTCGCCGACCAGCTCCCAACCGTTCGGACCGAACTTCACGCTCGCGACGCGCGGCTCGGGGTTGTAGCGCGGGGCGACCACCAGCGGGATGCGGAGGCCGAACACGCCGTCGCGCGGCGCAAAGGTCTCCTGGTACTCGATCTGGATCACGACCGTTTCGCCTGGGCCGATATTGGCGACCGAAGTGGTGAAGAGGTTGGGTCGCTCCTGCTCGACCAGCGAGGCGACATAGCCCTGCTCCCTGGCCTCCTCGTAGATCTCCTTGGCCTCCTCGCGCTCCTTGATCTCGCCTTCGATCAGGCGGTCGCCGACGCGCATGCGGAGAGTGTCGACCGCGGCGCTTTCGGGGAGCGGAAAGATGTACTTGCCCTCGACGAAGACGGGCGCGGGGTTCTTGAAGCGCTGGGTCACGACGGTGCGGCCGATCGCGCCGGCGATGGCGACGTCGATCTTGGTCTTCAGGACCGGCGCGGGCACGTAGAGGCCCGGCTCGTCCGTGCGAAGCAGGAGAGCCCCGCCGTCCATCTGACCCTGACGCACGAGACCGTCGTCGCGCCGCGGATCGGCGGGCGGTTGGCCGGGGACGCCGGTCTGGCCGAGCGCGGCGGGCGCGAGCAGGAGCCCGACGAGGGCGGCGAGCAGCAGCGCCGTGGCGCTTTGGATCAGGCGGGCGGGGGAGGCGGCGGCTCGGCGCATGGTCGGCTCCTTCAGAGGCGTCAGGCCCGGGCGAAGCGCGCGGCGGGCCCGCGATCGGCGTGGTCGAGAGCGCGCGTCGCGATCGACGCGCCACTGGTCGTTCGGCCTCGACTCCATCGCCAGCTTGCGGTGGTTCTGTGGCGAGGACCAGCTGGAATAGGGCCGCGGCTGGGCCGGATGAGGCGATCGGCGACGGATCCGGGGAGAACTGGGGCGGAACCGGGGCGGATCGGGGCCGCGCTGTGATGGAGCGCACAGGCATGTCGAACGAAACAAGCCGCTCAGGGCGGTGCAACTGCGGCGCCGTGCGGTTCCGCGTCGAGGGACCTCTGAGGCCGGTGGTCGGCTGCCATTGCCGCACCTGCCGGCGCCAGAGCGGGCACCATGTGGCGGCGACGGCGGCGCGGCGGGGCGATCTCGTGCTCGAGGCGGCGGAGACGCTCGCCTGGTGGTCGGCGGGCCCGACGGCGCGGCGCGGTTTCTGCGCGCGCTGCGGCTCGGGGCTGTTCTTCGAACCGCTCGCCCCGGACGGCGCGCCGACGGACCGGATCTCGATCTGGGCCGGCGCGCTCGATCAGGACCCGCCGGCCCTGGTCGGGCATATCTTCACCGGCGAAAAGGGCGGCTACTACGCCGTCGGCGACGAGGCGCCCTGTTTCGCCGCCGATTGGCAGGGGACGCGGCCCGAGGGCTGGTGAAGGGCGACGGCGCCTCCGCATCGGCGCAATGCGGAAGCGCCTCGCTCAGGGCGCCTCGGTCAGGGCGCCTCGGTCGACATCTCCAAGTGCAGCTCGGCGTCCGTGTAGGGGTGGGCGCGGGCGCGGTCTTCGTCGAGTTCGATCCCGAGGCCGGGTTCGGTCGGGGGAATGACATACCCCTCCTCCCAGCGGATCGGGGTCTTCAGGAACGCGCCCCAAGGGCCGTCGAAGCGCTCGATGCTCTCGAGGATCAGGAAGTTCGGGATCGAGGCGGCGAGGTGGATGTTCGCCGCGGCCTCGATCGGACCGGCATAGAGGTGCGGGGCCATCTGCGCCGTGTAAGGCTCGGCCATCGCGGCGATCTTCTTGGCCTCCCAGAGCCCGCCGACCCGGCCGAGCGCGGGCTGCAGGATCGAGGCGGCGCCGGTCTCGAGCACGCGGGCGAACTCGTACTTCGTCACCAGACGCTCGCCGGTCGAGATCGGAACCGAGGT
>JBCBRF010000127.1:0-11199 GCA_039819865.1 Pseudomonadota bacterium | reverse complement strand
AGTGACCCAAAGGCGAAGTTCGCCTTGCACAAGCGAACGTCAGCTTTGAACCCAAGCTTTCCTACCCACAGCAGCTATCGCCGGCCTGGATTGGCGGGCACGGTACCGTGGCGTAGGAGCAGAACACGCAGCAGTCGCCCGGCAGCGGCTTCAGCACTGCAGCGCAACCCTTACAGTCGTAGAACCATTGGCATGCTTCTGTGGGCATGGTCTCGGTTTCCACGCGCCCGCACTCGGGGCAGGTGATCGTCGACTGAAGGGTTATCCGGTTCGTTCGCGTGTCCATAGGGCGTATCCTGTGAGGCCAAGAAAGAACGCCAACGCCGGCAGCAGCACGACGTCGAGATAGCCAACGATCGCCGACATACCGAGCGCGCCGAGAATGACGACCAAGGCTGGTGTGAAGCAGCAGATCGCGGCGGTGACGGAGCCGACGATCCCGATGGACAGCAAACGGCGCTTCACGACCGGCTCTCCCGCCAAAGCGCCAGCATCGCTCGGGCGACGTCGGCTTCCCAAAGCGGCGCGCTCACGGCGACGACGAACACTGCTGTGGCGGTGCCTAGAATAGCGACCGTCGACCGCCTCTGGCTCGCGCAGCTCCAACGCCTAACCGTCCGAACCCATGCCCAGGCAAGGACGACGCCGACAATCAGCAGGATTTCGACGCGATGAGCGACGAAGGGGCCCAAAGTCGTCAGCCAAGCGCCGCCGAGGCCGAGGATCGACAAACCTATCGGTAAGACGCAGCAAGACGCGCTCAGCAGCGCGAGCAACCCCGCGCCGCCGATCATCAGGCGGCTGGGCCCGGACACCCGGTCTCGAATCGTCTCAGTGTTCGACATCATTTTGCATTTCTGCATCCTGTAGCGGCTACAGGAGCAAGCGGAGACTGCACGATGGTCACGATTGGAGAAGCGTCTCGGCTAAGCGGCGTTTCGATCGAAACAATCCGCTACTACGAGCGCGAGGGGATCATCTCGAAGGCGGGCCGGACGCCGTCTGGGAGGCGGGCGTACTCAGACGCTGAAATTTCCGAGCTTCGTTTCATCAAACGCTGTCGTGATCTTGGGTTCTCAATCCACGATGCCATTGCGCTTCGCAATTTGGCTGATGCACCGTCGGACGCGTGTGAGACGGTCGAGCAGCTTGGCCGCAAACACCTCTCCGATGTGCGGGCGAAATTGGTGGAGCTTCGGCAGCTTGAGAAGGCCTTGGCCGAGCTGGTCGCGAACTGCGCAAATGGGCAAAGCGACTGCCCGATGTTGGACACTTTAAGAGCCGGTTCGTCGGAAAACTGACGTTGGCTATGGATTGTCTTTGTCCTCAGCGCAGATGTCATACCGCTTCGGATGTAAACGCGGAAGCTCTTCGAGTGCTGACAAAAGGGGTCCCTTTTGTCGCATCCGCTGCCATCCACTTCTGGCCGCGCGAGGTTCATAAGTGGATGGCGAGCTGGCGGTTTTTCGGTTGTCTGACTGACGTTCAGTCCTAAACCCGACAGCCGCTTTGACAGTCGGCCGAGCCCGACCCATACGGGCGGCTCCGCTTGGCCGGACCCGTCGCCCCCGGGCGACCTGGACGGCCGATCGCCTGTTCGAGCCCCGCCGATGCGCCGCCCCGACGCCCCCATCACCCGAGACATCGTCCTGATCGGCGGCGGCCACGCCCACGCGCTTCTGCTCCGGCGCTGGGCGATGCGGCCGCTGCCTGGCGCGCGGCTCACCCTGATCAACCCGGAGCCGACCGCGCCCTACACCGGCATGCTGCCCGGCCTGGTGGCGGGCCATTATCGGCGCGAGGCGCTTGAGATCGATCTCGTGCGCCTCGCCCGCCGCGCCGGCGCGCGGCTGGTTCTCGACCGCGCCGACGGCTTGGATCCGGTCGCCCGCCGCATCCGGCTCTCCGGCCGTCCCCCGATCGCCTACGACCTCGCCTCGATCGATATCGGGATCACCTCGGAGCTCCGCGGCCCGCCCGGCGCCGAGGCCCATATCGTCGCAGCCAAGCCGCTCGGCCCCTTCGCGGACGCGTGGGAGCGCTTCGTGGCGGAGGTGGCCGCCGGCCGCGCCGCGCCCGAGGCCGCGGTGATCGGCGCCGGCGTCGGGGGCGTCGAACTGGCCCTCGCCATGGTCCACCGGTTGCGCGCCGCCCGCCCCGACCAGGCCCCGGCGCTGACGCTCCTGGAGCAGGCCGATCGCATTCTGCCCGGCGCGCCCGCCCCTCTCGCCGACGCGCTCGGCCGACGCCTCGAGGCGGCCGGCGTCAGGGTCCGGACGGGCGTGCGCGTGGCGGCGGCCGCGGCGGAGGGCGTGGCGCTCGAAGAGGGCGAAAGCCTCCCCGCGCGCTTCATCGTCGCCGCCGCCGGCGCGCGACCCCAGCCTTGGCTCGCGGAGACCGGCCTCGCCCTTGAACACGGGTTCGTCCGCGTCGACCCCCATCTCCGCTCGGTGTCGCATCCGGAAGTCTTCGCCGCCGGCGACGCGGCCTACATGGCGGAAAGCCCGCGCCCGAAGGCGGGCGTCTTCGCCGTGCGCCAGGCGCCGATCCTTGCGGAGAACCTCGCCCGCGCCGCCTCGGGCCGGCCCTTGCGCGCCTACCGGCCTCAGAGCGATTTTCTGAAGCTGATCTCGCTCGGCCCGCGCGAGGCGCTCGCGACCAAATGGGGCCGCGTCCTCGACGCCGCCTGGCTCTCCCCGGCGCTCTGGCGCTGGAAGGATCGGATCGACCGCGCCTTCATGGACCGCCTTTCGGAGACGCCCGACCCCACGGCGCCCGAAGCGCCCAAAGGCCCGGAGGCCGACGGCGTCGCCGAGCTGCGCAAAGGCGATCCGCTCTGCGGCGGCTGCGGCTCGAAAATCGGCCCGATCGCCCTGGCCGCAGGATTGTCCGGGCTCGCCCCTCCCGGCCGCGACGACGTCTCGCGAGCGCCGGGCGACGATTCGGCCATCCTGTCCGTCGGGCGCGCGCGGCTGGCGATCTCGGTCGATCAGTTCCGCGCCTTTATCGAGGATCCCTACGAGCTTGGCCGGATCGCCGCGCTCCATGCGCTCGGCGACGTCTGGGCGATGGGCGGCGCGCCGCAGGCCGTCCTCGCCTCGGCGACGCTGCCGCCGATGAGCCCCGCCAAGCAGGCGGAGACGCTGGCGGAGATCCTGGCCGGCGCGGAGGCCGCGCTCGGTCCCGCGGGCGCGGCCCTCGCAGGCGGGCACAGCGCGAGCGGCGCTGAGCTTTCCATCGGCTTCACGGCGACCGGGCTCTGCGACCGTCCGATCGGCCTCGACGGCGCGCGCCCGGGCGACGCGCTGATCCTGACCAAGCCGCTCGGCGTCGGCGCGATCCTGGCCGCGGAGATGCGGGGCGTCGTGGACGGTCGCAACTGGGCCGAGGCGCTCGCGGTTATGAAGGTCTCGAACGGTCCGGCGGCGGCGATCCTCCGCGAGCGGGCCCGCGCCATGACGGACGTCACCGGCTTCGGCCTCGCCGGGCATCTGATCGGCATGCTCCGCGCCTCGGGCTCTGCGGCCGAGATCGGCCTCGTCGCGCTGCCGGTCCTGTCCGGCGCCGTTGAACTGCTGAGCAAGGGCGTCCGCAGCTCCCTCGCGCCCGCGAACCGCGCCGCCGTCTGGTCGGAGATCGAGCCGGACGCGGGCGCGATGCGGGGACCGCCTGCGAGCTCGGACCCTGCCGGCCCGGAGGCTGGCATGCGCCCGACCCGCCCTCCGATCGACATCCTGTTCGATCCCCAAACCGCCGGGGGCCTGCTCGCCGCGATCCCGGCCGACGCGGCCGAGGCGGTTCTGGCGGAGTTGCGCGAGGCGGGCGGCGCAGCCTGGCGCATCGGCGCGGTCGTCGCCGCCCGCCCGGGCGCGCCGCGCCTGCGGGTCCTGGCCGACTACGACGTCGCCGACTCCCCCGCCGCCCCTTCAAGCGCTCCTTCGAGCGCCCCTTCGAGCGCCGCGACGATCGCGTCCGCCGCGCGCTCCTGATCCTCGGCCGACAGCCCGGCGAGCCGCACCGTCGCCGCCGTCGGGCGATCCCGCTTCCGCCGCGAGCGCTGATAGGCCGGATCGTAATGCCTCTCGATCAGCGCCGCTGCGAGCCGCAGATGCGCGCCCGCCTCCGCCAGCGCACGCCATTCCGCCACGCGCTCATGTCCGTGGAGCGGGATCAGCCGGTCGAGCCGCTCGTCGCGACGCTCCGGGTCCTCGATCAACTCCGGATACGCGGACACCAGATACCGCGCCCGCGCCGCCGCCGAGACCTCGAGCGCGATCCTCGGCGCAACCGCCATCGCATTCCACAGCACGGGCGGCGTATGACAAGCGCCGATCTTGCTCGACTCCGCCTCGACCACCACCGGCCGCGCCGGGTCGAGACGCTCGATCGCGTCGAGGAGCCGGCTCTCGAACATCTTCTGTCCGGGTTGCGACCGGTCCGGGAGCCCGCCGAACACGGACCCTCGGTGCGCCGCCAGATCCTCCAGATCGATGGTCTGGACGCCCCGTGCGCGAAGCCGCCCGAGGATCTCGGTCTTGGCGGAGCCGGTGTTGCCGTCGAGGATCACCACCCGGAACCAGGGCGCGCGCTCATGGAGCGCCTCCAGCACGCGCCGGCGATAGGCTTTGTAGCCCCCCGCCACCGTCTCGGCCCGCCAGCCGATCTGCTTCAGCACGCTCGCCATCGAGCCCGAACGCTGCCCGCCGCGCCAGCAATAGACCAGGGGCGCGAAATCCGCCGGCCGGTCCGCGAGCGGCCCCTCCAGATGCCGCGCGATGTTCCGCGCCACCAGCGCCGCGCCGATCTTTCGCGCCTCGAACTTCGAGACCTGCACGTAATGCGCGCCGACCCGCGCGCGCTCCGCATCGTCGAGCACCGGCAGGTTGATCGCGCCCGGCATATGATCCTCGGCGAACTCCGAGGGGCTGCGGACGTCGATGACGGCGGAGAACCGCGCGCGACCCTCGGGCGACAGCGGGTCGGGCGCGGAACCGGCGCAGGACGCATGATCGGCGGAAGGCGAAGGGAGCAAGGCGGACATCTGTTGCACTTAGAGCGGAACGGTTCGGGAGGGGAGGGGGCGCTTGCGCGCGGCGCCGTCGACGCGCTGAGATGGCGGACAACCAGAGCGACGACGAAATGAGGAGGAATCCGATGCCCGGCCCGACCGCGACCTACGCCCGCCCGCTCCAGGACCAGTCCGCGATCGTGGTCGGAGCGACCTCCGGCATCGGCCGGGCGACGGCGATCGCGCTCGCCGTCGCGGGCCTTCGCGCGATCCGCCTGGTCGGCCGCTCCGCAGCGCGCGGGGCCGACGCGCTCGACGCCGTCCGCGTCGCTGCGCCCGGCGCGATCGACGCGGACTTCATCGAGGCCGATTGCGCCGACGGGGCCGCGGCGGAGGCCATGGCGACGGGCGCCGCGCGCGCGATGGGCCGGATCGACCTGCTGGTCACGAGCGCCGGCGGCGCCAATCTGCCGGAGCTTCTGTTCAAACAGCCGATCGGCGCGATCGAGAGCGTTCTGACCCGCGACCTGCTGCCCAATCTGAACGCGGTTCGCGCCGTCGTCCCGGTCATGATGGATCAGCCCGACGGCGGCGCGCCGGGCGGCTGCCTGCTCGCCGTCGCCTCCGACGCGGGCAAGGTGGCGACCCCGGGCGAGACCGTGATCGGCGCCGCCATGGCCGCCACCATCCAGTTCATGCGCGGCGTCGCCGTGGAGGGTCGGCGAAACGGGATCCGCGCCAACACGCTGACCCCGAGTCTGGTCGAAGGCACGCCGCTCACCGATCGCCTGATGGCCGAGGGAACGTTTTCCAAGAAGCTGTTCGAGAAGGCCCGTCCGATGGCGGCGCTCGGCCCGACCTATGCGGAGGATCTGGCCGCGCTCGCGGTGTTCCTGGCCTCGCCCGCGGCGGCCAAGATCACCGGCCAGGCGATCAGCGTGAACGGCGGGATCTCCGCGGCCTGACGCTCTGCGAGAGCGCGGGGACGGAAGTCGGGCGCCATTCGCCGCGCCGCTCGACGAAGACAGGGGGCGACGCGGGCGCTCGGCGGGCGTAGGCTACCCCCACAATCATGGGAGAGAAGTCATGGGTGACGACCGAGACGAGCTGCAGGACAGAGGCGCTCATCTGGGAGCCGACGCGAGCGCCGCGATGTCGACCGCGGAGGCGTCGCAGGCCGAGCTTGAGGAGATCAGGTTCGCTGAGCCCTCGGATGGCTATTTCGGCGAAGATTCGGCCACGCTCGGCGACCGGGTCTCGGCCGCGCGCCAAGCCGCGGGGCTGACCCAGGCCGGCCTCGCCTCTCGCCTCGGGGTCGGCGCCAAGGTCGTCTCCGCATGGGAGAACGACCGCTCCGAGCCCCGGGCGAACCGTCTGGCGATGCTCGCGGGCCTTCTGAACGTCTCGGTCACGTGGCTGCTGACCGGCCGCGGCGACGGCGTCGATCCGCCGGAGACCCCGGTCGCCATCTCCGAGTCGCTCCGGCCGTTTCGCTACGCGTTCTGCGTCGCTGATCTGGACGAGGCGCGTCGGTTCTACGGCGACATCCTCGGCTGCCGGCTCTCGGCCGCGGCCGACGGGCGCCAGGACTTCGACCTGTTCGGCCACCCGCTGTCGGCCTTCGCCGCGCCCCGCGACCAGATCGCCTCGCCCTCGCTGATCGATCCCGAAGGCGTGCCGGTTCCGCATTTCGGCGTGCTGCTCGATTGGGACGATTGGCGCGCGCTGATCGAGCGTATCCGACAGGAGGGATTGTCCTTCGTGCTCGATCCCACCATCCGTTTCGTCGGCGCGCCGGGCGAGCAGGGCGCTTTCGCGATCGCCGATCCTTCCGGCAACACGCTGGCCTTCAAGGCGTTCCGCGACCCGGAGAACGCTTTCGGCTGATCCGGCGCGCCGGCGCGAAACAAGCGCCGGCGTCGCGCGGGGCTCGGCGGCGAGGGCGCCCCCCCGCGCGTGCGTTGACGCGCTGGATCGCGCCCCATCTGATACGCCACCCGATCCAACGCCGGCGCCGGGGCTGGCGCGTTGGCCAAGGAGCCGTGAGAAGCCGTCTATGCGGCCTTCGAGACCGGAGATCTGAAGCAAGAGCGAGAGAGGACGCCGATGAGCGGAGATGCGACGATGGAGGACGCTCCGACCGGATGGCGGGAGAGCGCTCCCGAGCCAGGCCGCGAACTGCGGCGCGATCGCGAGAAGCGGCTCAAGATCCGCTGTTGGCGCCGCGGCACCCGCGAGATGGATCTGATCCTCGGTCGGTTCGCCGACGCCCGCTTGCCCGCCCTGACCGATGAGGAGCTGGACGCGTTCGAGGCGTTGATTCGCGAAGACGACGGCCGGATCTACAAATGGATCGCAGGCGCGGAGCCCGCGCCCGAAGCGCATGCCGAAATGATCCAGGCGATCCGGACCGCGGACACGGCTCACCCCTGAGCCTTCGATCGTGCGCACGCGGTCCTGACCCCGAGATCCCGACCCCACGATCCCGACCCCAGGATCCCGCTCCCACGATCCTGAACGCACCAAGGGCGGCCGGCTCGACAGGACGACGAGCGGGCCGAAACAATGCTGGACCAAAACACGTCAGGCGAAACACAGCAGGGAGGAGCGCTATGGCGCGCATCGCATTCATCGGTCTCGGCAACATGGGGCTGCCGATGGTCCGCAACCTTTTGAAGGCCGGCCATTCCGTCGTGGGATTCGACCTGGCGGAGGCGAATCGGACCAACGCCGCGGCCGCCGGCGCGACATTGGCGGACTCGCCCGCCGCCGCGGTTGCAGGCGTCGACGCCGTGGTGACCGCCCTCCCGGCCGCGCCTCAGGTCCGCGCCGTGTATGTCGAGGCGGGCGTGTTCGATGCGATGCCGGACGGATCCATCGCGGTCGACTGCTCTACGATCGACCCGGAGACCGCCCGCGCCATGTCCGCCGCCGCCAGCGCGGCCGACGTCTCGTATCTGGACGCCCCGATGTCCGGCGGCGTGGGCGGCGCCGCGGCGGGCACGCTGACCTTTATGGTCGGCGGATCCGAAGACGCTTTTCGTCGGGCTCACCCTCTGCTGCAGGCGATGGGCAAGAACATCTTTTATGCGGGCGCTTCCGGCGCCGGCTGCGCCGCGAAGATCTGCAACAACATGCTGCTGGCGATTTCGATGATCGGCGTCTGCGAGGCTTTCGCGCTCGCCGAGAAGCTGGGCCTCGACGCGCATAAGCTCTATGACATATCCTCGACCGCGACCGGACGCTGCTGGTCCCTGAACGATTACTGCCCGGCGCCGGGCCCGGTGCCGACAGCGCCCTCTAACCGAGATTACGCCCCCGGCTTCTCCGCCGCGCTGATGCTGAAGGATCTGCGCCTCGCGATGGCCGCGGCTCAGGAGGGCGGCGCCGCGACCCCGCTCGGCGCCCACGCCGCTCAGATTTACGCGCTGATGGCGGCCTCGGGCGGTTCGGACCTCGACTTCTCCGGTGTTTTGAAGTGGTTGAAGGGGGAACTCGGTTCGCCCTGACGCGCTGTGTTCGGGGTAAGGGTTTTGTAACCGTGCCGATCTAGCGTGCGTTAAAGTCATTCTCGCACGCGGAGTTTCACGATGGCCACCGCCGAGCTTTCTCTCGATGAAGATTTTGCGTCGAGCGCTGAGGAGCATCTTGTTCTAACCAAGCAGCGCTACCTTGGGACGCTCGCCTTTATCGAGCGTCTGCACCGGCTGCTGCTCGACGTCGTGAAAGATGAGTTCGAGCGCCTTGGCCGCGTCGACATCAACAGCGTCCAGGCGCTGCTGCTGTTCAACATCGGCGAGGAGGAGCTGACGGCCGGCGAGTTGAAGACGCGCGGCTACTATCAGGGCTCGAACGTCTCCTACAATCTCAAGAAGCTCGTCGAACTCGGCTACTTGCACCACGAGCGCTGCACCGCCGACCGCCGCTCCGTCCGGATCCGGTTGACGGAGAAGGGCGACGAGGTGCGCAAGATCGTCGACGGCATCTATCGTCGCCACGTGGCGAGCTTCGTCTCGAACCCGGAGTTCGACGGCGAGAGCCTCGCTCAGATGAACGACGCGATGGGCCGCCTCGAGCGCTTCTGGCGCGAGCAGATCCGCTACATCTACTGAGACTGGAGCCGGCGTTCGTGGCGGGACGTCGTGGCTTAGCGTGCGGCCGCCCGCTCTTTCTTGCGGGCGAGGGGCCACGGCGCCAGCATCGGCGTGCGCGAACGGTAAGCGTCGAACTCGGGGCGCGTCTCGGCCAGATGACGCTCCAGCATCGGAACGCCCGAGACATAGCGCAGTAGCAGCGTCAGCAGGATCGGCGCGACGATGGTCCAGAGCTCGGCCGAGGGGACCGCGATCAGCCACACGCCCCACCAGAACGCCATTTCACCCAGATAGTTGGGATGCCGCGACCACGCCCAAAGCCCGCTCGTGCACAGCGCCGGCCGTGGGTTCTGGCGACGGAAGCGATCGAGCTGCGCGTCGGCGATCGTCTCGAACGCCAAGCCCGCGACGGCCAGCGCGACGCCGAGTGCGGACACCGCGCCGAACGCTTCGGTCGAATTCAGCAAAGCCCGTTGCGCCGGCATCACCAAAAGCCACTGCAGCGTCCCCTGGAGCAGGAAGACGACGAACAGGCTCTTCCACCAGAAGCCGGGATCCCACGACGCGCGAAGCTTCCCGTAGCGCGGATCCTCCTCGGGTTCGCGCAGCTTCCTGCCGATCATGTAGACGGCGAGCCGCGCGGCCCAGAGACTGATCAGGCCGAGCAGAATCAAGCTCCGCTCATCAGCCGGCTGACCGGCCAGAGCCCAGATCAGCCAGGCGATGATCGCGAACCCCGGGCCCCATGCCGCGTCGACGACGCTGGCGTCGCGCCGTGCGACGCTGATGGGCCAGAGCAGCGCGAAAAGGCCTAGCGCGGTCGCGAGTGCGAGGAGGTGCGGATCGATCGACGAGAGCGCCACGGCAGGCACGACCTTTCTGATGAACGGCGAATGTCGTTTACTCTTCGCAGTTTGGACGGCGCCGGATCACAGCGCGTCTCGCTTTGTTGCATTGCGGCAAACCTAGGATGCAATCGAGCGCGCTCGGCCCGGCCTGTCCCATTTCGGACCCAATCGCGGCATTGAAGGTGCAAGTGACGCAGCTTCCGACGGGGATGCGCGCGCGTCGCCGACATCGGGTCGATCTCGCGTGTCGGGGCGAGACAGACACTGCATCTTGCGGCTCGCCGCCACGGCGCACCTAGACCTTTTGCGCCGCACGGGGTACCTGTTGAGCTGCGGCGTTTTGGGGTGGGACGGGCGCGAGCGGGCGATCGCCCGTAACGCGGTTTCGGAGAGTGCCGAATGGCTGGGCGAGACCAGACGCTGACGGGTGGCGAGCCGGGAGACGAAACGTCGGCCGGCGACGAGCCTCTGCGCGGCGCCGCAACGGACGCGGCGGGGCTCGCGACCGGAGACGACGCCGACCGCCGCAGCGCCCAAGACGCTCTTAAAGACGCCCGCCAAGACGCCCGCCAAGAGTGGCCCCAAGAGTGGTCTCAGGACTCCCGAGATTCAGAGACCGCCGACGGCCCCGGCGAAGCAGCCTATGGCCCAAACGTGGTGCCGCTGCGCCCGAAGCGTTCTGACGGAGCGCTCCCCGCGGACACTCTGCAGGGCGCGGGCGCGTCTTTCGGCTCCTTCTCCGCGCTCGACGAGCCTGAGTCGGCGTCGGAGCGCCCTGACGTTTCTAGCGAGGCCCGCGCGCGCGGGCCCGAGAGGCCTTCGTTCGCCGATTTGTCCGAGGCGACGCCGACGACCCTTGAAACCGCGCTCGCAGGCGCCGACCCGCACGACGGGCGCGCCGAAGATGAGAGCCGGGCGCCTGACGCGCCGACGCTCGGCGACGGTCTCGATGACGCGGACGGAACCGCCCCTTCTCCTGCGGAAACCGAAGGCGATCTCCGAGAGGGAGGGGCGGCCGTTTCGCCGTCCGATCCGGTCTCGGCGGTCGACGCGCCGGTTTCGCCGGAGGCGGCTTCTGAAGGCGATCGGACCGCCGAGACGGCCGGCCGCGCCAGCGACGACCCGCAGGCCGCACGCGGCGAAGCGGCCGAGCCCGCAAGCGCCGAACCCGAACCCGAGCCCGAAACCGAGCCCGGACCCGAACCCCAACCCGAAGCCGAAGCGGACGCGGGCGTCGGCGACCCGCTCG
>JBCBRF010000126.1:0-11253 GCA_039819865.1 Pseudomonadota bacterium | reverse complement strand
CAACTGGTCGCCGTCCAGGAACCGCCAGACCGCTTTCGGACCCCGAAAATACCAATGGATGCAATTGTGCTCGGTCACTAGCGCGCTGGCGCAGCGCGAAGCGGTGCGGGCGGGCCTCGGCGTCGCGCTGTTCCTGCCGGGCGTCGTCGACGAAGACCTGGCCTCGGGTCGGCTGGTGCGGGTGCTGGAGGATTATCCGACGGAGACCGTCCGGATCTCGATCGTGTGGCCGGCGACGCCGATCGAGCCGCTGAAGCTGCGCGTTTTCATCGATTTCCTGGTCGAAGAGCTGCATAACGCGGGGGGCGCGGCCGCGCCGGGCCGCCTGGCGGCCTGGGAGGGGCGGCGCGCGGGGGAGCCTACGCCATGAAGCTGTTCGTCGGCCTCGGAAACCCGGGCGCGAAATACGAGAAGACCCGGCACAATATCGGCTGGCTCGCGGTCGAGGCGATCGCACGGGCGCACGGCTTCTCGCCGGAGCGCTCGAAGTTCCAGGCGCTGATGGCCGAGGGCAAGCTCGGGACGGAGAAGGTGTTTCTGCTCAAGCCGCAGACCTTCATGAACCTGTCCGGGCAGTCGGTCGGCGAGGCGATGCGCTTCTTCAAGCTCGAGCCGACCGACGTGGTCGTGTTCCATGACGAGTTGGACCTCGCTCCGGGCAAGTGCCGGGTGAAGTATGGCGGCGGGCATGCCGGGCATAACGGGCTTCGGTCCTGCCATGAGCATATCGGGCCGCATTATGCGCGGGTTCGTCTTGGAATCGGGCACCCAGGGGACAAGCGTCTCGTATCGGGATATGTGCTTCATGAGTTCGCCAAGGCCGATTGGGCGTGGATCGACCCGTTGATGGCGGGGATCGCCGACGGGGCGCCGCTGCTCGCCGCGGACGATGATGCGGGCTTCATGAACAAGGTGGCGCTCAAGACCAAACCGCCGCGACGCGACGGGCCGCCGAAGGGCGCCGGCGCCGAATCACCGGCCGCGACGGAGAAGGACGGCGGGGCCGAACCGGTCGAGGAGAAGCCGGCGCCTCAGGCCGACCCGGCCAAATCGCCGCTCCAAAAGCTCGCCGAGCGGTTTTCGCGGCGCGGGTGACGCCATTGCGGAGGATACGCGGCGCGCATCTGGCGCCGGGAGGACGCGCCGGAGCGGCTTCGCCGCGTCACGGCCCTCCAGAGGTCTAGACGGCGCCCCGAATTGGCGCCCTGTTTGCTCACGGAGGAGCATCGCCGCGTCCCGACCCGGGAAGGGTCGTGGCCAACAGCTGCAAAGGGCTCGCGCCATGTTCAACCGGTCAAAGAAGCCGCCTCAACCGGCGCAACTGAATACGCCGCCCGAAGCGACGACGACGGGTCTGTCCGACGGCTCCGCCGCCGACGCGATTGCGCCGCGCCCGCTCAATGGCGGAAACGCGCCCGCCAACGGGTCGAGCGGGTTGTCCGCCGCGATCGAAGAGCGCCGGCAGACAATGGTCTCGAGCGGCGACGTCGGTCCGACGGTGATCCAGCGCGACATGGTGCTGAAGGGCATGATCCTGACCGACGGCGCGGTCGAGCTGCACGGCGTGATCGAGGGCGATATCTGCGCCAAGACCTTCTCGCTCGGCGAGACGGGTCAGATGAGCGGCGACGTGGTGGCGGAGCAGGTCCAGCTTTCGGGCGAGGGCCAGGGCCGGGTCACGGCGCGGCGCGTGCGGCTCGACGCGGGCGCGCGCTACAAGGGCGACATCCTGCATCAACGCCTGTCGATCGAAGACGGCGCGGAGTTCGAGGGCGCGGTGCTGCGCAAGACGGACGAGACCGCGTGGACCGAGATCACCAAGACCTTCGAGACCCCGGGCGTCGAGCTGACCGACGACGCGATGCAGGCGGTCGAAGCGCTGAAGGCCGAGTTCGAAAAGCGCGCGCGGCGCTGAGCGGGCGCCTGTCGCGCAAGGCCGGCTTCGGCTAAACCCCCGGGGGCGACGTCGCACCGGGGGTTTGTCATGCTGAGCTTTCTTCTCTGGCTGATCGTCATCCTGGCGATCGTCTTCGTGTTCGGCTCCGCGGCCTGGCTGCTGGTCTCAGCGTTCCTGCGGCAGCGCAGCGCGGAGGCGGACGCGCCGCCGCTCGGAGAGATCGTGACGGTCGAGACGCCGCACGGGACCGGGCGGCTGCACGCGCTGATCAAGGGCGAGGCGCAGCCGGGGCGACGGCCGATCGTGCTGATCCATGGGGCCGGCGGCAATCTGCGGCATTTCACCCAGACGATCCTCGATCCGTTGGCGCAGACCGACCGGGTCCTCGCAGTCGACCGGCCCGGCTCGGGCTACAGCGTCGCGCCAGGCCCCGAGAGCATGAGCCTGGTCGGTCAGGCGGACTTCATCCGGCGGGGCGCGCTTCAGCTGGGGTTCGAGAAGCCCGTTGTGGTCGGGCACTCGTTCGGCGGGTCGGTCGCGCTCGCCTGGGCGCTCGATCATCCGGACGACGTGTCGGCGCTGGTGCTGCTCGCGCCCGGCGCCTATCCGTTCAAGCCTAAACCGCCGGCGTCCGACGCGGTGGTTATGTCGCCCGCGATGCGGCGGATCCTGTCCTGGACGATCCTCGGGCCGGCGGTCCTGAAGCAACGGGGCGAGATCCACCGCGCCACGTTCGGGCCGCAAAAGCCGCCGGTGGATTTCTCGACGACCAGCGGCGGGGCGCTGTCGGTGCGGCCTTCGCAGCTGATGGCGTCGCTGGAGGAGCAGGCGATCTATCAGGCGGGGCTGAAGATGCTGTCGACCCGCTATGCCGAGCTCGCCTTGCCGATCACGGTGCTGTTCGGCGCGGAGGACGGGGTCGTCGACGCGGCGGCGCACGCTGCGCCGCTGGCCCGGGCCGCGCGGGCCACGACGGTCGAGATCCTCCCCGGGGTCGGGCACATGGTGCCCTACGCCGCGCCCGAGAAAACCATCGAGGCCATCCGAGCGGCCGCCGCCGCCCCCTGAGCCCTAGCCGATAAATTAGTCCGGCATGTTCATGATCGCCGGGCCGATCAGGATGATGAAGAGCGCCGGGACGAAGAACACGATCATCGGCACGGTCATCTTGGCCGGCAGCGCGGCCGCCTTCTGCTCGGCGCGGGTCATGCGCTCCTCCCGGCTCTCGCCGCTGATGACGCGGAGCGCGTTGCCGATCGGCGTGCCGTATTTCTCCGCCTGCACCAGGGCTGAGACGATGGCCTGGACCTGCGGCATGCCGGTCCGCTGGCCGAGATTCTCGAAGGCCTGGCGGCGGTCGCCGATATAGGCGAGTTCGGCGGTGGTGAGCTGAAGCTCCTCGGCGAGCGGCATCGACTGCGCGCCGATCTCCTCCGACACGCGGTTGAAGGTCTGCTCGATGGACATGCCCGACTCGACGCAGATCACCATCAGGTCGAGGGCGTCCGGATAGGCCTTGAGGATGTTCTGCTGACGCTTGCTCGTCTCGTTATGCACCAGGATGGCCGGCAGATAGTAGCCGAACAGCGCGGCCGACAGCGCGGCCAAGAGTTCGCGCGTCAGATCCCAGCCCTCGAGCTGGGCGACGAAGTGGAGATAGAGGAAGCCGCCGATCCCGAGGACCGGGGGCATGACCACGCGCATGAAGAGGAAGCGGATCGCCGCGGCCCGGCCGCGCTGGCCGGCGCGGGCCAGCTTCAGGCGCAGCTCGGGGCTGTTGATCAGCCCCTCCATGTTGAAGCTCTCGACCGCTTTTTTCATCAGCGCGAGCTTCTGCTCGGCGCTGCGGGCCTTGGCGTCGGCGTCGGTATGGCGCGCGCGGAGGGCGGCGCGCTCGGTGCGGACGCCGCCGAGACGCTTCTCCAGGCGCTTTTTCTCGTAACTCGCGGCGAAGAAGGCGTGGAAGGCCAGGACGCTCATCAGAGCGCTGAAACCCGCGGCCATCGGAGCGATCAGCGTGGCGTATTGCTCGAACATCAGCCGATCCTCCCTTTAGATCTCGAACTTCGTCATCGACCGCATCATCAGGACGCCGAGCGACATCCAGATCAGTGCGCCGCCGAGCATCAAGTTGCCCTGGGACTCTGTGAACAACGGCATCAAGTAATCAGGCGACATGAGATACACCATCGTGCCGACGACGAAGGGCAGACAGCCGATGATGATGGCGGAGGCGCGGGCTTCAGAGGAGAGGGCGGTGATCTTGCCCTTCATCTTCTTGCGTCCGCGCAGAATGCCGCTGAGATTGCTGAGCGCGTCCGCTAGGTTGCCGCCGGTCTGACGCTGGATGATCAGCACCGTCACGAAGAAGTTCACCTCCGGCAGCGGCATGCGGTTGAACATCTTCTGCAGGCCGTCCTCGAAGGACACCCCGACCGAGAAGCTGTCGACCAAGCGCTGGAACTCGCCGCGCACCGGCTCGGGCTGTTCATTGGCGATGACGCGCAGGCACTCGTTGATCGGCAGGCCGGACTTCACGCCACGGACCATGATGTCGATGGCGTTCGCGAAATGGCTCACGAACTTGGCCTGACGGCGCGAGATCATCTTTTTCAGGACGATCTGCGGCAGGCCGAAGGCGGTCACGATGGCGGCCGGCGCAGCGACCAAAGGCGGCTGGCCGATCAGCAGGAGCGCGGCGAATTTAACGGCGGCGATGACGTAGAAGATCAGCAGAAAGCTGACCGGCTTGATCTTCATGTCCGCCTGCTCCAGGCGGCCCGCGACGGCGAAGAAGCCGTTGCGCTTGCGCTCGCGCTGCTGCATCTCGCGGATACGCTGAAGGGCCGCGGCCTGTGCGGTCTGCCCCTTGTTGGCGCCGCGGATGCGACTGGCGGCGGCCCCGCCGCCGTCGATCATCGCCTTGCGCTTCTTCTGGCGGGCCTCGGCCTCGAAGCTGCCGGCGAACAGCGCGAACAGCAGACCGCCCACACAGGCGATCACGGCGACGCCGGCCAGAAGCATTGTCGTGAACGGGTCCATCAGCGGCCCTCTCCACCCTCCGCGGACGCCGGTTCGGCGCGCTTGCGGCTATTCGACTTCAGCGGAAACGGCCCGAGCCCGCTTCGCGCTGATTTACTGCGCCATCGGTCCGGACGGGCCGGAGCGGCCTCCGAGATCGCGCTTTCTGCATCGGTCGCGCGGTTCATCCGGAGCGCCGCGGTCCCGTTCTCGGACCGGGCGCTAGAGGTTCATCGCGCGGCGGCGACCGGCGAGGCCGCCCTCCGCGCCCGGACGGGCCGCGGGAGGGACGCTCGGGCCGTCCTCCTCCTCGTCCATCCGCGCCAGGGCGCCGACCAGATCTTCGTGCTTGTTGTAGGTGCGGGCGCGCTCCCAGAAGTTCGGCTGACCCACGCCGCATCCCCGGTGGCGGCCGATCAGCTTGCCGTTCGCATCCTCGCCCTCGATCTCGTAGCGCACGAGATCCTGGGTGATGATGGTCTCGCCCTCCATCCCGAGAACCTCGGTGATGTGGGTGATCCGGCGCGAGCCGTCGCGTAGGCGCTGGGCCTGCACGATCACGTTCACGGCGGAGCAGATCATCTCGCGGATGGTCTTCGACGGCAGCGTGAAGCCGCCCATGGTGATCATCGATTCGAGACGGCTGAGCGCCTCGCGCGGGGAGTTGGCGTGGAGCGTGCCCATCGAGCCGTCGTGGCCGGTGTTCATCGCCTGGAGCAGGTCGAAGGCCTCGGGTCCGCGCACCTCGCCGACGATGATCCGCTCGGGGCGCATCCGCAGACAGTTCTTCACGAGCGCGCGCATGGTGATCTCGCCCTTGCCCTCGATGTTCGGCGGGCGGGTCTCGAGGCGGACGACGTGCGGCTGCTGGAGCTGAAGCTCGGCGCTGTCCTCGCAGGTGACGATCCGCTCCTCGTCGCCGGCGAAACCGGAGAGACAGTTGAGCAGCGTGGTCTTGCCCGAGCCCGTGCCGCCCGAGATCAGGATGTTGCAGCGGCTGAAGGCGGCGATCTTCATCACCTCGGCGGCGTCGGGCGAGATCGACTGGAAGCGGACGAGGTCCTCGAGCTTCAGCTTGTCCTTCTTGAACTTCCGGATGGTGAGCGACGGCCCGTCGATCGAGAGCGGCGGGGCGATGACGTTCACGCGGGAGCCGTCGAGCAGACGGGCGTCGCAGATCGGGCTGGCTTCGTCGACCCGGCGGCCGACCTTCGAGACCATGCGCTGGCAGATTTCGAGCAGCTGCTGGTTGTCGCGAAACTGGATCCCGGTCTTCTCGACTCGGCCGCCGGTCTCGATGAAGACGTCGCGGGCGCCATTGACCATGATGTCCGCGATGTCGTCGCGCTCCAGCAGGCTCTCGAGAGGGCCGTAGCCGAGGACGTCGTCGCAGATCTCCTCGACCATCGCCGCCTGTTCGGCGGTCGACATCACGAAGCTCTTGATCGCGATGATGTCGGTGATGATCGCGGAGATCTCCTGCTCCGCGGCGTCGCGGTCAAGAGCCGCGATGCGCGTCATGTCCATCGCGTCCATCAGGGTCTCGAAGACATCCTGCTTGAAGCGATAGAAATCGGCGGAACGGGCGGTCGTGGTCGCGCGTTTCTCCGGCTCGGCGGCCGGCTTCGGCGCCGCGGCCTTCGCGGCGGCCGGCTTCGGCGCGGGCGGTTTCGGCGCGGGTGGTTTCGGCTGGGCGGCCTCCGGGGCGGGCGCGGCGGCGCGGACCGGCGGCGGGGCGGCCGCGTCGAGGCCCGCGGGGGCGGCGGGCTCGGTCACGGGGGTTGCGCCGGGCGCAGGCGCGGCGGGCGCGGTCGACGGCGCGCTATCGCTGAAGCGCGGCCCGCCCGATTTCAGGGCCGGCGCGCCTTTCGGCCCGCGGGCTCCAAGGCCCTTTTCGCCGTCGCGTCTTCCAAACATCCCAACTCCGTCGAACTACGGTCGCACCGGGTCCGAGCATACAGGGACGAGCTTTCCGAATTCCTTGCGCGGGGCGAAATCGTTCTCGGCCGGGCGGCAGCGCGGGCGGTCCGAACGCAGACGGATCAGGCTCAGCCCGCGCGCTTGAAGACCTTCAACAGGCCGCCCAAATGGAGCGCGCTCTTGGGGCCGGCATCGGCGATCGCCTCGCGACCCATCAGCTTGCGCGCAAAGGCGCGGAGCGGCGCCGCCACCTTGGCGCCGTCCTTCATCTCGGAGAGCATGGTGCCGTTGTTCAGCGCCGCGCCGAACAGCGCGGGCTCGAACGGGATCTCGAGATCGATCGGGGCGCCGAGGATGCTGGTGAAGTCCGCCCGGTCGATCTCCGGGCGCTTCGGCATGCCGGTCTGGGTCAGCACCACTTTGGGGCTCGAGTCGTTTTGGCGCTGGCTCGACAGCCAGCCATGGACCGCCTTGACGTTGCGCAGCGAGGCCAGGTCGGGGGCGGCGACGAGCACAACCTCGTCGGCGGCGAGCAGGCTCTGGCGCACCGCGCCGTCCCAGGCCTTCGGCAGATCGAGCACGAGCGCGTCGCAGGTCGTGCGGGCGATGTCGATCAGCAGCTCCGCGGCCTCGCTCGACGCGGCCGCGGTCTCGCGGGCGACGCCGGGGGCGCTCAGGATCTTCAGGTGGTCGGAGAAGGGCTGGACCAGGCGGGCCAGCTTCATGTCGTCGAGCGCGGACAGGTCGGCGATCGCCTCGGCGACGCTGTGCTTCGGTTCGAGATTGAAGTCGAGGGAGGCGGTGCCGAAGGCGAGGTCGAAATCGACCAGCAGCGTGTCCTTCTCGAGCTCCTGGCCGATCAGGTCGGCGAGGTTATGCGCCAGCACGGAGGAGCCGACGCCGCCCTTCACGCCGAACACCGCGACCGTGCGGGCGGCGGGCGTCGCTTCGGGCTCGACATAGAGGCCGGTGACGGCGTCGATCACCTGAAGCGGCGCGCTCGGCGAGACGAGGTACTCGCTCACGCCCTGGCGGAGCAGCTCTCGGTAGAGCGTGATGTCGTTGGAGGGTCCGGCGACGATCACCTGGGTGTCGGGATCGCAGACCTCGGCCAGCGCCTCCAGCTCCTGGAACACGCCATAGCCGCTCTCGAGCGTCTCGACGATCAACAGGTTGGGCGTGCCGAAGTTGGCGAAGCGCTTGGCGGCCTGACCCGGGCCGCCCATGGCGACGGCCATGCGGGCCTTGTGCATGCGACGGTCGCGCGCAGCTTCCTGCAGGACAGTGGCGAAGTCGGGGGTCGCGCAGAAACACTCGACGGCGATCCGCGGCGCAAACACCTCGCCGACGTCGCGCGCGTCGGCGCGCCCGGGGACGTCCATCTCGTTCATCTCGCTGTCGGCCATGGTTTTCCTCGTCGATCGCGGCGGCGCGCCGGGCGCGGCCGGCCGCAGGCGTGCTGCGGTTTAGAACTTCGTCGTCTGGGTCCCTTCGACCGTCGTCTCGGAGGCGGTGGAGGCGCCTTCGACATAGGCGCCGAGGACGGCCGCCCGGCGGTCGGCCACCGCAGGGGTCGACGGGCGCGGACCGAGCAGGTCGCGCGGACGATCGATCATGGCCGCCAGGTTGTGCTGCACGGCGCAGCCCAGGCGCTCGGAGCGCTGATTGTCGGTGTCGCGGGTCGGGTCGCCCCAGTCGCTCGGGCAGCCGGCGGAGAAGGCGCGCGGCTCCGAATAGGAGAGGACCAGACCGGAGCGGCCGGCCTCGGCCACGTCATAGGGTCCGGTCACGATCGCCGAATCAGGCGCGCCCGCCTCGTGGAGCACTCGGATCGCGGCGGCCGCCGCCTCGCGCGCGACGGGGCCGCCGGAACGCGGATAGGCGACCTGGATCGGGCCCTCGCCGGTCGCGGCGTGAGACCGCGCGAAATTGACGATGGCCCGCTGAGCGTCGCTGCGGTCGGCGATCTCGATCGGCAGCTCCAGGATGCGCGGGGCCACGCGGACCGTGATCGGATGACGATCGTCGGGCGCGCCGGCGATTTGGCCCCGACCGGTTCCAGCGGCGTAGTCGATCCAGTCGGCCGTCAGAGACGAGCAGCCGGAGGCGAACGTCGCCAAGGCGAGCGCGGGGAGCAGGCGCGTCGGCCGAGGGAAGGGGAGACGGGCGGCGGAGACCATGGCGCTCACTCCAGAATAAAGCCGACAGGGGCGCCCGCGGCGGCGGCGGCGGAGCGGCGTCCGCGATCCTCGGCGGACATGCCGTCCTCACCCCGTTCGCCCGCTTCAGCCCCTTCGTCCCCTTCGCCCGCGTCGCCGTAGACGGCGTGCAGGCGTCCGAAGAGGTAGATGTCGAGATCGCTCGCCGGGGCGTAGCCGTCCGTGGGCAGGCGGAAATCCTCCGCCGCCCCTTGGCGCACGACATAGGGGGTCACCAGGATCACCAGCTCGGTCTCGTCGTTCTGGAACTCGTCGGAGCGGAACAGCTGGCCCAGGATCGGCAGCTGGCGCAGGCCCGGCAGACCGACCGACAGGCGACGGGTGTTCTGCTGGAGCAGGCCGGCCATCACCATGGTGCCGCCCGAGGACAGCTCGAGGGTGGTGCGGGCGCGACGCACGCTCAGCCCCGGGATCGACAGGCCGTTGATCGTGATCGAGTTGGTGTCGCTGAGATCGGAGACTTCGGTCGCGACCTGCAGGCTGATGCGGCCGTCGCCAAGGACGACCGGCGTGAAATCGAGACCGACGCCGAACTTCTTGAACTCGACCGTGATGGTGTCGTCGCTCGAGTTGATCGGGATCGGAAACTCGCCGCCCGCGAGGAAGCTCGCGGTCTCGCCGGAAACCGCCGTCAGGCTCGGCTCCGCGAGGGTGCGGACCAGGGAGTGCCGCTCCAGGACCCGGATGAAGGTCTCGAGGATCTGGCTGCCGAAAGCGATCGCCGCGCCCTCGTTGCTGAACAGATCGGTCAGCCCGCCGCCGGTCAGGTTCGCCTGCGCCGCAACCGCGGTGGATTGCAGGATGGTGTTCCAGTCGATCCCAAGGCGCTTCAGGACCCCGCGGCTGACCTCGGCGACGCGGACCTTGATGTGGATCTGTTCCTCGTTGGTGATCGCGATCCGGTTGACGACGCTGACGTCCTTGGCGTCCTCGCCACGCGACACCTTGGCCGCGCGGATGAAGCGCGACGCGACGTCTGCGATCGCGGTGGCGGCCGCGGAGGAGGGGGCGGAGCCGCTCAGCACCAACTCGCCGAGGAGCGAGGAGACCTCGATATCCGCGTTGGGGAAGCGAACGGCGAGCATGTCCTCGAGGGTCCGGACGTCATGTTCGACGCGGATCTCCACGCCGCGAATGCGACGTCCGGCGGCGTCGAAGAACAGCACGTTCGCCTGGCCGACCTTCATGCCGTACAGCACCGCCGATTGCGCGGTGCGGAGCGACGCATCGACGATGGCGGGGTCGGAGACGACGACGTCGCGGGCGGCGGCCGGCAGGTTGATGACGTGCGCCTTGCCGACATAGACCACGGTCGCCGCCGAGGACTGGGCGCGCGCTTCGAACACCGCCGTCCAGGCGATCAGGCCGACAAGCAGGCCAAAGGCCAACCGCAGCCAACGCCCGGCGGGCTTCGGCCCGTCGGGCGCCTTTGAGGCGGTGTCGTTGAAGGCGTGCGACATAGACTCGATCTCTCTAAGGTCGAAGCGCTGGTTTCACCGGCGCGGGTCGTCTTTACTCAAGGGCCATCGAGCCCGGCGTGTTGAAGCGGAGCGTCTTGACCAGATGCGCCGGCGCGACCTCCTCCCCGTCCTCGGCGCCTTCGCGCGGATCGAAGGCGAGGACCGGAACCGGGTCGATCGGGCGCTGGCCGTGCTCGGGGATCAGCTCGGCCACGCTACGCAGCGCGAGGCGCAGGTCGCCGCCCTGCTCCGCGAGCGCGACGATCTCCGCCTGCTCGGGCGTGACCTCGAGGGTGGCGGTGCGCACCTTGCCGCTGTTGGCGGCGTTGCCGGGGGCGAACCGCTCGTCGATGCCGAGGACCCGGACGGAGGTCAGGAGGGTGCGGCTGATCAGGACGCGGGTCCGACGCGGCCGGCTCTCGGGCGCGCCCGCCTCGCTCGGCTCCTCCGTGCGCACCTTGGAGGTCATGATCACGTCGACATAGTCGCCGGGAAGCACGAAGCCGCCGGCGGTGGTGGCGGGGGAGATGTTGATCGAGATCGCGCGGTAGCCTTGGCGCAGGAATGCCGCCATGACCGTCGGCTTCTTCAGCCGGATCAGCTTGTCGTCTGCGATCGGCTCGCCAGCGACGAGGCCGGCGCGCACGATCACGCCTTCGGATTCCTCGATCGCGCGGGGGCGCGCCTGAGCAGGCGGAGATCGTCGCGCTCGCGGAGCAGGGCGGCGACCAGCGCC
>JBCBRF010000125.1:0-11268 GCA_039819865.1 Pseudomonadota bacterium | reverse complement strand
GGAGCAGAGCACGTCGTCGGCGCGGTCGCTGACCGAAGAGGCGCTGCGGCTCCGCCGCATGGTCGAGGACTTCACGCTCGACTCGGGCGAAGCGTTCGAGAGCGCCGCCTGAGAAAGACGGCGTGGGTCGCAGGCGACGGGCGGCGCGGAGAGCTGTGCGCCGCCTTTCACTTGCCCAGCGCTAAGTCGTGCCAGGATCAGGCGGATCTCGGACAATCCACAGGATGTTGGCCGCGCTTTGCATACTGACGCAAAATTTTGAATTGCACGGCGCGCCGCGCCGCCTCTTATCGGCCTCGATGGCAGCGGGAACCGACGACTCTGAGTCGAGAACCGACATGCCTCTGGCGGTTGCCCTGAGCGGAGAGGCGGATATGACAGCGACCCTTCAGACCCAGGCGGGCCCCGCGGAGCGGCGCGCCGATCCCCAGACGTCGCGCGTCGAGCCCGCGTCGGCCTCGCCCGACGTCACGGTTCGGGAGACCGACGATCGCGGCAAGGGAGTGTTCGCGCTGCGCGCTTTCGCCCCCGGAGAACGGGTGGCGCGCGGCCGGGCGATCGCGCCGTCGCCGACCCGCACCCGGCATTCGCTGCAGATGGACTGGAGCCGCCATGTGCTGTTCGACGAGCCGGGCCGCCTGATCAACCACAGCTGCGATCCGAACACCGGCGTGCGCGACAACGATGTCGGCGGCTATGATTTCATCGCGCTCCGTCCGATCGCCGAGGGCGAGGAGATCAGCTTCGACTATGCGACCACGGAGTATGAGAGCATCGCGGTCGAGCAATGCCTTTGCGGCGCAAAGACATGCCGCGGGCGCTCGGGCGGCTATTCGTTTCTTCCGAGCGATCATCCGGCGAAAGTCGCAGGGCTGATCGCCGGCTACATCCTGCGCGGCGACGCGCGCTAAGGCCGTTGGGCTAGAAGACCAGGCGGAGACGCTGCTGGCGGACGACGGGGCCGTAGGCGTCGCTCGCCTCCTCGGCGATCTGCACGAACCCGGCGCGGTCGTAGAGCCTGCGGGCCGCGTCAAGGCCGGCGAAGGTGTCGAGCCAGACCGAGCGGGCGACGATCGCGCGGGCGCGCTTAAGCGCGGCGTCGAGCAGGATCCGGCCGAGCCCCGCCCCCTGCGTCTCCGGCGCGACCACGAAGAAGCGGAGGCGGGCGTCGCCCAGCTCGGCCGAGCGCGGCGCGGGCCGGGCGTCGAGCGTCAGGGATCCCGCAAGGGCGCCCTCCGCGGTCCAGATGCAGAGGAACAAGTCCCGGTTCGGATCGTGGGCGGCTAGGAACCCGCCAAGTCCGTCGGCGACCCCTTGCTCGAAACGCGCGCCAAAGTTCCAACCGCCCTGCGCGCGCGGGGGGCTGTAGATCCGCATATGCAGCGCCGTCACGGCCGCCGCAGCCCCGGGGCGGTCGCCGGTGAGCGACATGCCGGAAGGCGGCGCTGCGGCCAGCGCGTCGAGGTCCGGGGCGCCGGTCGGGCGCGGGACCCCGCTCACTGCTCCGCGTTCACGAGGCGGTCGTTCAGCCATTCGTCGCGGTATCCGAGCTCCCAGGCGCGCTTGAGATCCACCAGCGCGGCGTCGGATTGACCGGCGCGATCGAGCAGGCGGCCCCGGCGGTAATAGGCCCGCGGATCGTCGGGCGCGGTCTCGATCGCCGCGGCGTAGGAGGCTCGAGCGCCGGCGGGGTCGCGTTCCTCGAGGATCTGCGCTTCGAGCAGCCGCGCCGCGACGGCGTTCGGCGCCGCGTCGAGCACGGCGGCGACATCGGCCAGGGCGGCGTCCGCGTCGCCCGTCGCCTGGTGGGCCCGGGCGCGCTGGTAGATGACGCGCAGGTTGCGCGGCTCCGCCTCGATGAGCGCGTTCAGCGCCGGGATCGCCTCGCCGGCGCGGCCGACCTCGATCAGGGCGGTGGCGCGGCCGAGCTCGCTCTCCGCATCCCTCGGCGCCATCGAAAGCGCGCGCTCGTAGCTCTCGAGCGCCTCCTGCGGGCGGTCGAGACGCAGCAGGGCGCGGCCCCGGTTGGACCAGAGGAGCGCGATGTCGGAGAAGCTCTCCACCGCGCGATCGAAGTCGGCGAGCGCTTCCTGGTGCTTGTTGAGCGTGGCGAAAGCGGCGCCGCGGTTCAAGAAGGCCTGAGCGGCGCCCTTCGAGCCCAACTGATTGGTCTGCAGAGCGCGGCTGCAATTCTTGATGACGTCGGTCGCGGTCGCCTCGGGATCGCCGCAGGCGCGGGCGAAGGCCTCGACTTGAGCCTGGGCGACCGCGGTGTCGACCGGCGCGGCGGCGCAGGCGATCAACGCCGCGGCGGCGGCGGAGACGGTTGCGAAGCGCGGCGCAGCGCGGAGCGCCGGCCGAGCGCGGGCGCGGAGCGACGTGTCGGTTCTCGTCATCTGAAAGCCTCGTTCCTCAAACCTGCCGCGTTCGGGAGATCTCGGTGGTGCGACCGGTCTGCGTTGATATTAGGGCGTGAACGCTCCGACGCGGGCGCCGCCGATCGCGCGCCGCATTGACAGCGCCATACGCCTCTCCCTCTAACGGCGGCTTGGACCCAGAGCAAAGAGCGAACCGATGTCGGCGCCGCCGGATCTCGCCCCCTCCGCGACGATGCAACAGATCGAGGGACAGCGCGCGCGCGACGCGGCGGCGCGGACGCGGGCGGACAATCTGACGGCGGCCGGCTGGATCGTGCTGTCCTGCCTCGGGGCGACCGTGATGACGGTCGCGATCCGCATGATGTCGGGCGATCTCGACAGCCGCATGATCGCCTTTTTGCGCGCCGCGCTCGGGCTCTGGATCGTGGCGCCCTGGCTGCTGGACGGCAGTTGGCGGGCGCTCCGCTTCACGCGGCCGGGGCTCCATCTGTTTCGCGGCGCGTTGATGGCGGCGGCGCTCAATCTCGGTTTTTTCGCCATCGCCACGCTCGAGATGGCGACCGCGACGATCCTGTTCTTTCTCGCGCCGATCTTCGCCACCGCGCTCGCGGGGCCGATGCTGGGAGAGAGCGTCGGGATTCGGCGCTGGGGCGCGGTCGCGGCGGGATTCGTCGGCGCGCTGATCATCCTGCGGCCGGGCGCCGGCGCGCTAGAATGGGGGATGCTGGCGGCGGTCGGCAGTGCGGCCTGCTTCTCGATTTCGTTGCTGCTCTCCAAAACGCTCGGCGCGGTGGACGGGGCGCGGAGCGTGCTGGTGTCCTCCACGGCGGTCGCCGCGGTGCTGACCCTGCCGATCGCCGCGCCGGTCTGGAGCCTGCCGGGCGCGCTCGAGATCTGGGCCTGGCTCGGGGTGCTGGTGCTGTCCTCCTCGCTGCGGATGTACGCCGACATCAAGGGGTACGCGATCGGCGAGGCCGGGTTCTTGGCGCCCTTCTCCTATCTGCGGCTGCTGTTCGTCGGCGCGATCGGCTGGGCGCTGTTTGCGGAGATCCCCGACGCCTATACATGGCTCGGCGGAGGCGTGATCGCGGGCGCGACGCTGTTCATCGCCTATCGCGAGGCGCGGTTGAACAAGCGCATCGGCGCCGTCGGCTGAGCGCGTCTTCGACGCGGATCCCGGCGGCGCGGCGTGGCGGGATTCGCGCCGCCGCAGCGTCGATGACGATTTTTCTGATCAATGATGAAATTTCGAATTTCATCCTAATAGCCCCTTGCGCGGCGGGGACCCACCCCGTATGTCGCGGCCTCCACATGGTTCCCGGGCACGAGGCGGCGACGTCTACGGTCAAGCTGGGGCTTCTGGGCTCTGCATCTACTGGTTGGAGGGGTCCGTGATGGACGCACGACACCTCTTCCAATTGGGGACGACGGACCTGGGATCTCATCTGGGATCAGGCGCCGCCCAAGCGGAAGGCGAACTGGGACTGCGTGACGAAGGCTACGGCCTGCGTGATCGCATCAATCCTGAAACGACGACGTTTTCGGTCGAACCGGCGGAAGCGCCGGACTTGTCCGGGAATACGGATCAAGACCATTTCATTTTGCGCGACGGCAAGGTTTTCGCCGGAACGCATCTGATTATCGAAGTGGTCGACGGCGACGGGCTCGACGAGCAGGAGCGCATCGAACAAGCGATGCGGGACTGCGTCGACGAGTGCGGGGCCACGCTGCTGCACATCCATCTGCATCGGTTCAACCCGATGGGGGTGAGCGGCGTCGCGGTGCTCGCGGAAAGCCACATCTCCGTGCACACTTGGCCTGAACGGCGCTATGGCGCTTTCGACGTGTTCATGTGCGGCGATTCCGAGCCGCACAAGGCGGTCGAGGTGCTGCGCAAGGCGTTCCAGGCGGGCGATGTGCGCGTGCAGGAACTGCTGCGCGGCGAAGGCATCGTCTGAAACCGGGCGCGCTCCCTCGCGAGGCGAGCGCGCGCGTGATATCCATCGAGCAAAATCAACGGCGCCGGGGTCCGAAGGTCTCTGGCGCCGGACCCATTTTCCGGGACCCATTTCCCCGCACCCATTTCCAAGGAGACGCCGCGTGAGCGAAGCGAAATCCGGAGGCGGCGCCAAGAAGCCCGCCGCATCCCGCAAAACCAGCGCGTCAAAGACTCCGGACTGGGCGGTCGAAGAGCTGCACGCGACGTACCGGCAGGCGCTGCGCATCGACGAGGTCCTCTATGACAGCGAGACCGATCATCAGCGGCTGCGGATCTTTCGGAACGAACGTTTCGGCCGCGTGCTGACCCTCGACGGAGTGGTGCAGACAACCGAAGGCGACGAGTTCATCTACCACGAAATGCTCACCCATGTGCCGATCCTGGCGCATGGGGCGGTCAAGTCCGTGCTGATCATCGGCGGCGGCGACGGCGGCATGCTCCGCGAGGTCTGTCGGCATCGGGGCGTCGAGCGGGTGGTGATGGTGGAAATCGACGGCGGCGTCGTCGATTTCTCGAAGACCCACCTGCCCTCTCTGTCCGCCGGGGCGTTCGACGATCCGCGGCTCGAGCTGGTGATCTCGGACGGCGCCGACTTCATGAAGGCGGACGACGGCGAGACGTTCGACGTGATCATCGTCGACAGCACCGATCCGATCGGTCCCGGCGAAACGCTGTTCACCGACCATTTCTATGGCCACGCGGCCCGGCGGCTCACCTCGAGCGGCGTGCTGGTGACGCAGAACGGGGTGCCGTTCATGCAGCCGGACGAGCTCAAGGGCACGATGCGGGCGTTCCAATCGCTGTTCGCCGACTGGACCTGCTATCTCGCGCATGTGCCGAGCTACGCCGGCGGGCCGATGGCGTTGGGTTGGGGCTGTCAGGACCCGTCGATCCGCGAGGTGGCCGGCACGCTCGTGCGGCATCGCTTCCGGGAAGCGGGACTTGCAACGCGCTATTACACGCCTAACGTGCATCGGGCCGCATTTGCGCTTCCGCGTTACATTGAAGCGTTGCTTTCCGATGCGTAAGGATCATACTTGAGTTTGTATAGATAAATTCGACCTCTGAAACGTCGTGAGATTGGCTTTCCGGGATAAATCTTTGGAAACCGCTCTTCATTGATAGATATCGGTGGGAGAAAACTGAACACGGGCCACGGGGTACGATGCCGGACAAGAAAACCGATCCATCCGGGGCCCGACGTTCGGACTGGACTGCGCCGTCTGACGCGCCTTTCGCTGAAACTCACCGGAAAGTCTGGATCGCGATCGATACGATAGCCGATCGCCAAGAGCTTTCGCCATCGGCGCTCGCGCGGATCGCCGGTCTCGACGCCACCGCCTTCAATCCATCGAAGCGCATTAGCAAGGACGGGCGTCTGCGCTGGCCGAGCGTCGAGACGCTGGCGAAAGTGATGTCCGTCTCGGACACCGATTTCCACCGGTTCGCACAGATGGTCGAGGGCGATCGCTCGCGCAGCTTTCGGCAGGATCTTCCGATTCGAACCATCATAAACGGCAAGGACGCCAACACCGGTCGCTTCGCCGCCGCGACGACGGCGGTCGAGGATCGAGACGCGTTTTGGCTGGAGATCGAGACCACCCTCGCCAATTTGAGCGGCGGCGCTTACCGCGAAGGCGACCGGCTGTTGATCTCGCCGAACGCCGAGTTGCAGCCGTTTCAGCGCGTCGCCGTCGGCATGGCGGATGGCTCGGTGCGGGTCGGCTTCGTCATCGAGATGGCGCGGGACGCGCTGGTGCTCGAGCCGCTGCAGGGCGGGACGCCGAAACGGTGCCGCTTCGATCAGATGGCCTGGAGCGGGCGCATCCTTTGGGCGAGCCAATAGGCGGGGCGGCGCCAGCCCTTCGGCCCCTCGCCTTCTCAGTCTCGCGCGTGCGCTCAGAGCGCCTGGGCGCTGAGTCGCATCGCGCCGGTCAAGGTTTCGCCCGGCTCCAGACGCGCCATGTCGCCATAGGGCGCAAACTCGGGTCGATTGAGCACGTCCGTGACATGCGACACCGGCTCCACGCAGAAGTCCGGCCGGTCCGGCGCTACGAAGATATGGACCGCCCCAAGAGCGCCTTTCCCAAGAGCGCCTTCGCCCGCGACCTCGACACGATAGCCGAGATCGGCCTGCAGGATCTCCGCCGTGCCGCTCCAGCCCGGATAGGCGCGGTCCAGGCCGATGCGGTCCTCGAGCCGCACCGGATCCGCAAAGCTCGTCTGCGCATCCGGCGTCTCCACCGCCATGGGAAAGGTCCGGTCGTCCGGGGCGAGCGTGTGCGCGGCCCGAAAGCGCAGCCGGCTCTCCGGCGTCCGGGGAAACCAGGGATGGAGACCGAAGCCGAAGGGCATCGGGCGATCGCCTTGGTTCCGCACCGCGAGTTCGATGCGGGGGCCTTCCGGCTCAAGGCTCACCGTCTGCGTCGCAAGATAGCGCCAGGGCGCGCCCTCTCGGGCGAAATCGTCCTTGCACACGATCCGCGTCTCGGACCTGTCGCGCACGCGCCAAGCGCTCTCTCGCGAGAGCCCGTGGATGGCGCAGCCCTGCTCCGGGCGGTTCAACGCCGTGCAGCGCTCGACGCCATCATAAACGAACCGCGCGCCGTCGAGACGGTTCACGAAGGGAAGCATCACGAAGCTCGAGAGCCGCGAGAGGCTGCCGCTGCGGTCCTGAATGTCGTTCACCGAGGGCCTGCGGCAGATCTCGCGCCAGTCGCCGTCCGGATGGCGCCAAGCGACCCGCGCGAGGCTTGCGCCGCGCTCGGGCGCGACCAAGAGGGTCCATGCACCGTCCGTGATCTCGACCGTCTCCACCGGTTCCGTCATCGCTGATCGCCCCTTTTGATCGCGCCTTCGATCGCGTTTAGGAAACCAGGGCGGCGCTCCGGAGAAAAGGCGCGGCGAAACGCCGATCCAGCGGCCGGATGGCGGCGCCGCACAACGCCGCCGCGCACTAGTCGAATGTGAAGCGCCGCAGCTCCGACTGCGACCCGTCGGCGTAAGTTAGCCGGACGACCATGCTGTCGAGCTTGCCCGGATAGGTCTCGTACAGCTTCGCGTCGCCGCCGACGGCGTAAGGGTTCTTCGGGTCGCAGGGCGGCATCGGCCAGACTTTGTCCGGCGCCTCCCGGTTCTCGCCATACTCGATCTTCTCGAGCCCGCAGCGGTGGCTCATGAGATGGGTGAAGTAGACCAGGAACCGATTGTCGAAGTACCGCCCCTGCACCCATTGGGCGACCATGTCCATGGTCTGCTTCGTGGCGGTCACGAACGCCATGCGGCTGTTGAACTGGAGCGGAAACGGCCCCTGCTCCTGCTGGCGGATGTCTTGGTACCAGACCTCGATCAGCGCCTCATCCACGCCGAGGGGCAGGTTGATGAAGGTCTTGGGCATTGGCGCGCCGGTGGTCGGGTTCACGATCTGGGTGAGGCCGGTGTCCTTGATCGCGCCGCCGTCGACCCGGTAGCGGATCGATCGCGCCGGCTCGGCGATGACGAAGGTCACGATCCAGCTGTCGTTCGAGGCGGATGCGATCAAAGAGACCGGATCGATGTCGACGGCGCGGTTCGTATAGGCGGCGAGGCGCGCGTTGGCGTCCTGACGCCACGCCTCGGCGAAGGCTTTCTCGAGAAACCAGCGATAGACGCGGCCACGCTCGTCGGCGGCGGCGAAGGCCTCGAGCGCCGCCTTCTCCGCCTGGCGATCCGTGAGCGACTGCTGCCCGACGCGGGCGGCGGAGAACAGGTTGGCGATCTCGTACCAGGCGGGCGCAAAGGCGTCGTCGCCGGCGACCAGAGCCCGCAGCGCGCCTTCTCGAGACGGCGCGGGCGCCAGGAGCGCGTTGGCCAGGGCGGCGCCCTTGTTGTCGGGCGCGCGGCGGGAGAGGTCGGCGTAGACCTCGCGCGCGCCGAGCAGACCTTCCTGCGCCTTCAGCAGCGCCAGGTAGCGCAGGTGCAGGTCGACCGCCTCGGCCCCCAGCGCGATCGCTTTCTCATACATCTTCCGGGAGTTCAGCGCGTCGCCGCGGCGCTCGTAAACGAAGGCGTTGTTGTAGTGCTCGACGACGGTCTCCGGCTCGGGGATCAGGCCGCCCAACCGATCGAGCCCCTCCAGGCTTTGAGCCGCGTCCTGCTGCGTCAGGTTGAGCGTGGCGGACCCGCCGCAAGTCTCCGCGACCGAGGCGAGGCATTCGCGGTAGGCGGCGAACTGGCTCTCGCAATCGCCGCTCGGGGCCGCCGCAAGGGAGCCCGCGCCGTAGGAGGAGAGGCAGGTGGGACTGAGGCGTTGACCGCAGAAACTCTGCGGATCGGCGCAAAGCTCGTCCTCGGCGGCGGCGGGCGCCGCGAACGCGCCAAGCGTCGCGCAGAACGTCGCGCAGACCGCCGCAACGGCCCAACGATCCAAAAAACCAGCTCTCATCGCACGTCCCCCAATGAACAGCTCGTCGGCTATAGCGCGCTGGTTCGCCTCGGTCGAGGCGGCCGGTGCGCGGCGCGGGCTCATCAGGTCGCACTCGATCCGAGCGTCCGATTCCTCCGATGGTCGAAGATCGTTTTTTTCTGGGCGCGTCTGTTTTCCGGGAGAAGCCCGGCGGGACGCGGCTTGTCCTTGGGTGTTGGGCGTTCGGATGTTCGGAGTTCGGCGCGTTGAAACGACGGAGCGAGAAGCGCTCGACGGCGCACGGAAGATGCCGGAGACCCTTTTTCAGGTCCGTGAGCCGACACCGAACACGACCGCTGGGTCGGCGCAGTTTCCGGCGGGACGCCCCAAGCCGGCATGATCGTCGCGGTCGTCGTCGACTATGGCGGCTTGTTTGGTCGCGTGCTTCGGTCGGGTCTTCGCCAGCCAACCGCTGGCGAGGCTCACTTCGCCGCTCACTTCGCCGCTCACTTCGCTTCGGCGCTGGTCTCGTCGGCCGAGGCGTAACGAGCGACGATGTCGGCCATCCGCTCCGGACTGAGCACCGGGGGCATCACGGTTTCAAAACCGCCCTCTGCGTCCAGAACGTAGATGAACGAGCCGTGGGCGTAGATCGGCCCGAGCTCCGGGTGTTCGTAGACGACCTTTTTCTCAACCTGAAAAGCGTCGTAGGCGGCCTGCAGCGCCTGATCCGACCCGGTGAGCCCGACCAGATCGGGGTGGCGCTCGGGCAGCGCCTTCCGCATCGCCTCGGGCGTGTCGCGCGCCGGATCGACCGTGATCAGCACCGGCGTGACGGCGACGCCGCGGGCGGCGAGCAGATCCACCGCCGACGCCATCCGCGGCAGCGCGACCGAGCAAATCGCCTGACAGTTGGCGTAGCCGAAGAACACGAGCTGGCGGCGCCCGTCCGGGTTCTCCGCCGTCCGCGGCTGACCGAACTGGTCGATTAGTTCGAACTCGCCCCGCACGAGCGAGGGAAAGCCGGGCGTGTTGGGCGCCAGGGCCGGCGGCGTGGCGGGAGACGACGCCTTCTCGGCCTGAGGCTGCGGAGAATGGTGCTCGCCGCCGTGGCCGAGCGCCGCCGAGGTCGAAAAGATCAGGGCCGAGGCCAACACCGCGGACGACAAACGCCAGCGCATCAGAGATTGTCCTCAATGAACTTCTTGTCGACCTCGGGGCCCAGGCCCAGATAGCCGTCCCGCTCGATGTGCTTCTTGACCAGCGGGTCTTTGCGATACCAAACGCCTTTCTGTTTGGCCTCTTCCGGATGATCGGCGTTCCACTTCTTCGACCAGAGATTGGCCTTGCTCCATTCGCCGTCAACGAGCCGAATGCGTTGGACTTGGTAGTATTTCACACCGGCCAAAGCCTCGTCGTCGCCGATCAACAAGCCGTCGACCTCGACGTCCTGGTCGCAATAGGGCAGCAGATCGACGACCGCGCCGTTGAAGAGCGGCTGACCGTTTTTCAGAACCGGGATCAGCTTGTCGTCATCCGCACGGATCAAGCCGAGTTGCCGCGTTCCTTCCCCGCAATTGTCCGCGCAGTCGCCCGAAAGCGTGCATAGAATGTCGACGACTTTGGCCTTGAACAGCGCTTTTTGCTCGCCGCTCAGCCCCCAGCCGTTGGCTTTGCTGCCTTCGGCATAGGGTTGGGCGTCGCTTTGGGCGTCCGCGGTCAGGGGCGTGGCGGCCATCGCGGCGGCCACGCTCAGGGCGAAAACGAAGCGCGCGCTCATCAGTTCAGCTCCGGGATGGCGTTCGGCGGCACGACGAAGTAATCGTCATGGTTCACATTTGTAATCCCCTCGTTGGCGACCACCTTGTTGACGATGATGTAGTTGACGCCGTCGCGGACGTAATGCGCGCCTTCGGCGGTGATGCGGTCGCTCTGGATCTCGAGCAGCGCGTCGCGGTCGGCCAGCGGCGCCGCGTCTTCCAGCTTCAACACCATATAGACCGTGCCGTCATCGGCGAGAACGCCGACCGGGATGCCGCCGGACGCGCACCAGAGCGCGCAGGTGTGGTGCGCCGAGCCGACCACCGCGTCCGGTCCGCCCATGACGCCCGAATAGTAGCACCAGGTGTCGATCGCCTCGCCGGTGATCTTCACGGCTTCGCCGTCCGCGGCGGCCGCGGATCCCGCAAAGCCGAGGAGCCCTGCGGTCAAGGCCAGGGCGGCCCAATGGTTCGACATGTTCGCGTTCCCCTTCTCGACGCGCCGGTCGACCGAGGTCGCGCGTCTGCAGCCGCCCGACTTTCGGTCGGCCGCCTGCACACGGTCCAATCACGATCGTTGGACCGCGGAGGACGAACGGCCGCAGGGCGGGTCGTTGGTTCCGGGGGCCGGATGGTTTGTGGGTTATCGTGAAGAGAGAGTTTTTGGGTTATTAGAGGTTTGGCGGCGACCTACTCTCCCACGTCTTGAGACGCAGTACCATTGGCGCGGCTGGGCTTATCGTCCGA
>JBCBRF010000124.1:0-11294 GCA_039819865.1 Pseudomonadota bacterium | reverse complement strand
CATCCTTGGTGTCGAACTTCATCTTCACCTGGGTCCGAGTGTCGCCGGAGCTGGTCCAGCCCATCAACGGATCGATGGTCTTACGCTCGGAGGGGGCGAACTCGAGGATCCAGTGATCGTCTCCGGGGCCCGACTGCATGGCGGTGCCGGCGGGTTTGTAAATGCGTGCGTTGGACATCAGCGCCGTCAGTTTTTGGGATCACGGGCCAGAATCGACTACTCCATAACTGCGAGAGACGCCATATCGTCGAGCATGCATCGAGGTCGCATCCGACGCCGTGCGCCGGGCAGCGTTGCAAAATTCGACGTGAGACGCTATATAGGTGGATGTGGAAGGTCTCATATAAGGAGTAGAGTTATGTTTTTCATCGGCCCCGACCCGATTGTGGTCTAAGAAGCTCCGCAAGGCGGGTCTTGCGGAGCTTTCTTTTTAATAATAGATTATTTGCTTTAATCTTCCGTCGAACAGACTTTTTACGCTCCCTAATCTGCGCCGAACGCAAGCTAGATGCAGCACATCTTCCATAATTCTGGGCTTTCTTCGCATTGTCGATAATGCGCTCGACTGTCTTGTATTTGCCTGCCACCGAAATCCCTGAAAAACTTGCGAGCTGAAGCCCGTCAATCTGACCGCTTACAGTGTCAAGCTCGTTGTAAAATACGATCAATCGTCGAATTGTCTCCGGATTCAGCGTGAAAAGACGCTCGACGCTTTCTCGATAGACGCGCGTGTGCCGGGTGTCCGTGATATGCGGCGGCAGGTTCTTGGCCCGAATGAAGGCCTCGACCACCGGGAGCGCCGCGGACAAGGCCCGGAAATCAGCGATCTCATCTATATTGTATTCAACCTCGGCGAGCAGCGCCGCAATGAACTCGCGCCGGTTCCGCTGCGCGGCGAACAGCGGCAAAAGCACATCGCGCAGAGCAAACATCGCCAGCGTTACAGCGGCTGCGACAAGCGCGGGCGCGATACTGCTCATCATGCATCTCCCCCAATCCGCTCGCCAAATTTTTGCTAGAAGAAACCTAAATCATGGTCCCTTTTACTCGGAGCATGTTTACGGTCTAGGATTCTATCTTACCGCGCCATCGGTCGGATAGCCGATTTTCACTTATCCCGATCTCGCTCTAGGTGAAAAACCGACGCCGCGCTATGATCACCCCCCTCGCTAACCCCATATCGAAGCATCGATGACCGCAGACACGCTCGTCACCGTTCCGCAGAAGCGGGACCGCAAGGAGAAGCTCGAGGGCGGCAAGCGCTTCGAGATGGTCACCGAGTTCCAGCCGGCGGGAGACCAGCCGACTGCGATCGCGGAGCTGACGCAGGGCGTGATCGATGGGGAGCAGGACCAGGTGCTGCTCGGGGCCACCGGCACGGGCAAGACTTTCACCATGGCCAAGGTGATCGAGGCGGTCCAACGCCCGGCGATCATCCTTGCGCACAACAAGACGCTGGCGGCGCAGCTCTACGGCGAGTTCAAAGGGTTCTTTTCGAACAATGCCGTCGAATATTTCGTCTCTTATTACGACTACTACCAGCCGGAGGCGTATGTGCCGCGGTCGGACACGTATATCGAGAAAGAGGCGCAGATCAACGACCAGATCGACCGGATGCGCCACTCGGCGACCCGGGCGCTGCTGGAGCGCGACGATGTGATCATCGTCGCCTCGGTCTCCTGCATCTACGGCATCGGCGCGGTCGAGACCTACAACGCCATGACCCAGGATATGAAGGTCGGCGCGCTCTACGACCAACGCGAGATGATGCGCGAGCTGGTGGCCCAGCAGTACAAGCGCAACGACGCCGGCTTCGCGCGCGGCATGTTCCGGGTCCGCGGCGACGCGCTCGAGCTTTGGCCCGCGCACTTGGAGGACCGGGCCTGGCGGTTCTCCTTCTTCGGGGAGGAGCTGGAGAAGATCGACGAGTTCGACCCGCTGACCGGAGAGCGCACGGGCGCGCTCGAGCGGGTGCGGATCTACGCCAACAGCCACTATGTGACGCCCCGACCCACCCTCCAGCAGGCGCAGAAGGCGATCCGCGAGGAGCTTCGGATCCGCCTCAAGCAGCTCGAAGACGAGGGCAAGCTGCTCGAGGCCCAGCGGCTTGAGCAGCGGACCAATTTCGATCTCGAAATGATGGAGGCCACCGGCGCCTGCAACGGGATCGAGAACTACTCGCGCTATCTGTCAGGCCGCAAACCCGGCGAGCCGCCCCCCACCCTGTTCGAATACATCCCCGACAACGCCATCGTGTTCGCGGACGAGAGCCATGTCTCGGTCCCGCAGATCGGCGGCATGTACAAGGGCGACTATCGGCGGAAATTCACGCTCGCCGAGCATGGCTTCCGCCTGCCCTCCTGCATGGACAACCGCCCGCTCAAGTTCGAGGAGTGGGACGCGATGCGACCGCAATCGGTGTTCGTCTCGGCGACGCCGGCGGCCTGGGAGCTGGAGCGATCCGGCGGGGTGTTCGTCGAGCAGGTGATCCGGCCGACCGGGCTGTTGGATCCGCCGGTCGAGATCCGCCCGGTGGCGCATCAGGTGGACGATCTGCTCGACGAGATCCGCCAGACCTCGGCGCGCGGGCTCCGCACGCTCGTGACCACGCTCACCAAGCGGATGGCGGAGGATCTCACCGAGTATCTGCACGAGCAGGGCGTGAAGGTCCGCTACATGCACTCGGACATCGACACCATCGAGCGGATCGAGATCATCCGGGACCTGCGCCTCGGGGCGTTCGACGTGCTGGTGGGGATCAACCTGCTCCGCGAGGGCCTCGACATCCCGGAGGTCGCGCTGGTCGCGATCCTCGATGCGGACAAGGAGGGGTTCCTGCGGTCGGAAACCTCGCTGATCCAGACCATTGGGCGGGCGGCGCGGAACGCGGAGGGCAAGGTGATCCTCTACGCGGACAAGATCACCGGCTCGATGGAGCGCGCGATCGCGGAGACCGACCGGAGGCGGGAAAAGCAGATCGCCTACAACGAGGAACACGGGATCACGCCCAGGACCATCACCAAGACGGTCGGCGACATCCTGGAGGGCCTCGATTCGGCCTATGTCACCGCGAAGCTCGACACCTCGAAGACGGGCGGCAAGGACCACAGCATCGGCGACAATCTGCAGGCCCATCTCGATCATCTGCGCGGCGCGATGATGAAGGCGGCGGAGAACCTGGAGTTCGAGGAGGCCGCGCGGCTTCGGGACGAGGTGAAGCGGCTCGAGACCGTCGACCTGCTGGTCGCGGGCGATCCGATGGCGCGGCAGTCGGCGATCGCAGAGGCGGTCGAGACGGCGCAGAAGGCCGAAGGGCGGTCCTCCGCCGGCCGGCCGGGCCAGCGCGGCGGCAATCACCGCCGGCGCGGGCGCAAGAACGGGTGAGGCGATGACTCTGTTATCGGGGCTGTTGGTGAGCGGGGCGGAGGACGACCGGTCGCTGCTCGAAATCCTGACGGAGATCCTCGACGCCCTGACGGAGATCGCGAAGCTGTTTTGAGCGGCGGGCGCGTTTTATGGCACCCGCCATTTAGGTTCGGTCAGCGCTCGAAAATGAAACCGTCTCTCGAGAAATAGCGTCCGAAGACCTCCCGCCCTACTCCGTAAAACGGCCCGTAAGCGGCGTCTGGCAGGGTCCAGATCGAGTTTTCTCCAAAGCGCTCGATATGGTCCAAGTAACTGCTTTGCTCATTCAGAAAGCTCGCCCGAAATGAGCTCTGCCCCGAATGCGCATCGATCAAGTTTCTGGTATAAAAACCTTTGCGCCAGTTTTGAACGATGAGCTGCAGGAAGTCGAAGAGATCGTAGCGCCCGTCGGCTTCTCTGGTTTCTTCAAACTCCCCAAGCGCCCCCATGAAGAGAATGTAGGATGCGTTCACCGGGTCGCACTCGGGCTGGCTCATAATCCAGGTCATTTCGTCGTAACCGAAATCCCAGTTCCAGGATTCACAGATCTGGAACCAGCTGATCGGGTCGGGGCCGTGGTCCTTCAGCCATTCGACATTGTCTTTTCGATCGCAAACTGGCTCGAGCCATCGCCGCGCCGGCGGCTGAGACCTGTTGAGCCAAACAAGGGGCGGAACCGTCATCTTACGCCTTTCTTCTGTGCCTTCGTAACCGCTGCACAGATACCGACGGAAGATTTAGGGACTGTTCCCAGAAAGAGTTACCGACAGCTCCGCCGCCAGATCTCTTCGGAGATCGCGCCGGCGACGATCGGTTCGACGCGGGGGTTCGGCAGTTCGCGCTTCAGATCCTGCTCGGCGAAGCCGTAGCCGAGGATCTGATAGGTCTGGAGCTGACAGTCGATCAGGCGCTTGGCGTAGGTTTCGCCCACCCGGTCGACGCGCTTCGACACCACGATGCGCTGGTCGCGGCCTTTGCGGTCGACGGACAGGATCTCGTGGGTCGCGCCCGGATCGGTGAAGATCCGGAAGCGCTCGGCCGACGCCAGGCTCGGGCTGAACGCGGCGGCCAGCGCCAGCAGGGCGGTCAGAGCGCGAACCGTCTTCATTTTCGGGACCCGTCCGCGTTCCGGCCGAGCCCTTTGGTCAAGCCCTTCAGCGGGAACACCCAGATCAGGCCGAGGCCCAGATAGATCATCAGCTCGACGCTCCAGTGGAGCGGTTTTTCGATCCCGCCATCGGCGCCGGCGGTCGGCGCGGTCAGAGCCCCCAAGACGGTCGAGGCGGCGATCAAATAGAGCGGCAGGCCGAGAAGCAGAACCAGCGTCAGCAACAAAAGCCGACGGCGTCGACCGCGCTCGTAAAGCTCCGGGTCCATCTCCGATCCGTCGTCGCCGTCTGGGCCGCGGGTCATGCGAACAATCACCTTTTTATCTCGCCGTTGCTGAGGCGGACGATCTGCGATCGATACCTAGCGGGGAAGCGCGCCTGACGCAATTGGTCGCAGGTCGCAAGCGCCGCACGCCCAGCGATGCGCCCCTCGCAAGCCTAAACGAAGCCCCTCGCCCGACCGCTCAGCCGACGGGATCCGTCATCTCGGCCGCCGCCGCCGTCGCCGCCGCCTCGGAAATTGTAGCATTCGGGCGACGCTCGACCAGAGCGGCGATGCGGACCGGCCCCGGGGCGGCCGCGGCGTCGTCGAGGCGCATCCCGGCGATCCCGGTCGGTCGGAGATCGGGCGCGAGCGCGGCCGGATCGGCCGGGTTCGAGAGTCTGAGGACCGAGCCCGGCTTCAGCATCGCCGGACCCATGGCGGGCTCGAGGGCGGGCTCGAGGGCGATCTCGCCGAGCCCCGAGCGCGCGGCGCGCAGGCTCGCGGACCGGCCGACCAGCGCTTTCGGTCCATCGTCGGCCCGCGTTGCGAAAGTCAACGCGCCCTCATGCGGTCCGACAGCGACCAGCAGGCCGAGAAACTCGCCCTCGATCTCGAACTCGACGAAGCCGCCCGGCGCGATCTCAAAGGCGGGGATCTCAAGGTCTCCGGCGCGGATCGCGGCGCTGGTCGCGGCCTCGCCGCCTAGGGCGTGGGCGGGCAAGGCGACCCGCACCGCGCCGATGGTCTGGGGCGAAACGACGGCCGTCGGCATGAAGGGCGGGCGCGGCGGGCGCAAGGCGGACTCGGCGGCGGCCTCGACGATGTCGACGATCGCCTCCGTCGCGGGGCCAGAGATGGCGTAGCCGCGGCCGGACGGCGCGAAATGCGAGGGATCGAGGGTCGCGACCCTCAGACGGGCGCGAAGCTCCGCCGTCAGCGAGACGGTCGGCGCCGCGTAGCGCTCGAACAGATGCGTGAGGGCCGCGCGCACCGGATCCGGCTCGACCGACGCGGCGGCCTCGCGGCCCTCCGACAGGAGCGCGATGATCGGTTGGCGGGCGCGGACGCAGGCGCGGAGCAGCAGCTCCACCGGACGGAGCGCGCGCTCGAGCGCGATCCCCTCCTCCGCGATCCAGCGGCGCAGGCTTTCAGCGTGGTCCCAGATCAGCAGGTCGGCGCGATCGAGATGGAGCGCCAGACGGGCCTCGGCGTAGAGCGGCAGGGCGGACAGCGCGCCGGTCGAGCGATCGCTGAGATTGACCACCGGCGCGAAGCGAGACGAAACCATCCGCTCGGCGAACAGCGTCGCCCAGCCGGCTTCCGCCATGGCGCCCTCGCCGCCCAGGATCAGGATGGTCATCGCACGCTCTCCGCTGTCTCGATCCGGCTCCGCGCGGGCCGACGCGCGATCCCCGCAAAAGCCGGTCCAATTCGGCCGAGGCTCAGTCCGCGAAGGGATCGCGCATCAGTATGGTGTCGTCGCGTTGCGGAGAGGTGGACAGGAGCGCGATCGGCACGCCGACCAGCTCCTGCACGCGGGCGATGTACTTGATCGCAGCCGCCGGCAAATCGGCGAAGTTGCGCGCGCCGAAAGTGCTCTCCGACCAGCCAGGCAGGGTCTCGTAGATCGGCTTGGCGCGGGCCTGGGCCTCGGCGGCGGCCGGCAGACGGTCGATCGCCGCGCCGTCGAGCTCGTAGCCGGTGCAGACCTTCAGCTCGTCGAAGCCGTCGAGCACGTCGAGCTTGGTCAGCGCGACGCCGTGGACGCCCGACATCAGGCAGGTCTGGCGCACCAGCACGGCGTCGAACCAGCCGCAGCGGCGCTGCCGGCCGGTGACGGTGCCGAACTCGCGGCCGCGCTCGCCGAGGCGGCGGCCGTCCTCGTCATGAAGCTCCGTCGGGAACGGCCCCTCGCCGACCCGGGTGGTGTAGGCCTTCACGATGCCGAGCACGTAGGAGAGCCGGCCGGGGGCGACGCCCGAGCCCACCGCGGCTTGGCCGGCCATGGTGTTCGACGAGGTGACGAAGGGATAAGTGCCGTAGTCGATGTCCAGTAGCGCGCCCTGCGCGCCCTCGAACAGGATCCGCTCGCCCTTGCGCAAACGCTCGTCCAGGGTCCGCCAGACCGGGGCGGCGTAGGGCAGGATCTTCGGCGCGACCTCGTCGAGGGCGGCGCGGAGCGCGCTCCGATCCACCTCCGGCTCGCCGAGGCCGCGGCGCAGAGGATTGTGGTGCGCCAGCAGGCGATCGAGGCGGAGCTCGATGGTCTCGGCGTCGGCCAGATCGGCGACGCGAACGGCGCGGCGGCCGACCTTGTCCTCGTAAGCCGGGCCGATGCCGCGCCCCGTGGTCCCGATCTTCGCCTTTCCGGCGGCCTTTTCGCGGATCTGGTCGAGATCGCGGTGGAGCGGCAGGATCAGGGGCGTGGTCTCCGCAAGCTGCAACGAGGCCGGGCCGATCTCGACGCCCTGAAGCCGCAGCTTCTCGATCTCCTCGATCAGAGCCCACGGGTCGAGCACCACGCCGTTCCCGATCACGGACAACTTGCCCGGCCGCACGATGCCCGAGGGCAGCAGCGAGAGCTTGTAGACCTGCTCGCCGATCACCAGCGTGTGCCCGGCGTTGTGGCCGCCCTGAAAGCGCACCACCACCTCGGCGCGCTCCGAGAGCCAGTCGACGATCTTGCCCTTGCCTTCGTCGCCCCATTGGGCGCCGACCACGACCACATTGGCCATCCGGTCCATCCTTCGTTTGCGGCCGCACCCGGCCGCGCGCCGACATCGCGCGCGCTTGGCGCGGCCGGCAGATCCGTCGGCCAAACCGCGTCGGCGCGCGCCTAATGTCAAGGGCGGACGCCCACGCTCTGGCGAGGCGAGCAGCGAGGACCTAGGGTGCCGCCTCCGCGCCCGAACAGTGAACGAAGCCGATGTCCAGCGACTACACCCCTGAAGCCAAAGCCGCCGCAGACGCGCTGCGCGCGGGCCGCCTCGATGAAGCCGAACGACGGATCGACGCGCTCCTGAGCGCCGATCCGGACGATGTCGACGCGCTCAACCTGCGAGGCGCGCTTCGGTCGGGGCGGAAGGATCATTGGGGCGCGCTCGAGGCGGTGGCGCGGGCCGCCGCGCTTCGGCCAGAGGATCCGCGGCTGGCGCTCAATCACGCGGCGATGCTGGTGAATGTCGGCGCGCTCACCGAGGCGCTGGCGGCCTATGACGCGATGCTGGCGCGCCGGCCGAACGATCTGCGCGCGCTGCATGAGCGGGGGCGGGTGCGGCTCGAGGCGGACGACGCGGCGGGCGCGGTCGCGGATCTGTCGCGCGCGGTCGCGATCGCGCCGATGCTCGCGGAGCCGAAGGTCTCGCTCGCCGAGGCGCAGCTGGCCGCCGGGGATCTCCAGGAGGCGCTCCGACTGCTGGTCGCGGCCGGCGAGGTGGGCGACGACAGCGCGCGGGCGAACATGATCCGAGGGCGCGCGATGGCGAAGGCCGAGGAGTATGAGCGCGCCGCCCGCGCCTTCGAGCGCGCGATCGGTCTCGAGCCGGAGCGGATCAGCGCCTATGCGGGTCTGGCCGAGGTCGAGCGGCGTCGCGGACGGCGCGCGGAGGCGCAGGCGGCGACGGACAAGCTGCTCGCGCGCGCGCCTCTGGGCGAACGCGGAACCGGCGGCGAGATCACGGCGCTGGTGACGGAGCGCCTGAGCGGCGGGATCCTGGGAGAGCTCCGCCCCACGGAGACGCCGCACGCCCTCAGCAATTTCATCGCGCAGATGCCGAGCAAACGGATCCGGTACCTGCACGGCTTTCCGGAGCACGACGCGTCCCGCGCGGCGGCGGAGGTCGCGCTCCCCACGCTCGGGCTGATCTACAACAACTGGACGAACCCGGACGCGCCCACGAGCCCGGACGCCGTCGCAGCGCTGGCGGCGCTCCTGGCGAGGCCGGACGCGCCGCCGGTGATCAACGCGCCGGCCGCGGTGGCGGCGACCTCGCGCTCGGCGAACGCCGAGACCTACGCGGACGCCGAGCGGTTCGATTTCCCCCAAACAGTTTTGATCCCGGCGTTTCGACGGAACGGCGAGGCGCGCCCGCTCGATCCGGCGGCGCGGCGGGATCTGGCGCTCGACGCGCTGGCGTTTCCGATCCTCGTGCGCCCCACCCACACGCAGCGCGGCGCCGGGGCGATGCTGACGACCGGCCCCGCCGAGCTGGAGAGGGCTCTGCAGAAGCTCGAGGGGCGCGACGCCTACGCGATCGCGTATCACGAGTGCGGCGCGGCGGACGGGATCTTCCGACGCTACCGGATGGTGGTCGCGGGCGCGCAGATCATGGCGGCGAACATGCACGTCGCCCAGCAGTGGAACGTGCACGGCGCGGAGCGCGGCGATTTCGACTGGGAGGCGCACGGGCTCCGCGCGGAAGAGCTGGCCTTCGTCGAGACGCCTGAGACCCTGCTCGACGGCGCGCCCGATCAGGTGTTCGCCGAGGTGCTCGCGCGCTGTCCGCTCGACGTCTACGGGATCGATTTCGGGGTGCGGCGGGAAGACGGGCGGATCGTCGTGTTCGAGATCAACGCCTCGATGTCGTTCACGAGCGTTCAGCTGGTCCGCGCCTATCCGCACCTGGCGCCGCACAGGGACCGGATGATCGAGGCGATCGAGGCCCTGTTCCTGGAGCGCGCGCGGCGGGTCTGACGGCGCGCCGCCAGGGCTGTCCCGGCGACCCGCAGCCTAACTGGATCGTCGGGACGAGCCCGACGATCACGCCTCCTCGGTCACGCCTCCTCGATCACGCCTCCTCGGCGCTTCAGCCGAAGGCGACCGGTTTGGCCTGGCGCACGGCCGGCAGACCGCGGACCATCGACAGCTGATCGGGGCTGAGCGGCGCGTCGAGGCCGATCAGGGTGATCGCTTCGCCGCCCGGGCCGTCGCGGCCGAGGGCGAAGGTCGCGATGTTCACGCCCTCCTCTCCGAGCGCCGTCCCGAGTTGCCCCACGAAGCCCGGCTGGTCGGTGTTGGTGGTGTAGAGCATGTGCGCGCAGGGCTCGGCCTCGAGGTTGATGCCCTTGATCTGGATGATCCGGGGCTGGCCGTCCGAATAGATCGTGCCGGCGACCGACCGGGTCATCTCAGCGGTCGTTACGATCAAACGGACATAAGCCTCATACGCGCCGTGGCGGTCCTTGCGGGTTTCTGAGACCTGGATGTCGCGCTCCTTCGCCAGGATCGGGGCGGAGACCATGTTCACGCTCTCGCCGAGATTGGGGCGCAGCACCGCCGCCAGGGTCGCCGCGGTCAGCGGCCGGAGGTTCAGCTCCCCGACGCGGCCCACGAACTCGACGTCGACGGCGGTGATCGGGCCGTCGGTGAGCTGCCCCGCAAAGGCGCCGAGCGTCTCGCAGAGCTTGATCCAAGGCTTCAGAAGCGGGGCCTCCTCCGCGGTCACCGAGGGCGCGTTGATGGCGTTCGAGATCGCGCCCTTGAGCAGGTAATCGCTCATCTGCTCGGCGACCTGCAGCGCGACATTCTCCTGCGCCTCGGTGGTCGAGGCGCCGAGATGCGGGGTGACCACCACGTTCTCCAGTCCGAAGAGCGGGTTCTCGCGCGCGGGCTCCTCGGCGAAGACGTCGAAGGCGGCGCCGGCGAGACGGCCCGACTTCACCGCCTCGGCGACCGCCGCCTCGTCGACCAGCCCGCCGCGGGCGCAGTTGATCAGGCGCGCGCCGGGCTTCATCAGCGCAATGCGCTCGGCGGAGAGGATGTTGGCGGTCTGCGCGTTCGCCGGCATGTGGAGCGTGACGAAATCCGCCCGCGGCAGCAGGTCCTCGAGCGCCTCGATCTTCTCGACGCCGAGCTCCTGGGCGCGCTTTTCGGAGAGATAGGGGTCGTAGGCGACGACCTTCATCTTCAGCCCGATGGCGCGGCTGGCGACGACGGAGCCGATATTGCCGCAGCCGAGGACGCCGAGCGTCTTGCCGGTGATCTCGGTCCCCAGGAACTTCGACTTCTCCCACTTGCCGGCATGGGTCGAGGCGTCGGCCTCGGGGATGCGGCGGGCGACGGAGAACATCAGGGCGATGGCGTGCTCGGCGGTGGTGATGGCGTTGCCGAAGGGGGTGTTCATCACCACCACGCCGCGGGCGCTGGCGGCGGACAGGTCGATGTTGTCGACGCCAATGCCGGCGCGGCCGATCACCTTCAAGTTGTCGGCCTTGGCGATCAGGGCGGCGGTCGCCTTGGTGGCGGAGCGCACGGCGAGGCCGTCATAGTTCGCGATCACGGCGGCGAGGCCGTCGGGGTCTTTGCCGAGATCGGGCATGAAGTCGACCTCGACGCCGCGGTCGCGGAAGATCTGGACGGCGTCTTCGGAGAGTTTGTCGGAGATGAGAACCTTGGGCATGGGGTATGTCCTTTTGGATATCGGGGGGCGCGCGGCGGGGGCTGCTGACGCCTTGGCTCGATTGGGCCTTCGCGACCGCCAAAGCGGAGCTCTGACGGCCCCTTCGCCGCTCTGATC
>JBCBRF010000123.1:0-11317 GCA_039819865.1 Pseudomonadota bacterium | reverse complement strand
CCCGCGGAGGCCGCGCCTTTCTCCGCTCCTTACGCCCAGTCGAGCGCCGGCGCCGTCGCGGGCGCGACAGCCAGGGCGAAGCTCGCCAAGGCGACGCTCGAGAGGGCGACGCTAGCGAGGGCGACGCTCGAAAGGGCGAAGCCTGCGCACCGGGGGCGGGTCGGCGTCGGCGCGGGGCTGCCGGGCCGGCTCCGCCCGAATGTCGGCGTGGGCGTCGGCCTGCCGAGCGGCCGGGTTTCCGCCGGCGTCGGGACCCGCGTGAACCTCGGCTCCGGCGTGTCGCTCGGGACAGGGCTCTCCGTGCCGCTCGGGCGCGTATTCTAGAACCGCCCGCCCGGCCTCTAGATCGTTCCGCTCGGCTCAGGCCGCCCGCTCGAACGCGTCCAAGTCGAGGCCGAACTCCGTCGCGAACGCGGCGCGCCCGGCTTCGGTGACCTTCGCGGTCCGACCGGTCTTCGGCCGCGCGATCCAACCCGTCGCTTGGAACCGGCTGAGCACCGCCGCCCCGAGCGCGCCGCCCAGATGCGCGCGGCGCTCGCTCCAGTCGAGACAGCGTTTCGCGAACGCCCGACGCGATTTGGCGAGCGGCGCGATCGGGATACCCAGCCCCTCGAACGCCGCCTCGCCCGCCTCGGTCAGCGTAAAAGCGTCCTCGCCCTCCTCCAGCCATCCGAGCGCGAGCCAGCGATCGACCAGTCCGACCGCGATCTCGCCGGCCAGATGATCGTAGCAGGTCCGCAGCCGCCGCATCTCCGCGTCCCGCGGACCCGGGCGGCGCATCCGCGGCGTCGCGCGCTGGGAGAGGGCCGAAAGCGCTTCGAGCGCCTGCGCCACCTCGGGGCCCGCCAGCCGGAAGTAGCGGTGCCGCCCTTGCTTCTCGACGACCAGCAACCCGCCCGCGACCAGCTTGCCGAGATGCGCGCTGGCGGTTGCGGCGCTGACGCCGGCGACCGCGGACAACTCGGTGGCGGTGGCCGCCCGACCGCTCATCAGCGCCGACAGCATGTTGGCCCGCGCCGGATCCCCGATCAGGGACGCGGCCTCGGCGATATAGGGTTCATCGCTCATGCTTCGATCATAAACGAAGCGTTCCTGCTCGTCCAGGCGCCGCCCCTGCAGTAATCCTTCGATACACGACGAAGCGCGTGTGTATGGAAGGAGTGAGCTTGATGAGACCGAACCCGAACGCCGCCGCCCGCCGGATCCAAAGCGCGCGCCAGGCTGGAAGTCCTGGCGCCGCCTCGCTCCTCGACGCGCTGTGTCGGCGCTGGCGGGTCTGCGCCCAGGTCGCGCGGGAACGTCGGGCGCTTCGAGAACTGAGCGACCACCAGCTTCGCGACCTCGGCCTCAGCAGGGCGGATGTCGAGCGTGAAGCGCATCGCCCGTTCTGGGACGCGCCGCGCCGCCGCGGGTGACCCGACCGGCGCGAGGCGTCGCCATAATGCCTGCTGTGATCGCCCGCACAGCCTCTGCGCGAGATCACAGCAGGCCGCGCGCCGGCCTCCTACCTCTGGGCCATCGCAATCGACCTCGAGCCTCTGGAGATCGTCATGAAAGCCCCCGCGACCGCCAAGCGCTTCATGAAGGATCTCGAGGCTCAGGACCTTCACGCCATGCTGCGCGAGGAAATGGCGCTGGCCCTCGCCGCGCGCGCGCAAAGCCGCCCCTCCGCCACGCTTTGGGACGATCTGCGCGAGCTGGTCGGTTTCGCGGCCATGAGCGCCCGCCCGACCGCCTCCGCGGGCGACCGGGCCAGATTTTAACAGGTCTTAAACAGCCGCCGCCAGCGCCTCTAGATCGAGCCGGCGCGTCGACATCGCGAGTTTGCCCTCGGCGTCCGTCGGCCACTGCTCGCGCGGCTTGTCCCAATAGAGCTCGACGCCGTTCTCGTCCGGATCGCGGAGATAGAGCGCCTCGGACACCCCATGGTCCGACGCGCCGTCGAGCGCGATCCCGGCCGCCCGGACCCGCCCGAGAGCGTCGGCGAGCGCCGCGCGGGTCGGGTACAGGATCGCGGTGTGAAACAGGCCCGTATGCCCGGGGGGCGGCGGCGCGGCCCCGGCGCTCTCCCAGGTGTTGAGCGCGATGTGATGGTGATAGTCGCCCGCCGCGAGCCACGCCGCCCCGGGCGCCCGCTGCATCACCGACAGCCCCAGGACGCCGCCATAGAAACCGATCGCCCGCTCAAGATCGGAGACCTTCAGATGGACATGCCCGACCCGCAGCCCGGGCGCGACGGGCGCGGGCGCGGGCGTCTCCGCGATCAATGGCGCGACTTGAGCTTCGTCGGTCATCGGCGTCTCCTTCGTGGTCCCAGATTTCGCGGCGGCGAGGCCGGCCGCAGAGAAGATATCATCGTTTCGAAAGTGGATTTGGAGCGCTGGTTTCGAGAAAGACTGTTCTGAAATCGACGACAAGCGGGCCTCAATCCCGCCCGAACCTGAGACGAAAGAAGGCGGGGCGTCGGGTGGGCGTCGGCCGCGCCGAAGCGATCGAGACCGACGCCTGAAGAGCAAAGCGAGGGACATCATGCTGAGATTCCTATTGGGCGCCGCGATCCTGGCCGCCGCGATCGCCGCGGTCACCAAGCCCGACCAGCACGGCTTCGCGCCGCCGGCGCTCGCGCTGCTGACCGAGGACGCCGCCATCCCCGCCTTGGCGCAGGTCTTCCAGGGCGACTGCGCGGAGGACCCGGAGGGCTGCGCAAAAGCGCTCCGCGCCTTCTTCTCCGTCGAGGAAAGCGACTATGCGGTCGCCCGCGGCGTCCGGATCGAGGCTCAGGGCCTTTCGACAGGCGCCGTCGACTGCCTCGGCGTCTTCGGCGGCTGGAGCTGCGGCGCGGACGGATAGGGCCGCCGCGAACCCGCGGCTGGCCGGCTGGCGTCAGGCGATCCGAGCCCGAGCGTGGCGCGTATCGATCATGGGCCTGCATTTAAGGCTCGCGACGATTGGATGACCTCGATGCGAACGATCTTGTTTGGCGGCCTCGCCGCTTTGTCCCTGCTGCTCGGAGCGCCGGGCGCGCGCGCCGCGGATGGCGACGACGCCGGCGCGGATGCGCCGACGCCCGACTACCGGGTGGTCCTGCGCGACGAGGCCTTCGAGATCCGCGAATACGATTCGCTCCTGCTGGCCGAGGTGACGGTCCGGGCGAAGACCCGCTCGGGGGCCTCCGGAACCGCCTTCCGCGCCCTCGCGAGTTACATTTTCGGCGACGCGGAGGGCGGCGAGACCATCGGCATGACCGCGCCGGTCTTCGTCGAGACCGTCGATCGGACGGACGCGCCGGTGCTGGTCGCCTCGAGCCGCGGCGAGACCGACCTTTGGGTCATGGGCTTCATCATGCCCGAGCGCTACGACCGCGCGACGCTGCCGAAGCCGGTCGACGAGCGCATCGTGATCCGCGAACTGCCGGCCCGGCGCGTGGCGGCGGTGCGGTTCTCGGGCTCCTGGCGGGACGCTTGGATGGAGAAGAAGCGCGCCGAACTGCGCGCATGGGTGGCGGAGCAAGGCGAGACGCCCACGGCCGATCCGGTCTACGCCTTCTACAACGACCCGTTCACGCTCCCCTGGAACCGTCGGAACGAGGTGATCGTCGAACTCGCGCCTGCGGAACGTCCCTAAGCGGCGCGCCCGGAGACGCTGGGTCCCTTGATCGCGCGCCGCTGGGGCGCGCGCAGCAGGGGCTCGACCCCTTGAGCCCTGCGACCCGGACAGGATCGCCGCGCAAATCGCCGCGCCGGCGGTCCGCCACGCTCTCGCCGCATCCGAGCGCTCGAACGGGCGTCGACCGCCGTCCAGGCCGAACTCTCGAAGGATGCCCCGATGCCTCTCGCCCGCCTCTCCCTCGCGTCGCTCGCTCTCGCGGCCGCCGCAGCCCTGTCCCTGACCGGAGCGCCCGCCATGGCTCAAGACGACCCGAACCTCGCCTACCTCGCCCAGAATGCGAAGGAAGAAGGGGTGACGACCACCGAAAGCGGTCTTCAGATCAAGACCTTGACCGAAGGAACTGGCCGTTCCCCCGCCGCCAGCGACACCGTGCTCGCGCATTACACCGGCACGTTGGTCGACGGCACGGAGTTCGATTCGAGCCGCCGCCGCGGCGAGCCGATCGCGTTCCCGCTCAACCGCGTGATCCCGGGCTGGACCGAAGGCCTGCAGCTGATGAAGGAAGGCGGCCGCGCCGAGCTGACCATCCCGGCGAGCCTCGGCTACGGCGCCCGCGGCGTGCCCGGCGCCATCCCGCCGAACGCGACCCTGATCTTCGACGTCGAGCTGCTCGAGGTCCGCTGACCGCCGGCGTCCGCTTGGCGCGCCGCCGCCGATTGCGACGCGCTCCGCTCCCGCGATCATGCGCTTCCTGAGATCGATCGCGGGCGCGCGGAGCTGGGCCCGGCCGCACCTTTGGCGGCGGCCGATCGAAATCCGAGCGATCTGGTCGCAGGGTCCCCGGCTGTCGTCGAACCGTCGCGGGATCGCGCTACCCAAGGGCGACCGGCCGCCCCCACTTGGCGCGAGGAGCGGCCCTGGCGACAAGGGCTGAGGCGCGGGGGGCTGAGCGATGCGGGTGATGTTTCGGTTGTTCGAAGGGCGGTTCCTGGCCTTCACGCTATCGGCCCTGGTCGCCGGTCTGGCGGCGGCGGCGCTGGTCGCCTCGCCCTTCGTCGCGATGTTCCTGCCGCTGCAGCTGCTCCTGTGGGTGTTGCTCGGCGTCTGCGGCTTCCTGGCGCTGATCGGCCTGCACGACCTGATCCAGACCCGGCACGCGATCCTGCGCAACTATCCGATCCTGGCCCATCTGCGCTTCTTCTTCGAAAAGATCCGCCCGGAGATGCGGCAGTATTTTTTCGAGGACGACAAAGACGGCCGACCCTTCAGCCGCGACAAGCGCGCGATCGTCTACCAGCGCGCCAAAAAGGCTCTCGATAAGCGCCCGTTCGGCACGGTCTACGACGTCTACGAGCCGTCCTATGAATGGCTGAATCACTCGATGGCGCCGAAGCCGATGGCGGCCGAGCCCTTTCGCCTGCTGATCGGGGGGCGGCGTTGTCGCCAGCTCTACAGCTCTTCGATCCTGAACATTTCCGGCATGAGCTTCGGCGCGATCAGCCCGAACGCCATTCGCGCGCTGAACCGCGGCGCCAAGATGGGCGATTTCGCCCAGGTGACTGGCGAGGGCGCCGTCAGCCGCTACCACAAGGAGAACGGCGGCGACCTGGTCTGGCAGCTCGGCTCCGGCTATTTCGGCGCGCGCACGCCGGAGGGCGATTTCGACCCCGACCGGTTCAAGGAGGTCGCGGCGCTCGATCAGATCAAGATGATCGAGCTGAAGCTGTCCCAGGGGGCCAAACCCGGCCATGGCGGCGTTCTGCCGAAAGCCAAGATCACCCGCGAGATCTCTCTGACCCGAGGCGTGCCCCGGGATCGCGACTGCGTGTCTCCGGCCGCGCACCCGGCGTTCTCGACCCCGATCGAGATGCTGGAGTTCATCGACCGCCTCCGCGATCTTTCGGGCGGCAAGCCCGTGGGCCTGAAGCTCGCGGTCGGCCATCGCTGGCAGGTGCTGGCGATCTGCAAGGCCATGGTCGAGACCGATCTGACGCCCGACTACATCATCGTCGACGGGGCGGAGGGCGGCACCGGCGCCGCGCCGCTCGAATTCGCCGACCATATCGGCATGCCGCTGCGCGACGGGTTGAACTTTTTCCACAACGCGCTGGTCGGCTGCGACTTGCGCGACCGGGTGCGGCTGGGCGGATCCGGCAAGGTCGCGAGCGCCTTCGACATCGTCCGCGCCATGGCGCTCGGCGCCGATTTCTGCCACGCCGGCCGCGCCTTCATGTTCGCCGTCGGCTGCATCCAGGCCCAGAGCTGCCACACCGGCCACTGCCCGACCGGCGTCGCGACCACCGACCCGGCGCGGGGCCGGGCCATCGTGGTGGGCGACAAGGCCAAGCGCGTCGCCCAGTTCCACCGGGGCACCATGGAGGCGCTCATGGAGGTCGTCGCTTCCGCCGGCCTTGAGCATCCGAAACAGATCCAGCCCGCGTTCGTCTGGCGCCGCATCTCGAGCAACGTCGCGCGGAACTTCCGCGAGCTCTATCCGCCCCTGGAGCCCGGCGCTCTGCTGAAGGGCTCGGCCGACCCGCGCTTCGAAAGCCCGTGGAGCCGCGCGCGCCCGGACAGCTTCGAAGCCGCCACGGTCTGAGCCGCGTTTCCGGAGGCGGCCAGGCGTCGCGCGCCGCCCGCGCCGTCGTGCGCGGACAGGGCGTGCAAATTTTTGTCGATAAATCTGTGGAAGGGTGCAGGATAAAACGCATCCGCCGTGAGCCGCGTCCGGAAGAAAGCCGCAGTGAGCATCGATCCGAAACCGCAAGAGGCGCCGAGACTGCTCTCCGCTGATGGGCGCCGGGCCCGCTGCGCGGTGTCCACGCGCCCGCAATACAGCTTGGGAGAGGTGGTGGCGGACGCGGTCGTGCACGGCCTCGGCGTCGCCGCCGGCTTAGTGGGCCTTGTGGTGCTGATCGCGGTGGTCGCGCCCCGCTACGACATTGCGACCGGCGCGAGCCTCTGGGTCTACGGCTTTGCGATGCTGACGGTGTTCTGCTTCTCGGCCGCCTATAATCTGATCAACGACCCGACCTGGACGCCGCGCCTCCGGCGTCTCGACCGCGCCGCGATCTATGTGAAGATCGCGGGCACCTACACGCCCTTCTCCGCGATCGCCATCGGCGGCGGCGTCGGGGCGGGCCTTTTGGGGGCCGCCTGGAGCATCGCCGCCATCGGCGTTCCGATCGCCCTGTTCGCCTCCGAGCGGCTCGAGCGCCTCACGGTCTGGCTCTATCTGGCCCAAGGCTGGCTGCTGGTCTTCGTGCTCGAACCGATCAGCGCCGCCCTGCCGTTGGAAGCGCTGGTCCTGCTGATCTCGGGCGGCCTGCTCTACACCGCCGGCGTGCCGTTCCACCTGTGGGAGCGCTTGCCCTACCACAACGCGATTTGGCACGGCTTCGTGCTCGCGGCCTCGGTCTGCATGTATGCCGCCATCCTGAGCGGCATGCCGCCGGCCCTGGCGTGAGCTGATTTTTCGGAGGCGACCGCTCCGCGAGAGATCAGCTTTTCTTCGCGCGCCGCGTTGCTTTGGGCGCGTCCGCGTTCGAAGGCGCCGGTCTCGTGCGGCTGAAAATCATCTTCTGATCCCGCAGCTTGTCCTCCGGCCCGATCCACGCATAGGCCAGCAGGCTCGGCTCGTGATCTCCGGTCGTGATCCGGTGATTGCGCCCCGGCGGATTGAAGATCAGCGATCCCGGCGCGAACACGCCATCGTCGTTCTCCGAGACCGAACCCGAAAGCACGAAATAGCTTTCGGTGATCCCGTCATGGCTGTGCGCCGGGTAAGTCGTCCTCGGCGCGAACAGCACGAGGCCCAGGATCAGCTTGTTCGTCACCGCCGGGCCCACGGGGCCCATGAACTCCGCATAGGCGAATTTCGCCGATAGCGATTTCGGCATCTTGTCATAGCCGTAGCGCCAGCAGAGTTGCTTCTCCACGCTCTCGATCGCGCGGATCACGCTCGCCGTCCGCTCCAGCCGCCCTTCGTCGAGCGCGCGCTTCAGATGCGCGCAGACCGGCTTGCTCTCGGGTTGCTCGAATCGGAGCTCCGGGTTGGTCTCGAGCGTTTTCGACAAGACCTCCCGCACGGAGCGCTGATGGCTTCGGATCTTCGCGCTGCCCCCGGCGCTGGAGTGCCGGTACATCTCGTAGATCTCGCGGAACAGATAGCCCCAGTCTGGAACGCTCTTGAGATCGACGCGCGGCGATGTCGGCGCCGGAGACATGTCTTCCGCCGGCAAGGGGCCGACGGTCGCCGCCTCGACGCTCAGCTCGCCTGAGTCGCCCGTTGCGGGCGCTGCGGCGAGTGTCGCGCCCACTGCCGTTCCGGTCATCGCTCCCTCCTCGGGCGGTTGCACGCGTCGGGCTACTCCGCGGCCGTTCGCAATCCAGCGTGCGCGTAGATCCTTTGGGGCGGGATATGCAAGCGCGCGCGCATGCCGAGCGCGATTTCGCCGACCCTTTCCACCCAGGCGGTCACGCCGCGCTTTCCCATCGCATGTTTTGGAAACGCCAAGCCCCGCCCCGGATGGACCGCCTCGATCACCTCCGCGGGATATTTGCAGGGCCCGTTCTCCATATCGACGACCAGCGAGGCCAAGCCCTCCTCGAAGATCAGTCGAGACCCCGGCGGCAGCGTCGTCAGGGCGGGAACGCCTTTGAGGACGAGGTTCGCGCCCACCCATTCCGGCCGCACCGCCTCCGGCAGCCCCATCGCCTGGCCGATCTCCGCCAGCTCCTCCGCCGACAGGATCGTCACTTGCCGCGCGTTCTTGATCTCCGTCCCGCGCGGGTACTGCAGTTTCACCCGGCTGCAGGACGGGCGGGTCAGCCCGCCATGGGCCTCGCCCTCGAACCCCTCATAGGTGACGCCGATCCGCGCCGCCCCGGCGCTCTGCAGCCCGGCGTCGCGATCGCGATTGACGCCGAGATAGACGACCTCGCCGTAAAGGTCGGTCGGCGTGAGAATAGGCATCGCGGGCTCCCGAGGCTGGTCCTTTCTGCGCGCCACAGCATCCGCTTGCGACGACCTGCGCAACCCGAAACCTGCGCGATGGGCTGAGGAGCTACTTGAAGCGCTTGGCGCGCGGCCCCAGGTCTCGGCGGCCGCAGAATAAGAATGACCGGTCCATAATTGGCGGCGGCCGGCGGTTCGCATCGACGAAAGCAAAGGATCGATCCAATGACGGAGACCTACACGCCCCCTCGGGTCTGGACCTTCGACGCGGAGAACGGCGGCGAGTGGGCCAAGCTGAACAAGCCGACCGCCGGCGCCCAGTTCGAGCGCGCGCTGCCGGTGGGCGAGCATCCCTTCCAGCTCTACTCCCTGGCCACCCCGAACGGCGTGAAGGTGGGCGTCATGTTCGAGGAGCTGCTCGCCGCGGGCCACTCGGACGCCGAGTACGACGCCTGGCTGATCAAGATCGGCGACAGCGATCAGTTCGGGAGCGGTTTCACCGACCTGAACCCGAACTCGAAGATCCCGGCTCTGCTCGACCGCTCGGGACCTGAGCCGATCCGCGTGTTCGAATCGGGCGCGATTTTGCTGCACCTTGCGGAGAAGTTCGGCGCGTTCCTGCCGACCGCCCAGCCCGCCCGCGCCGAGACTTTGAGCTGGCTGATGTGGCAGATGGGTTCGGCCCCGTTCCTGGGCGGCGGCTTCGGCCACTTCTACAAATACGCGCCCGAGCGCTATCGCTACCCGATCGACCGCTACGCGATGGAGACCAAGCGCCAGCTCGACGTGCTCGACAAGCGACTGGCGACGACCCGCTTCCTGGCGGGCGACGACTACACCATTGCGGATATCGCGGTCTGGCCATGGTACGGCGCGCTGGCGCTCGGCAGGCTCTACGACGCGGCCGAGTTCCTGCAGGTCGAGAGCTACGAGCACGTCCAGCGCTGGGCCAAGGAGATCGCCGCGCGCCCCGGCGCGATCCGCGGCCGGCTGGTCAACCGGGTCTCGAAGGATCCCGCGGAGAACCTGCCGGAACGCCATTCGGCGTCGGATATCGACGCCCTGCTCTGAGCGGCGATCGTCCCTACGCTCGGTCGGACCGCGGCGCGGGCTTCCGCGTCCCGCGGCCGACAGGCGCGATGTCGTTTCCCTGCTCTTGACGGTCGGGCCGGCCGCCGCGCGGCGGCCGGTCCCGTGAAACGACAGGGGTCGGACGTCGATCCCGCGTCCCCGACCCCGCGTCATGCCCCGACCGTCAGGAGCGCCGCAGATGCCGACCGATATCGAAATCGCCCGCAAGGCCAACAAGCTGCCGATCCAGGAGATCGGCGCCAAGCTCGGCATCCCGTCCGAGCATCTGCTCCCCTTCGGCCATGACAAGGCCAAGGTCTCCCAAGAGTTCATCGAGTCGCTGAAGGGCAAGCCGGACGGCGCGCTGATCCTGGTGACCGCGATCAACCCGACGCCGGCGGGCGAGGGCAAGACCACCACCACCGTCGGCCTCGGCGACGGGTTGAACGCAATCGGCAAGAAGGCGGTGATCTGCATCCGCGAGGCCTCGCTCGGCCCGAACTTCGGCATGAAGGGCGGCGCCGCGGGCGGCGGCATGTCCCAGGTCGTGCCGATGGAGGAGATGAACCTCCACTTCACGGGCGACTTCCACGCCATAACGAGCGCGCACAACCTGCTCGCGGCGATGATCGACAACCACATCTACTGGGGCAACGCGCTCGACATCGATCTGCGACGGGTCGTCTGGCGTCGCGTGCTCGACATGAACGACCGGGCGCTCCGCCAGATCACCGCGAGCCTCGGCGGCGTCGCCAACGGCTTCCCGCGCGAAGCGGGCTTCGACATCACGGTCGCCTCCGAGGTGATGGCGATCCTCTGCCTCGCCGACGATCTCGCCGATCTGGAAAAGCGCCTCGGCGACATGATCGTCGCCTACCGCCGCGACAAGAGCCCGGTCTATTGCCGCGACATCAAAGCGGAAGGGGCGATGACCGTGCTTTTGAAGGACGCGATGCAGCCGAACCTGGTGCAGACGCTGGAGAACAACCCCGCCTTCGTCCATGGCGGCCCGTTTGCGAACATCGCCCATGGCTGCAACTCCGTGATCGCGACCAAGACCGCGCTGAAGCTCGGCGACTATGTCGTGACCGAGGCGGGCTTCGGGGCGGATCTCGGCGCCGAGAAATTCATGGACATCAAGTGTCGGAAGGCGGGCCTCGACCCGAAGGCCGCGGTGATCGTGGCGACGGTGCGCGCGATGAAGATGAACGGCGGCGTGAAGAAAGAGGATCTCGGGGCCGAGAATGTCGCCGCCGTGCGCGCGGGCTGCGCCAATCTCGGCCGGCACATCGAGAACATGAAGCAGTTCGGCGTGCCGATCGTGGTCGGCGTGAACCATTTCGTCACCGACACCGATGCGGAGATCGCCGAGATCAAGGCGTTCTGCGCCAGTCTCGGCGTCGAGGCGATCCTGAACCGCCACTGGGCCGAGGGCGGCCAGGGGATCAAGGAGACGGCGGAGAAGATCGTGGAGCTGATCGAGGGCGGGACCGCGCAATACGCGCCGCTCTACCCGGACGAGATGGCGCTGTTCGAGAAGATCGAGACCATCGCCAAGCGCATCTACCGCGCCGACGAGGTGATCGCCGACCAGAAGATCCGAAGCCAGCTGAAGGAGTGGGAGGCGGCCGGCTACGGCCACCTGCCGGTCTGCATGGCGAAGACTCAGTACAGCTTCAC
>JBCBRF010000122.1:0-11323 GCA_039819865.1 Pseudomonadota bacterium | reverse complement strand
CGCGGCCCCGTCCGTCAGCCCCGTCGCGATCAGCCCGGTCACGCCCGTGCTCTCGAGCGCCATGCCGAGCGGGAACATCGCGCCGAGCAGCACGATCACCGGCCAATCGACGTCGGTGTAGAGGTCGCGGAGCGGCAGCGTCCCCATCAGCACATAGACCAGCACCGCGAGCAGGAACGCGACGCCGATCGAGACTAGCCCGCTCAAGCCGAGCAGCAGCGACGCGACGAACACCGCCAGCGCCAGGAACGGCTGACGCTGGCCGCCCGAGAGGTTCAATCCGCGATTGGCCAGCGGCCAGAGCGCGAACCGCTCGGTGATCGCGGGCAGCGCCGCCGCGTCGCCCTGCAGCAGCGCCACGTCGCCCGCCTGGAAAGTCTGCTCGCGCAGCCGCCCGACGATCGGCGCGCCCTGCCGCGCAAGCGCGAGCAGCGTGACGTTCCGCCCGAAGATCCGGTCGACCGACCGCGCGTTCCGCCCGACCAGGGGCGAGGTCGGCGACAGCACCGCCTCGAGCAGGCTGGCGTCCTTCCAGTCGATCTCGCGATCGAGCTGCAAGCGGCGATCCTCCGTCTCGCGCGCGACCTCGAGCTTGTAGGTTGAGATCAGCTTCGCCAGCGTCTCCGTGCTGGCCCGAACCAGCAGGATGTCGCCCTTCTGCAGCACCCGATAGCCGACCGCGGCGATGCGCCGGCCCTCGCCCCCGTCCGGCGCATTCGGGTTCGTGCGCTGGATCCCGAACACGCTCGCCCCGTGCTCGAACAGAAGCTGCGCCTGGCGCATCGGCTGGCCCACCAGCGGGCTCCCCTCGGGAACCCGCAGCTCGGTCAGATAGCCCCCGACCTCGAAGATCGCCGACTGCGGATCCTGCGCGCGGCGCTCGAACGGCAGCAGCCGCCAGCCGACCGTCGCGACGAAGGCGACGCCCGCTGCCGCCACCGCAAGCCCGACGGGCGTGAAGTCGAACAGCCCGAACGGCTCCGCTCTGAAATTCGCGATGATGATGTTCGGCGGCGTGCCGATCAGGGTCGTCATCCCCCCGAGGATCGCGGCGAAGGCGAGCGGCATCAGCAGAATCGCCGGGTTCCGCCCATGCTCCGAGGCGGTGGCGAGGGCGACCGGCATCATCAGCGCGAGCGCGCCGACATTGTTGATGAAGGCCGAGAGCACCGCGACGGCCCCGCACAGCACCAGAATGTGCATGAACTGGTTCTTGGTGTAGGGGCCGAGCTTCGCCGCCGCGAGCTCCACCACGCCGGAGCGGTTGAGCGCCGCGGAGAGGATCAGCACCGCCATCACCGTCAGCACCGCAGGGTGCCCGAACCCGTCGAAGATCTCGTCCTGCGGAACGAGGCCGGCCAGCGCGGTGGCGACCAGGACCCCGAGCGCGATCAGGTCGTGTCGAAGGCGTCCGTCGACGAAGGCGACGAGCGCCCCGAACAGGATCGCGACCGCGAGGATCTGGTCGGTGGTCATAGGCGGGCGGCCTCCGGCGAGATCCCGTTGAGCGGCAAGGCAGAGGGCCGTTTAACGACCCACGCGGCGATCGGCTAGGGCCGAAGCGAGAATCGTTGGAGCGATCAACTGTGGGGCGAGAAACGTCGGAGCATCAGGGCGGCGCCCGAAAGGTCGTCCGGGAGGTCGTCCGGGCGGTCGTCCGGGAAGTCGTCCGGGCGGTCGTCTCACAGCGCGGCCTTCGCCCCCGCGCGACTGTCTCGAAAAATCGGGGCCGCCCGCGCCGTCAAGAAATGACGGCGACCCCGACCTGATCGCCTTTGCGCCAGGCGATCGCCACCCGGTGCGTCGCCTGCTCCCGCTCGATCACCAGGTCGAAATTGTTGGGTAAACGCGCCGCGTTTGGCGTCTCGATCAGGTACCCGCGCTCGCTCCGGTTGCGGATCACGCAGTCGAAGCTGCTCATCCCGCTGTTGAAAACGGCTTTGGCGGACTTGAGGACTTTGTAGCGCTGCGGGCGGCCGATGAGACTCCGGAGTTCGACCGCCTTGTCTGGCTCGGGGCTCGCCGACGCTTCAGGCGCCCAAGCCGCGAGGCGCGCGGCCGCCCGCGAAAGCAACGTCTCCCGCTCCGCCTCGCTGAGCGCCGCCAGCGCTTCGATCAGATGGATGACCGGCAGCGCCATCAGACGATCGCGCGCCGCCGCATAATCGGCTCGATGATCCGCATCGGTCATGATTGACCCGCCACGCGCGTCCGGCATGCCAAGGCGCGGCGCCGCGAACGCTTCGGCGACGCGCTCGTTAGGCCGTAGCATTCCGAGGTTAGCGAAGCGCTAAGCCGACGCAGAAGCCTCCGCGACTCAGCGCCGCCCCTTGGCGCGGCGCTGAGCGCGTTTCCCGGTCGGCTTGTCGGACCCGCCATTGGCCGGCGCCAGCTCCGGCTCCTCGGCCGGCGCGGGCGCCGCCGCGTCTGGCGTCGCCATGCCGCCAAGGCTGACGTCCACATTGCTGGCCTGCAGGGTCGCCGGCGCCGCCTCCGGCACGGCGAGTTGCAGGTTCATCAGCTGTCCCGTGACCTCGACCCGCAGCCGCGAGAGCAAGCTCTCGAAGATCGCAAAGGCTTCGGACTTGTACTCGTTGAGCGGATCCCGCTGACCATAGCCCCGCAGCCCGATCACCGAGCGCAAATGGTCGAGCGTCGACAGGTGCTCGCGCCAATAATGGTCGATCGTCTGCAGCAGCACCGCCTTCTCGATATCCCGCATCAGGTCGCGGCCGATATCGATCGCCTTCTTCGCGGCCAGCCTGTCGGTCTCCTCATAGAGCCGCTCGCGGATCGTCTCGTCGTCGACGCCTTCTTCCGCCGCCCAGTCCTTGATCGGCAAGGCGGCGCCGAACAGCCCGCGCACGGCGGTCTCCAGCTCCTCGGTCTCCCACTGCTCCGCATACGCGCGCTCCGGGATGTGCCGCGCCACCAGCTCGTCGATCACCTCGTGGCGCATGTCGCGCACGGTCTCGGAGACCTCCTCCGCGGACATGATCTCGAGCCGCTGCTCGAAGATCGCCTTCCGCTGGTCGTTCATCACGTCGTCGTATTTGAGCAGGTTTTTCCGCACGTCGAAGTTGCGCGCCTCGACCTTGCCCTGAGCCCGCTCGATCGCTTTGTTCACCCAGGAATGGACGATCGCCTCGCCTTCCTGCAGTCCGAGCCGCCGCAGCATCCCGTCCATCCGCTCGGAGCCGAAGATCCGCATCAGATCGTCCTGCAGCGACAGAAAGAAGGTCGATCGCCCCGGATCGCCCTGACGGCCCGAGCGGCCTCGGAGCTGGTTGTCGATCCGCCGGCTCTCATGCCGCTCCGTGCCGATCACCCAGAGCCCGCCCGCTTCGAGCGCCACCCGCTTGGCCCCGGCGATCTCCTCGGAGACCTCGCGGCGGATCTCCTCCACCCGCTCCGGAGAGCGCTCCGGATCGATCTTGCTCTCGAGCACGGCCGCCGCGATCGCCATCTCGACATTGCCGCCGAGCTGAATGTCGGTGCCTCGACCGGCCATGTTGGTCGCGATCGTGACCGCTCCGGGTCGGCCCGCCTGCGCGACGATCAGGGCCTCCTGCTCGTGGTAGCGCGCGTTCAGCACGCTGTGCGGGATCCCGTCGCCGGACGCCGCATCCTCCAAATGCTGCGCGGCGCCCTCGGCGTCTTCCTTCGTACCGTCCTCGGGCGCGTCGGAGGCGTAGATCCGGAGCCGCTCGGCGAGTCGCTTCAGCGTCTTGGCGTCCTTACCGTCCGAAGAGAGCAGCTCGGATTTCTCGATCGAGGTGGTGCCGACCAGGATCGGCTGCCCGCGCCGCTGACCGTCCGCGATCGCCTCGATGATCGCGTCGTACTTCTCCTGCGTGGTGCGGAACACCTGATCGTCTTCGTCGATCCGCGCGATGTCCTTGTTGGTCGGCACCTCAACGACGTCGAGCCCGTAGATCTCCGCGAATTCCGACGCCTCCGTCATCGCCGTGCCGGTCATCCCGGCGAGCTTGTCGTAGAGCCGGAAATAGTTCTGGAAGGTGATGCTCGCGAGCGTGACGTTCTCCGGCTGGATCGCCACCCGCTCCTTGGCCTCCAGCGCCTGATGGAGCCCCTCGGAGAACCGCCGCCCCGGCATCATGCGACCGGTGAACTCGTCGATGATCACGACCTCGTTGTTCCGGACGATATAGTCCTTGTCCTTGGTGAACATCGTATAGGCGCGGAGCGCTTGGTTCACATGGTGGACCAGGCTCACATTCTCCGGATCGTAGAGCGTCGCGCCCTCCGGCAGCAGGCTCATCTCGTGGAGCTTGTTCTCGACGAATTCAGTGCCCTCTTCGGTCATCACGACCGAGCGCTGCTTCTCGTCATGCTCGTAATGCTCGGCCGAAAGAGTCGGGATCAGGGCGTCGACCTTTTGATAGAGTTCCGACTGATCCTCGGTCGGGCCCGAGATGATCAACGGCGTCCGCGCCTCGTCGACCAGGATCGAGTCGACCTCGTCGACGATCGCGAAGTTATGCCGGCGCTGGCACATCGCCTGCAGCGAGTACTTCATGTTGTCGCGCAGGTAATCGAAGCCGAGCTCGTTGTTGGTGGCGTAGGTGACGTCCGCCTGATAGGCGCGCCGCCGCTCGGCGTCCTCCATGCCCGGCACCACGACGCCGACCTCGAGGCCGAGGAACCGGTAGACCTGCCCCATCCACTCGCTGTCCCGCCGCGCCAGATAATCGTTCACCGTCACGACATGGACGCCGCCGCCGGCCAGCGCGTTGAGATACACGGGACAGGTGGCGACCAGGGTTTTGCCCTCGCCGGTCTTCATCTCGGAGATCTTGCCCTGGTGCAGAATGACGCCGCCGATCATTTGCACGTCGAAATGGCGGAGCCCGAGGGTGCGCTGCGCCGCCTCGCGCACGGTCGCGAAAGCCTCCGGCAGCAGCGCGTCGAGCTTCTCGCCCGCGGCCAGCCGCTCTTTGAACTTGGCCGTATTGCCGCGCAGCTCGTCGTCCGACAGCGCGCGCATCGCGGGCTCGTGCTGGGCGATCGCGTCGACCAGCGCCCGAGTTGCCCGCACCTTCCGATCGTTCTCGCTTCCAAAAAGGCGCTTGGCGAATTTCTGCAGACCGAACATGCGCGCGAACCCTTTTGGAAAACCGCGGCCGCCCGTCGCCCGCCGACCCGATCGGCGGTTGGCGCGAGGGAGAACGCGGATCTCCGGACGCGCGACGGCCCGATGAACCGGCTGCGGAGGCCGCGCCGGCGCTTCCCGGGCAGATACGGAGCCCACCTGTCGGTGTCAACGCGCGGGCTCTGCGACCCCGTCGTCCGGGCGGCCTCGCCTTGACAGCGAAGCGCCCGCTTCCCACGGATGACGCCGGGCGGGCGAGCGGTCCGCGGCGCGAGGAAGGGCGCCGCCGCGCCTGCGCCGAACAAGCCTTTCCAGAGCGCGTCTCGGGCGCGTTTTCGCACGCCGAGCCGCCGCCGCCTCACCCATTCAGGAGCAGAACAATGTCCAACCATCTCCGCACGGCGCTCGCCGCGCTGGCGCTCGCGGCGGGGGGGCAGCTCGCCGCCCCGACCCTCGTCCCGACCGAGGCCCGCGCCCAGAGCGGCGCCGCCCAGACCGCCGACGGCGAGACCGAAGGCGCGACCGAGGACGCGGCCAAGGACGCGGCGCAAATCCTGGAGCAGTATGACGGCTCCACGGTGATCGCGACGGTCGGCGCGCGCGAGGTCACCCTGTCCGAGTTGATCGCTGCGCGCCGCGAACTGCCGCCCCAGTCCCAGAACCAGCCGGACGAAGTGCTCTATGACGGCCTGTTGAACCAGCTGACCGCCATCGAGGCGTACGCCCAAGCCGGCCTCGACGACGATCTGGACGAGGATCCGGCGCTGCTCGCCGAGCTGGAGAAGATCAAGCGCGAGCTGGTGGCCCGCAATTTCTTCGAGAAGACGCTCGAGGAGGCGCGCGCCGCGATCGACGATGAGACCGCGAAAGCGCGCTACGACGCCGACATCGCGAAGATCGAGACGCCTGAAGAGGTGCGCGCGCGTCACATTCTCGTGAAAACCGAGGAGGAGGCGAACGCCGTGAAGGCCGAGGCCGACGGCGGCGCGGACTTCGCGGAGCTCGCCAAGGAGAAGTCGACCGGCCCGAGCGCTCCGCGCGGCGGGGATCTCGGCTTCTTCACCGCCGAGCGCATGGTGCCGGAATTCTCCGCAGCCGCTTTCGCCCTGCAGGCGGGCGAGATCTCCGAGCCGGTGCAGACCGCTTTCGGCTGGCACGTCATCAAGCTCGAGGAGCGCCGCAGGCAGCAGCCGCCGAGCTTCGAGCAGGTCAAGGAGCGTCTGGTCGAGGCGCTGGCGCGCGAGCGGGCTCAGGAGACGCTGGACGCCGTGCGCGCCGAACGGGTGCAGGAAGCGGAGGCCCGGCCGCCCTTCGCCGCGATCCGCGACGACGCGCTCGCCCCGGCGGCGGAATGACCGGCCGAAGCGCGGCGCCCGCGTTCTGAGCGAAGCGGACGCGGGCGCCCGTTCCGGGCGCCGCGACCCTTGAGCGCTCCGCGGGCGGCCTTCGCCGCCCGCGAAGCCGTTTCCCGCTCACGCTCACCAACGAATGAGCGCCTCATTCGTCGGCGCCCCGGTCGCCGTCCCCGATCGCCGACCCGGACCGCGGCCTCCAGGGAACCTCGCCTGGCGGCGAGGCGCGCGCCGCGCCCTGGACGCCGCGCTCCGGCCCGGCGCGCGCGGTCTTGCGACCGCGGCTCCGACGAATGAGGCTCTGGGCGGCGTGCGTCCCGCGCGGGCGTCCGTCCCGAGCGGCGAACCAGCCTCGGCGTGGACGAACCCCGGCGCGGACGACGCTCGGCGCGGAAACGCCTGGACAGGGCGGCGGGGCTCCGTCTCTAAGCCGTCCGACAGTGCCGGCCCGCGTGCGAGCGGCCGGCGAACGCTTTGGGAGGACGGCTATGGCGGAGGGCGACGGCGCGCTCGGCGGGGGTGCGGATGGCGACGCGCACGAAGGGGTCGAAGGGGTCGCAACGACGCCGCGGGCGCGGCTCGAGGCGGAGCGTCGCCTGATGCGCGACCGGCTGCGCGAGGCCCAAAGCGCGCTCGCCGCCCTCGCCCGCAAGCTCGACCCCTACGACGGCGTCTCGCCCTTCGCGCCCGAGCGCTTTCCAGATTTGCCGGCGGTCCCCGGCGTCACGCTCGCGGCGGCGGAGGCCGGCGTGCGCTATGCGGGCCGGCTCGACGTGATGCTGGCGCGCGTCGACGGCGCGCCCGGCGCCCCGCCGAGCCTCGCCGGCGTCTTCACCCGGTCCGCCACCCGGTCCGCGCCGGTTCTCTGGTGCGAAGAACGTCTCGCCGCGCATCAAGCCGACCCGGGCGACGGGCCGCTCGGCCTGCTGGTGAACGCCGGCAATTCGAACGCCTTCACGGGCGACAACGGCCGCCAGGGCGTCGAGGCCACCGCGACCGCCGCCGCGGAAGCCCTCGGGGCGCCGGCGGACCGCGTCATGATCGCTTCGACCGGCGTCATCGGCGAGCCCCTGCCCGCCGAGCGCATCACGGCGAAGCTCGCGGATCTGAGCGCGCGCCTGACGCCGACCGCCTGGGAGCCCGCCGCCCGCGCGATCATGACCACCGACACCTATCCGAAGGGGGAGGCCGTCCGCATCACGCTCGACGGCGCGCCCGTCACCCTGGTCGGGATCGCCAAGGGCTCGGGCATGATCGCGCCGGATATGGCGACCATGCTCGCCTTCGTCTTCACCGACGCCAATATCGCGTCGGGCCCCTTGCAGCAGGCGCTGAAGAACGCGGTCGGCGACAGCTTCAACGCGATCACCGTCGACGGCGACGCCTCGACCTCCGACACGCTGCTGCTGGCCTCGAGCCGCCGCGCCGCGCATGCCCCGATCGAAGAGACCGGCGGCCCCGCCTATGGCCAGTTCCTGAGGGCGCTTCGCCGCCTCGCCCGCCGCCTCGCGCTGCAGGTGGTGAAGGACGGCGAGGGCGTGACCAAATGCGTCGAGCTGGTCGTCGAGGGCGCCAAGAGCCGCCGCGCCGCCCGCGCGGTCGCGATGGCGATCGCGAACTCGCCGCTGGTGAAGACCGCCTTCGCCGGCGAGGATCCAAACTGGGGCCGCATCGTCATGGCGGTCGGCAAATCCGGCGAGGAGGCCGACCGCGACCGGTTGAGCATCCGTTTCGGCGACCATCCGGTCGCGACCAACGGCTGGCGAGACCCCGCCTATGATGAGGAGACGCTGGCCGAGTATATGCGCGGCGACGCCTTGCGCGTGACGGTCGATCTCGGGATCGGGCCGGGCAAGTTCACCGCCTTCACCGGCGACCTGACCCACGGCTACATCTCGATCAACGCGGATTATCGCAGCTGATGGCGGCCCCTTCCGGACCCGAGGCCGCCGCCCGGCCGATGGTGCTGGTCGTCGCCTGCGCGCTGATCGACGCCGACGGCCGCGTGCTCCTCGCGCAACGCCCTGAAGGCAAGTCTATGGCGGGTCTCTGGGAGTTCCCGGGCGGCAAGATCGAACCCGGAGAGACGCCGGAGGCCGCCCTGATCCGAGAGTTGGAGGAGGAGCTCGGCGTCTCGACCCATGAGAGCTGCCTCGCGCCCCTCGCCTTCGCGAGCCACGCCTATGAGAGCTTTCACCTCCTGATGCCGCTCTATGTCTGCCGGAAATGGACTGGAACCGCCGCGTCGCGCGAGGGCCAGGCGCTCGCCTGGGCGCGCCCGCAGACGCTGAAGGACTATCCGATGCCGGCGGCGGACCTCCCCCTGATCCCGCTTCTGCGCGACTGGCTCTGACCGCCCGCCGGCCGCGCCCTAGCGCCGTCCCGGCGCCCGCGGCGCGGTGGTCGAGCGCGCCCGATCGGGGAGCGCCAGGCTGACCCCGACCAGAGCGGCCCCGCCGATCGCGGCGCCCAGCGCGCCGGCGGCCAGATGATGGACGCCGAACCAATCGATCTCGTCGCCGCTGCCGGGAAGCCCGTCGAGGCCGACCGTCGCGCCGACCTGATAGAACAGCGTCGCGCCGGTCCCGAGCAGGATCGCCGCCGCCGCCGCCGCCGTTCCGGCGCGCCGCCACCAGATCCCGAAGATCAGGGCCGGAAACAGCCCGCCCGCCGACAGCGAGAACGCCCAGGCGATCTGCGTCAGCAGATCCGCCGGCCGCCCCATCGCCCACCACCCCGCGCCCAGCAAGATCGCCGGGACCGCCCAGGCCGCCGCCGCCCGCTCCTCGGTGATCGACGCGCCGATCCGGATTCGCCGGACGAAGATCTCGCGCGCGAAGCTCGACCCGAGCGCCCGCACGGCCCGCTCGGCGCTCGCGAGCGCCGCCGCCAGCGCGCCGGCGCCGAGCAGTCCGGTGAGGGCCAGCGGCGCGCCGACGATCTCCGGCGCCGCCAGCACCGCCATATCCGGGTCGAGCCTGAGCGCGTCGAACCCGAAGACCGCCTGCGCGCCGCCGCAAGCCGAGGCCAGCGCCGCTTCGTCGAACGCGGGTCGATCGCACGCCGTCGCCATCACGGCCGACTCGCCGAGATAGCTCCAGCGGTAGAGCCAGTCCGGAGCAGCGAGCACCGAGGCGGGGCCGTCTTCGAACAGGCGATGCAACGAGAGCTTCGCATAGGCGGCGTAGGCGGGCGCGGCGAGCGTGAGCGCCAGGATCAAGCCGAAGCCCCAGACCAGGCCCCAGCGCGCCGCCCCCGCCTCCGGCGCGGCGATCGACGCGCGCAGCAGATGCGGCTGCGCGGCGACGCCGAGGGCGAACGCGAGCGCGGCGAGGAGCAAGGAAAGCGGATCGAACAGCCCGCCAAACACCAGATGCGGGGCCGGCGGCGGCGTGTCCGACGCCGCCAGCCCCTGCTCGATCCGCCCGATCTCGTCGAGCGCAAAGAGATAGGACGCCTGGGGAATCGGCGGATGCCCTTCGCCGAGCGCGATCCAGATCGCCGGGCCGAGATAGGCGACGGCCAGCCCGGCCAACCCCGCGGCGACGTAACCGCCGGAGCGGGGCCTCGGGCCGGCGGCCGCCGCCGCGACCATGAGGGCGCCGAGCGCGACGCCGAGCCCGAAGGGCAGATGGAGAAAGCGCGCCAACACGATGCCTGCGACCGACAGCTGCGCGCCCAGCAATCCCAGCGTCGCGACCGCGGCGACCAGCGCGGCGAGGGTCTCGACCTCCGACCCGTAGCGACGCCCGAGAAAGGCGGTGGCGCTCGTCGCGCCGCTCGCCCGCAGGGCCGGCGCGATGGCGCTCGCCAGCAGCACGAACCCGGCGAGCAGGCCGGTCAGAAACGCGAAGCCGTCCAGACCGGAGACGAACAGCGCGCCGCCGAGCCCGAGCAGCGTCGCCGACGACACCCAGCCGACCGCGATCGACGCGCCGATCGCAGGCGCCGTCTGCGGCGGCGGAGCGGTCTCGACCGGAGCGCTTCCGAGGAGCGAGCGCCGCAGCGCCGCCGGACGGAGATCGCGACCGGCGGCCGACGACGCCACGACGATCGCCACGAACGCCCAGAGGATGAACGCGCCGTCAGGCCCCGCCCAGCCCGCAAGCTCGACCAGCAAGGCGAGCGCCGTCAGCCCGATCAAGGCGAGCGCCCGGCGCAACCATCGCGGCGCATCGCCCGGCCGCGCTCGATTCGCCTGCGGCGTCCGCTCTTCCAACCGAGCCCTCAGCCGTCGGCTCGGGCGTCTAACCGCCTGATATGCAGAGCGAGCGCGCCGAACATCCCGATCGGCGCCGCCAGTCCGAGCGCCGCATAGGCGAACCACTCGAATGAAGCGGCGCCCGAGGCGGCCCCGAGCACCGCCAGGACGAGCGCCAGTCCCGGACCGAGCGCAAGAGCGGTTATGCTCGCCACCGCGGCGTTCGCGCCGTCGGCGCGCCAGCGATCCCGCGCGCGCTCAACGACTCGCGCCCGCGCGCGGAAGACGCCGGCCTCGCGGCGCGCCCGCCGAAGATCGGGGGTGGGCCGCTCGCCCACGGCTTCCGAAAACCGAACGATCGGACGGTTCGGCATCTCGACTTCCCTTCCATCTCGACGATGGGATCGCGTCGCCGCGATCGCACCACCGACCTTGACCCGCCATAAACGGCCGGAACGGATTCCAGACCGATTCGGGCCGTCCACTTCCCTAAGTCGCACAGAATAGAGCGCGCGCGCCGAAATTGAAACGCAAACGGATGTCGCCCTAGGGGCGAGCCCGCGCTGAGAGCCGCGCGCCTCTCAGCCTCGTCACCAAAAAGCGCGCGTTTTCTCGAGCGACCGCCAACGCTTGGAGCAAGGCTTGCAAGCGTTAGCG
>JBCBRF010000121.1:0-11436 GCA_039819865.1 Pseudomonadota bacterium | reverse complement strand
GCGCCGCGCGCCATCGCCGCCGCCTCGCGCCAGCCGCCGATCCCGCCGATCTTGCCGAGATCGGGCATCGCGTGGTCGCAAGCGCCGAGCGCGATGGCCGTCGCGGCAAGATCGGCGGGATCGGCGGCTGGCGCGAGGCGGCGGCGATGGCGCGCGGCGCGGCGATCCCGGTATCGAGCCATCTCTATATCGAGGCGAGCGCCCATGTCCTGGCCGTCACGCCGGGCGCTTATCGCCTCGAATATCTCGACGCTGCGGGCGCGCTGCTGACTGAGCGCTTCACGCTCAAGAACGGCGGCGCCACGCCCCGAGGGCCCGGGCTAGGGATCGACTGGGACGAGGACGCGGTCGCCCGCGCTCTGGTCTGAAGGCGGTCTCTGGTCTGAAGGCGGTCTCCGGTCTGAAGGCCGTCACTCCGACGCCCGCCAATAGGCGTCCTGGACGGCATCGATCCCGTAGAGCGGCGCCGCCTTCGGGACGCCGACGCCGCGCCGCCAGGCGAGCAGGTCTTTTTCGAGATATCCCAAGGGGATGACGTAGATCCCGCTCGAGAGCACGCGGTCGAGCGCACGCACGGCCGTCTCGAAACCCTCCCGGTCGCGCGCCGCCAGCATCGCGTCGACCATCGCGTCGACCGCCGGGTCCGAGACGCCCATATAGTTGCGCGACCCCGGCGCGGCGCCGGCGGAGGCCGACCAGTAGAAGCGCTGCTCCTCGCCCGGCGACAGCGACAGCCACCAGCGGCGCAGGATCATGTCGTAGTCGTAGTTCAGCAGGCGCTCCTCGTATTGGGCGCTGTCGATTTGCCGGATCTCCGCCGCGATCCCGAGCCCCGCCACCGCGTCCACGAACACCTGTGCGATGCGGTCGGGCTGGTTCGTGCTCAGCAGGATCTCGAAGGCGAAGGCGCGCCCGTCGGCGTCGAGCAGACGGCCGTCCTGCAGCGTCCAGCCCGCGTCCGCCAAAAGCCTCCGCGCCGCCCGCATGTTGCGCCGGTTGCGCCCGTCCCCCGCTCCCTCCGGCGGCCGCCACGCCTCCTCGAGCGCGCCCGCCGGCAGGTCATCGGCGAAGGGCGCCAGCAGCGCGTTCTCCGCGGGCCCGGCCGGGTTCTCGAAGCCGAGGCTCGACCCGCTGAAATAGCTCTCGATCCGCGCAAAACCGCCGCGATGGAAGCGCTCGTTCACCCAGGCGTAGTCGAGCGCCAACGCGAGCGCCGCACGCACGCGGCGATCCTGGAACTTGGCGCGGCGCGTGTTGAACACGAAGCCGTCCATGCCGCTCGGCCGGCCATGCTCGAACGCCGCCCGCTCGATCGAGCCGTCTTGGACCGCCGGCACGTCATAGGCCTCGACCCAGCGCGCCGGGTCGTATTCGGAGTAGAGATCGACCGCGCCGGCCGTGAACCCCTCCCAAAGCGCGGAGGCGGTGCGGAAATAGAGATGCTCGATCTGCTCGAAGTTATGCCGCCCGCGGTTCACCGGCAGATCGGCCGCCCAATAGTCCGGGCTCTTCTCGAACAGGATGCGCCGCCCCGCTTCGACCTGCGCCACCTTGTAGGGACCGGAGCCCAGGATCGGCCTGAGCCCGCCGGTCTCGAAGTCCCGGCCCGCCCAGTCGGCCTTTGAGAGCACCGGCATCAGCCCCATGAGAAGCGGCAGCTCCCGGTTCGGCGCTTCGAAGACGAACCGCACGCCACGCTCGCCGACCGGCTCTGTTCGGACGATCTGGCTGTAGTAAGAACGGTGGTTCGGCCGCCCCTGGGCGCGCAGGGTCTCCATCGACCAGATCACGTCCTCGACCGTCACCTGATCGCCGTTCGAGAACCGCGCTTCCGGGTGCAGATAAAAGGTGACCGAGGTGCGGTCTTCCGGCGTCTCCACCCGCTCCGCGAGCAGGCCGTAGAGCGTAAAGGGCTCGTCCTGGGACCGGGTCATCAGGCTCTCGACGACCAGGCTCCGGATCGCGCGCGAGGCCCGCCCCCTCAGGATGAACGGGTTCAAGCTGTCGAACCCGCCGGTGAGCCCGATCGTGAGGCGACCTCCCTGAGGCGCGTCCGGGTTCACATAGGGAAAGTGCTCAAACCCTTCCTCCAGCGCCGGCGCGCCGTGCATGGCGAGAGCGTGGGCTCCGGGCGGTCCTTCGGAGACGGCCGCGCTCGACGCCGAGGATTGCGACATGGCGTCCACAGGCATGAGAGCGAACGTTGTGCACAAGAACGCGTTCGCAACCAAAACCCATGCGCGAACCATCCGTTCCACCTCGCCCGCGTCGCGCTTTGGCGGGTACGCCCACAGTTTCATCCACAGCCCCTGGATATGACAGTTTTCTGAAATTTAACGGATTCTCGGCGGCTATCCCCACCATTCGCGATTTTGAGGCGCCGATTCATCCTCATGCCTCTTGCCATCTCGCCGAGCATCTGGGTAGAACAATGGCACTGCTCGATAGGTTTCTTGCCTGTATGAAACCTGCCTCAATTCTCTCCCCGGCTTCGGCCGGGGATTTTTTTTGCGCGTGCGGAGGTTAGCCTTCGAGCGTGGAGAAGCGAGCGGATCATGACGGTGGATAAAAACCTTGATGGCGCGTCGCGGCCAAATGCGCCGAGGGCCGAAACGACCGTTATCGGCGCCGCCGGTCCCGAGCTTCGGGAGAGCCTGTTCGATCTCGGTCGCCCCGCGCCGCCGCCCCAGCCCTTCAACCTGTCGGCGTACTGCCTGTCCGCGGCGACGCATGCGCCCGACAAGGTCGCCTTGCAGGTCTTTCACGAGGCGGACGCCGCGCCGTCGGAGGTTTGGACCTATGGCGCGCTCGCCGAGGCCGTGGAGCGGGCGACGGCGGGTTTCCTGGCGCTTGGCCTACAGCCGGGCGATCGGGTGCTGCTTCGCCTCGGCAACACCTCTCGCTTCCCGCTTCTCTTTTTCGCCGTCGCGGCCGCCGGCGGGGTCGCCTTGCCGACCTCGTCTCAGTTGACGCCTGCGGAGGCGGTGAAGATCGCGGAGGACGCCGGCGCGCGGATCCTTTGCGTCGAGGATGCGCTGGCGATCGACGCGCCGCCGCTCGGCGCGACGCTGCTCGACGACGCCGGGATCGAGGCGTTGCTCAACGCGGGCGATCGCGCCCCCGCCCGCGAGATGGACCCCGACGCGCCGGGCTATCTGGTCTACACCTCGGGCGCGACCGGGCGGCCCAAGGGCGTCCTGCATGCGCATCGCGCGGTCTGGGCGCGGCGGATGATGTGGCGCGATTGGTATGGGCTCGAAGCGGAGGACCGCGTGCTCCATGCGGGCGCGTTCAACTGGACCTATACGCTCGGCGCCGGGCTGATGGACCCCTGGGCCTGCGGAGCGGCCACCGCGATCTATGCGGGCCCATCGGATCCCGCGGTCTGGCCGAAGCTCGCCCAACGCGTCGGGGCGACGCTGTTCGCCGCGGTGCCGAGCCTCTATCGCCGGATCGTGAAGTATGGCGACGGGCTGGAGACGGCCTTCGCAAACCTGAAGCACGGCTTGACCGCGGGCGAGAAGCTGCCGGAGCCGGTGCGCGAGGATTGGCGACGGGCGACGGGCAAGGAGGTCTACGAGGCGCTCGGCATGTCCGAATGCTCGACGTTCGTCTCGTCGCGGCCGGGCTGGCCGATCAAGCCCGACCGGGCGGGCTGGCCGCAACGGGGGCGTCGCGTCGCCGTGCTGCCGGTCGACGCCGATGCGTCGAGCGCCGATCGCCCGGTCGCGATCGGGGCGCCAGGGGTGCTCGCGGTCTCTCGCGACGATCCAGGCCTCATGCTCGGCTACTGGAGCCGACCGGAGGAGGATGCGGCGGCGCGGCGCGGCGACTGGTTCCTGACGGGCGATCTCGTCCGAATGGATCCGGACGGCGCGATCGCGCATCTCGGGCGGGCCGACGATCTGATGAACGCCATGGGCTACCGCGTCGGCCCGCAGGAGGTCGAAGATGCGCTGTTGAGCTGCCCGGGCGTGCTCGAATGCGCCGCGACCGAGGTCGAGGTGAAGGCGGGCGTTCGCGCCATCGCCCTGTTCGTCGTGGTCGATCCGAACGCCGCGCCGAACGAAGAAACGCTCCAGGCCCACGCCGCGGCGCGCCTCGCCGAATACAAACGGCCGCGCGCGTATCACATCGTCGACGCCCTGCCCCGCACCGCGACGGGCAAGGTCCAACGCAAGCGGCTCGCCGCGATGGCGGGACCGTCGAGCTAGGCGGCTCGCGCGCGACGCGATTTTGCGCGCGCCAGCGAGAACCGTGCGCGAAAAAACTTTGGCGAAACCGCGACGGAGTTATCGCGGTCGCGCGTTCCATCCCGCAATCGAGCGACCGAACACGCCTCGCGGCGCCGGACGGTCGGAGCATCCGCGGCGCCCAACCGGGCTGCGGTCCTTGGGGAGGACGCGATGTATCGACGTCTTTTGAGCGGCTTTGCGGCCGCGGTCCTGGCGGCGACGCCAATGGTCATCCTGCAGCCCGTCTCGACCGCGTCGGCTCAAGTCTCCGATGGCGGCGACGAGGTGCGGCGCGGCCAGAACGGCGGGCGCCGCGACGGCGAGGGCCGGCGGGCCAACCGAGGCGATGGCGAGCGCCAGGGACGTCGCGCGGATCGCGGCGAGCGCTCGGACGATGCGGATGGGCGCCGGGAGCGCCGGGCTGGACGGATCGAGAACCGCGGCGAGCGGCGCGCCCAGCGTTTCGAGAACCGCGGCGAGCGGCGCGTTCAGCGTTTTGAAAACTACGCCGAGCGCCGCTCGGATCGGATCGAGCGACGCTGGGACCGCGCCGCGGAACGGGTTCGTGATGGTCGGCCCGCTTGGCGCGGTCGGACGGCTTACGCGCCGCGCCGGTTTGCGCCAGGACCGCGCTACGGCGCCCGTCGGTATGCGCCCCCGCGCCGTTACGCGGCCCCTCGTCGGTTTGTCGCGCCTCGTCGGTACGTCGCGCCTCGTCGGTACGTCGCGCCTCGTCGGTACGTCGCGCCTCGTCGGTATGTTGCGCCCCGTAGGTTTGTCGCGCCCCGTCGGTACGTCGCGCCCCGTCGGTACGTCGCGCCGCGTCGCTATGCGGCCCCGCGCCGCTACGTGGCCCCGCGCCGCTTTGTTCGGCCGCCGCGCTATGTCGCCCGCCAGGGGCGCGCCTGGCGGTGAGCCGCGGGACCTGAGAGGTCCGGCTGAGCGATCAGTCGTTGGGAAAAAGCCGCGGCGAAGGGAGCTTCGCCGCGGCTTTTTTCTTTTCGCCGCGTCTCTCGATCCCTACCTGTCGGGCATGACCATTCCCGTCGACATCCTCTCCGACCCGATCTGCCCCTGGTGCTATATCGGGAAAACGCGGCTCGAGCGGGCGCTGCAGGAGCGCCCCGGCCACCCCCTCGTCTTCGCCTGGCGGCCCTTTCAACTGAACCCCGACATGCCGCCCGAAGGCATGGACCGAACGGCCTATCTCGAGCGGAAGTTCGGCGGGCCCGACGGCGCGCGCGAGGTGTATGGCGCGATCGAACGCGCGGCCGAAGCGGATGGGCTGGTCGTGAACTTCGATCGGATCAAGCGCACGCCCAACACCCTCGACGCCCATCGGGTGATCGGCTGGGCGGAGGAGGAGGACCTTCAGGGCCGCGTGGTCGACGCGCTGTTCGAAAAGTACTTCGTAGAAGGCGAGGATCTGTCGGATCGTGATCTCCTCGCGGGCGTCGCCGACACTGCGGGGCTCGACGCGGAGCGGGTGCGCTCAGCGCTCGAGACCGATGTCGACCTCGACAAGGTCCGCCAGCAGGACGCCGCGGCGCGGCAGGCGGGCATCAGCGGCGTGCCGACCTTCATCGTCAACGCGCGCCACGTGGTGCCGGGCGCGCAGGACACGCCTCTCTGGCTCCGCGTGATAGACGAGCTGTCCGAGGCTTTGGAGGCGCATCGCGAGCAGCAGGGGCGAGAGACCGCCTCCTGATCCTGCGGCTCGCGCGCATACGCCTGCGCACGGCTCGCGGCGCCTCGAGCGCTGCAGCTCGAAAAATCTGCGCTCGGATCGGCTCTCCACAGCGCAGCCCCGCGGAATCGCCGCCATTTCGCCATTTGGCGATGGCGCCCATGCGTGGATCGCTGCAGTGAAGCGGTCACGGCATGACACAACCAGAGGGGGATCGCGCCATGGCTGAAGCCGTTGAATCCAAAAAGAGCAACCGGAGCTGGCTCTGGCTCCTACTGCTGTTGCTCCTGCTGATCGCCGGAGCGGTCGGCTATTACCTCTATTTCATGAAAGACGACGGCACTTTCGTGCTGCGCTTCGAAGGCTGCGACGACGCCGGCAAATGCGCCGAGTTCACGATGCATGCGCCCGGCTACGATTATCGCTTCGCGTACGGCAAAACCTCGCTCGACCCGATCGAGGGCGCGCCGCCGCAATGGGCCCCTGTGCTCGAAAGGTTCAAACGCGACGCCCGCGAGGGCGTGATCGCCGCCGGCCTCGCCTCGCGCGAGAGCGGCCCGGGCTTCGACAATCGCAAGCTCTCGGCCTGCCGCTCGATGGCGCTGTCGCGCGATCTCGAGGCGGCGCAGGCGGCGGCGGGGATCTCCGCGCCGATGTACCGGGTCTCGCTCGGGCGCTACGCGGCGGACGACACCGGCGAGAGCGGCGACACCTCGATCGAACGGCTCGCGGTGCTGGCCTTCATCCGGTCGCAGGAACCCGGGGTCGATCTCAGCCAGGCGCTGAAGAACGGTCTGACCGAGAACCTGCCGGGCGCGCTCGCCAAGGCGGTGGCGCCGATCGCGCGTCAGCTCGACTTCACGCGCTACGAGTGCTGGAGCGACGAGTTCTCCGTGACGCCGAGCGGCGAAGCGCGCAGCGTGTGCTATGCGGAGGCTTCGGCGGATCCCGCCACCGTCTGCCGCGGTCTGAACTGACGACGATCGGTTCGCGCGATTTGGGCGAACCCGAGGGGGCGGCGTGGTCGAAACGCCGTCCCTTTCGCTTTTTCAGCCCGAGATGGTCAGGGGCGTCGGGCGTGCGCCGCGGCGCCGCCTCTTCTCAGGTTGGGCGTCAGGCCGCCTCCGCCTGAGCCGCCTCGGCGCGCTTCGCCAAGTCTTTGGCGAGCGCATAGGCGCCTTTCACGCGGGCGGCGGGGTCGTCCCAGGCGCGGCGCGCGACCAGACGGTGGTCGGTCTTCAGCTTGGCGTTCTGCTTCGGATCCGTGAGGAACTGCGCGAGTCCCGCCGGATTGGCGAACTGGTCGTTGCGGAACTGGATCGTCGCGCCCTTCGGACCGCCGTCGAGCTTGGCGATCCCGGCCTTCCGACACATCGCCTTGATCTGCACCACGCGGAGCAGGCTCTCGACCTCCTTCGGCGGCTTGCCGAAACGGTCGTGGAGCTCCGCGCCGAACGCCATCAGCTCCTCCTTCGAGGCGAGATCGGACAGCCGGCGATAGAGCGACAGACGGACGTCCAGATCCTCGACATAGGTCTCCGGGATCAGCACCGGCACGCCCAGATTGATCTGCGGCGACCACGTGTCGCCGCCCTCGACCATCTCGATCTCGCCGGAGCGGAGCTTGGCGATCGCCTCCTCCAGCATGTCCTGGTAAAGCTCGAAGCCGACCTCTCGGATGTGCCCCGACTGCTCCTCGCCGAGCAGGTTCCCGGCGCCCCGGATGTCGAGATCGTGGCTCGCGAGCGTGAACCCGGCGCCGAGCGAATCGAGGCTCGACAGCACCCGGAGCCGCTTCTCCGCCGCGGGCGTCTGCGGCTTGGTCGGGTCCGTGGTGAAGTAGGCGTAGGCCCGCGTCTTCGAGCGGCCGACGCGCCCCCGGATCTGGTAGAGCTGCGCCAGCCCGAACATGTCCGCCCGCTGCACGATCAGCGTATTGGCGGTGGGGATGTCGAGGCCGCTCTCGATGATCGTGGTCGCCAGCAGCACGTCATAGGCGCCGTCGTAGAAGGCGTTCATCCGGTCGTCGAGTTCGCCCGCCGCCATCTGGCCGTGCCCGACGACATAGCTCACCTCGGGCATATGCTCGCGCAGGAACTCCTCGGCCTCCGGCAGATCCTTGATCCGCGGCGCCACCCAGAAGGCCTGGCCGCCCCGGTACTTCTCGCGCAGCAGAGCCTCGCGCACCACCACCGGGTCGAAACCGGAGACGTAGGTGCGGACGGCCAGACGGTCGACCGGCGGGGTCGCGATGATCGAGAGTTCACGGACGCCCGACATGGCGAGCTGCAGCGTCCGCGGGATCGGCGTCGCGGTCATCGTCAGAACGTGGATGTCCGCGCGGAGCTGCTTCAGACGCTCCTTGTGGGCGACGCCGAAATGCTGCTCCTCGTCGATGATCAATAGACCCAGACGGTCGAACCGGATCCCCTTGGCCAACAGCGCATGGGTCCCGATCACGATGTCGATCGTCCCCTCGGCCATGCCTTCCTTGGTCTCCTTGGCGTCGCGCGCGGAGACGAATCGGGAGAGCTGGCGGACCCGGAACGGGAAGCCTTTGAACCGGTCCGAAAAGTTCTTGGCGTGCTGGCGCGCGAGCAGCGTCGTCGGCGCGATCACCGCCACCTGCAGCCCAGCGGAGGCGGCGGCGAAGGCGGCGCGGAGGGCCACTTCGGTCTTGCCGAAGCCGACATCGCCGCAGATCAGCCGGTCCATCGGCCGGCCCGAGGCGAGGTCGTTCATCACATCGCCGATCGCGCGCAACTGGTCTTCGGTCTCTTGATAGGGGAAGCGCGCGCAGAACTCTTCGAAGGCGCCCGGATGGGGTTCGACCATGCGCCCCTGGCGGAGCTCCCGCTCGGCGGCCACCCGGATGAGCTTATCCGCGATCTCGCGGATCTTCTCCTTCAGCTTGGCCTTCTTGGCCTGCCAGGCCCCGCCGCCCAGCCGATCGAGCTGCGCGATCTCTTCGGAGCCGTAGCGGGTCAGCAGCTCGATGTTCTCGACCGGCAGGAACAGCTTGCTTTCGCCGAAATACTCGATCGCCAGGCAGTCATGCGGCGCGCCCATGACTTCGAGCGTCTGCAGGCCCTGATAGCGGCCGACGCCGTGCTCGACATGAACGACCAGGTCTCCGACCGACAGGCTCGCGGCCTCCGTCAGGAAATTGTCCGCCTGCCGCTTCTTCTTGGCGCGGCGGATCAAGCGGTCGCCGAGGACGTCCTGCTCCGAGATCACGGCCAGGTCGCCGGTCTCGAACCCCGCCTCGAGCGGCCAGACCAGGAGCGCGACCGCGGGTTTCCCCGGATCCGCGGGGCCCGCGTCGACCCGCGTTCCGCCCCCCTTCAGCGCATCGGACCAGCGCGCGGCCAGGCGGAGTTCGGAGAGGCCATGGTCCGCGAGCACCGTCGCCAATCGGTCCCGCGCCCCCTCGGAGTAGGTGGCGACGACGACCTTGAGGCCGTCGGCCGCGCGCGCCTCGAGATGCCGGGCGAAGCTCTCGAACAGCTGGCCGTCCTCGCGCTTGCGCTCCTCCGCGAAGTCGCGGCCCATGCGCCCGCCGGCGTCGACGATCCCTGGCCCCGGCGGCGCGCGGTGCGGCGAGAAGCGGCGGATCGGCCGGCCTTCGAGCGCGCGATGGAAATCCTTGTCGGAAAGATAGAGGCTGCCCGGCGCGACCGGCTTGTAGACTTGGCCCGCGCGCAGACCGAGGCTCGGCGTCGCGTCCGAGAGCGCGTCATGCCGGGCCTCGTAATGGTCGACCACCGTCTCCCACCGCGACGCCCGCGCCTGATCGATCTGGTCGTCGCAGGTGACGAGCGCGCCGGGCAAATAGTCGAACAGCGTCTCCAGCCGGTCGTAGAACAGCGGCAGCCAGTGCTCCATGCCCTGGAACCGCGCGCCCTCGGACACGGCGGCGTAGAGCGGATCGCGGGTCCCGGCGGCGCCGAAGGTCTCGCGATAGCCGCGGCGGAACCGCGCGACGCTCTCATCGTCGAGCAGCGCCTCCGAAATGGGCGCGAGCTCCACGCGATCGATCTTCTCGATGGTGCGCTGGTCCGCCGCCCCGAACCGCCTCGCGCCGTCGAGCACGTCGCCAAACAGATCGAGCCGGACCGGATCGCCGTGGCCCGGCGGGAAGATGTCGATCACCCCGCCCCGGACGGCGAAATCGCCCGGCTCCGTCACGGTCGAGGCCCGGCGATAGCCGTTACGCCCCAGATACGCCATCAGCTCCTGGCTATCGATCCGGGCGCCGACGGCCGCCGTCCAGCTCTGGGCGCGGATCGCGTCCCGAGGCGGGGTGCGCTGGGTCGCGGCGTTGATCGTCGCGATCACCACCGCCGGGATCGACAGGCCGCGCGCTAGGGCCGAAAGGGTCGCGAGACGCTCCGCCACGATCTCGGGGTTCGGGGAGACGCGGTCATAGGGCAGACAGTCCCAGGCCGGGAAACGCAGCACGGGCAGGTCGGGCGCGACGACGGAGAGCGCCTCGGCCAGATCCGCCGCCCGGCGATCGTCCCGCGCCAGATGCAACATGGGCCCGGCCGCGCCCGGCGTCGCCTGAGCCCGACGCGCCAGCTCGCCGATCAAGACCGCGTCGTAGCCCTCGGGCGCGCCGCCGACCCGCACCTCTCCGATTTCGAGCGGCTTGGGGGTCTTGATCGGCTTGGTCATCGGCGTCCTCGAACGGGCGAAGCGGCCCGACGCGGCGACGCGCGGGCCGGAAGTCAGTCTGCGGAGCGCCGCCGGAGCGCCGCTCGGTCCTTTTCTGCGCGCGGTTCAGCGCGCGAAGCTCAGCTCCTCCGCCCCGAGGGGCGCGAAAGCGGCGGCCACCAGAGCCGGATCGACCGCCGCGAGCGTCGCCGGCGACCAGTTCGGCGCATGATCCTTGTCGATCACCGCGGCGCGCACGCCCTCGCGGAACTCCGCGCTCACGACCCGGTCACGGGCCAGTCGGTATTCGATGCGGAGCGCTTCTTCCAGCGTCGCGCACGCCGCGCCGCGGCGCAGCATCTCCCAGGTCAGCGCGAGCGCGGTCGGCGATTTCTTGGCGATCAGGGCGGCCTGAGCCTGCTCCCAGTCCGAGCCCGCCTCGAGCGCGGCGATCGCCTGGGCGAGGCTTTCCGCCTCACACGCGGTCTCGATCTCGAGCGCATGCGTTCGAAGCCCGGCCTCCGGCGGGGCGGCGGCCATCTCGGCGAGGATCCCGCAGAGCGCCTCGTCCGCCTCGTCGGACGTGGCGCCGAGATCCTCCGCCGCGATCCGCTCAATCAGCGCATCGAAATCGGAACTCCGTACATAATAGTCGACCACATGCGCGAAGATCGCGTCGCCGACGCCGATCGGCGTCCCCGTGGTGGCCAGCCACCAACCGATCCTGCGCGGCAGGCGCGGCAGGAAATAGGCGCCGCCCACATCCGGGATGAAGCCGATGCCGACCTCCGGCATGGCGAACTTCAGCCGGTCGCCGCCGACCCGGTAGCGGCCATGGATCGAACGCAAGATGCGGTG
>JBCBRF010000120.1:0-11471 GCA_039819865.1 Pseudomonadota bacterium | reverse complement strand
GGGACCGGCCTCGCCCGATCGATCCCGCCCGATCAGCCCTGCCCGAACAGTCCCGCCCGATCAGTCGTGAGCGACCATTCTCAATCGAGCGGCGAAGGCCTCGTGACGCCGCGCGCGCTCGGCGGCGAGATCCGCGGTCGCCCCGTCGTCATCCTCCAGCGCCTGGGCGGCGAGCCTCCGGCAGGCCTCCGCCAGCGACATCTGATCGCCGCGGATCTCCTCGGCCATTTCCGTCTCGCCGATATGCGCCGCGCTTTCGCTCAAGCGGCTGATCGCACGGAGCGCCGATTGACGCCCTTCGGCGTACGCCCCGAGCGCCCGCAACCGCTCCGCCGCATCGTCCTGGCCATCGAAATGATCGAGGGCGATCTCGCGGAACAGCCGCTCCGCCGGACCGTAGGGTGCGCTATCCACATTCCAGGTGTAGGTTTGAGCCTTCTCAGCCGCGATTCTGAGATCGGCGATCAACTGTTGGATCGCATGCCGAAGCGCGGCCGTTCTGCTGTCGCCAATCTCATACTGTGTACTGAACTTCGTATCGAGCATTGAGCCGACGTCCTTTTTTCCTCCCTACCCGCGCGCTGCGGGCGCTTCCCCTATACCGTTAACCCTGTGGATAGGAGTATCACGGTTCGGGAGAGAGAAAAACGGCGCCGGCGCAACATATCGGCGCCGATGTCGTTCAAGAACAGTGAGCAAGTATTACAGTTTCTCGCCGCGCGGGGCGGTCCCGAGACGACGCGCGAGCCCGGCGCCGTGAAACACCCGCTTCGGCGCGCTGCGCGCCGGCCGCTCTTGCGCGGGCGTCGCCGGGGCCCCCGCGCCGAGGCGAACGTCCCACTGCTCGATTACCCGCCCTTCGCCGTCGATCGCCTCGATCGCGAGATGCGGCTCGGCCCCGCCGATCGTCCAGCCGAACGAATGGCCGACGCGCGCGCCCTCCGACGCCATCGCCGCGACGGTTTCGTCCCGCTCCGACCCGACCGCTTTGAACCGGATCGAGCGAAGCAGCGCGGCCCCGGGGCCGCTCAGCACCGCCTTGAGATCGAGCACGCGCCCGGCGAAGGCGGCGGGCGGCGTCTCACCGGCGGCGAACACGCCGCAGGGCAAGTCGGTCTCGGGGTCGATCAACGCAAAAGAGAGCGACAGCGCGTCCGGCCGTGCGTCGCGCCGCGCCTGGGCGATCCGCGGCATCGCCGCCGCGCGATTGGCGACCTCGGCGCGCGTCAACCGGCCGCCCGCCTCGCCGGCGACGCGTCGAGCCGCCTCGATCGCAGCGCGAAGCGCCGCCGAGCTTTCGGCGGGACGCAAGGTCTGCGCGCGCGGCGCGGCCGCCGCCGGCTCGACCCGCGGCGACAGCAGCGCGCCGCCATCCTCCAACATCCGGCTTTGCACGCCTTCGATCCTCAGCGCCCGCCGCGCGATCGGCGCGCCCACCGCATCGCGCTCGGCATAGGCTTCGATCGTCAGCAAGCGCGGCGAACCGTCCTGGCGCTCCGCCAGGTGCATCGCGAACCCGTCGAGCGGGGCGTCGGGATCGAGGTTCGCGATCCGCACCACCCGGTCGCCGTCGACGGCGACCCGAACGCTCTTCGCGCCGATCGCCGCGGGCGCTTCGATCAGGAGATTCTCCGCGGCGAGCAGCGGCGCCGGCGGCCACGCGACCCGCACGCGCTCGGCCACGCCGAACACGGAACTCTCGACGGCGCCTTCCAGCGGCAGGGTCGCCGCTTGTCCGCCCGACGCGCGCGGGCGGCGACCGCCCGCCTCCGGCGCGGCGAGGCCGACCAGCGACACCTTGAGTTCCGGACACCAAGCGCCGGCCAGTCGATGCGTGCTCATGAGCAAACCCTTCTCGACCCCACGAAAAACCCTGATCCCCGAAACCCGCCGTTTACCGCTTAGCGCGAGCTGGCGCCAGCGCTTTCCGCCCGCATGGGCGCTGGAGACGGCGAGGATAAGGCGCGGCGCGGGCGCGCTTTGCGCTGGCGCGGATCGACCAGTTCGACCATTTCGAACACAGGACGATCTGATACGGCGCATCCCGCGCGCTTTCGCCCGAGAGCGACGCCCTCATGACTAGGAGATCCTGACCATGGCCGCCACTCCCCCGGTGTGCGATTTCGGCTGGAAAGCCCCGAGCTTCGATCTCCTCGGCGTCGATGGGGAGACCCACCGGTTGCCGGAACTGCGCGGTGCGAACGGCACGCTCGTGATGTTCATCTGCAATCACTGCCCCTACGTGAAAGCGATCGTCGATCGGATCGTGCGGGACGCGGACGAGCTTGCGCCCCTCGGCGTCTCCTCGATCGCCATTTGCAGCAACGACGCAGAGGCGTACCCCGAAGACGGCTACGACCGGATGCGCGCGTTCGCCGAACGGCGCGCGTTCAGCTTTCCCTATCTCCACGACGCGGATCAGTCCGTCGCGCGCGCCTATGGCGCGATGTGCACGCCGGATTTCTTCGGCTTCAACGCGGATCTCAAGCTGCAATACCGCGGACGTCTCGACGCGTCTCGCGCCCAGGCGGGACCGGAAAACCTGCGCCGCGATCTCTTCGAGGCGATGCGCCTAATCGCTGAGACCGGCGAAGGCCCGGCCGAGCAGGCTCCCTCCGTCGGGTGCTCGATCAAATGGCGCGCCGCCTGACAACCGGGGCGGCGGCGGCGCGGTCCACGACGGGTCGACAAATTCCGAACAGCGTGAAACGTTATTTACGACATCTCGTGGCGCTCGACCGAGCCTTCAGGGCGGCGCGCGCGGCGATCGGTTGACGCGACCGGCGAACTCGACGGTCTCCTTCGCGCGACCGTTTAACGACCCGAGACGCCCGGCCAAGATGCTGGTGACGAAATGGCGTTCTCACGCAGAGCGCTTCGCCATCGGCGCTTCCGCTGAGGCGACGCGATCGAGCGAAACGGAGCAAACGTGTTTTCCGATATCAACAGCGCCCTCGCCGCGTTCTCAGCCGCCGACTGGCCCGGCATTGAGGCTGAATTGTCGAGCATGGTCGTCATCCAAACGTTCTGCTGGGGTCTCGCGGCCCTCGCGGCGACGAAGCTCAGAGCCGGTCCTCCTCGGATGCAGGCGGCATCATGCCCGACGGCGATCTTGTCCGAGCGCCAAGGTCGCTCGCCGTTGCATTCGGCGCTGCTGACCGGCGCGCTGGTCTGCGCCGACGCCCAGCCGGATCACGACCATCCCGATCTAAACGGACGCGGCGATCCCGTCTCTGAGAAGGCCTCCAGCGACCCGCCTCCAGAACGCGACGATCGCAGGCCGGGGCTGTTCTTCCGCGCAAACGGCCCCACGCTGATCGCGCTGTTGGTGATGCATCTCATCGCTGTGCAAACGCTGACGCCGTTGCTCGCCGCGACCCTGTTCGTCATCTCATGCGTGTCGAGCGGGCTGGCCTGGCTCTCGATGCTGGCCGATGCGCAGACGATGCGCCGACGCGGCCGCCCCTCCCCCGATCGCGCGGCGCTGCCTGCTTACGCGATGGCGATCGGCACGTTTTTCTCGGCGTCGACGCTCGCAATATGGGCGCTTGCCGCATTATGAGTTGCAAAAGCGAATTGATCTAGATAAAAACGCGAAAAAACTGGACCTACGCCTTGATCCGGACGTTTCCGACCCGGAAGAGATCAGGCGTCACGCAAGGCTCGAACGGTCTTACGTGCTCATCCCGCGACCGCGTTGGAGAACCCGAACGCGGCAACGTCATGATCGCCTCGGGACGCTAGAGCATTATGCCGACGCTGTTGGCCTGCTTTCCACAACCCACGCAACAGCCGGATGCGCGCCTGAACTCTCCAGGCTATGGCGGCTTTCTCTGCTCGCCTGCATGCAATGAACCGGCATTTTCGACTTGCATTCGCCCCGCTACTTCGGCAACCGGCGAAATCGCAGTCAGCAAACCCTATCACCACTTACCCTGCGGCAGCGCAGTTGGGATTTGTCATAACTCGGCCCGCCTTGAACGCCGAAACGCAAGTTTCCGGAAGAGACGTTCCGTAACATCGATTTGACCAAGACCCCAGGCCCGGAGTGACAGTCTGCGCTAATCTGGCTCAGCCGAGAGAAGCATCTTGCAAAGACTGCATCGTTTTGGAGATATCTAGACGATGGACATTATTGACGTACTCACCCAGAAGCTTCGAGACCTGATGGCGGAGCATCAGATCCGGGCGGCGCCGCTGGCGCGACGGGCGGAACTTAATGAATCGGCTGTTCGTGACATTCTTCGAGGTAGATCGAAGAACCCCGGGATTGTGACGCTTCAGAAAATTGCGGGCGTCATGAACCTAAGGCCGAGCGCGCTCTTCGAAGAGGGCGACCCTTGGCCTGTCATCGGCTCGATCGACGCAGACGGTCATCTGAACCGAGACGTAAGCCGCCTGAACGGGGTCACGGCGATCGAGAACCCCTTTCTGACTTTGCCGCCTGAGACCTACTCAGCGGTCCTCGCCCGCGGCGCTGCAACCTCGCCGATGGCCTATGACGGCGACTACCTCATCGCGAGCTCACCCACAGAGGCGATTTCCGACGAACTGCTTGGCCGCCCCGCGATTGTCGAGGCGAAAGGCGTCGGCGAGTTAATCGGCATTCCCCAGGTCGGCGCAGCAGATGGGAAATATCACCTAGCATCGATCAACGCCTTCGGAGCCGCGCATCGCGATATCGAGATCGTCCGTGCGCAACCTATCTTGCTCACACTCCCCAACAGCTTTGTGACGCCGCATTTTTTGGCGACGCACGCCTCATCGCTCGCAGTCAACGAAAAGCGCAGCACCTATTCCGGTCCTCGAAAACGCTCGTGAGCTGTAGGGGATATATACGCAATCACGCTCACGTTGATCAAGTGAAAAATTCACTCTAGCGCCGCTCTTGGCGCCCGGCCCGGGCCGATCGGAACGCTTTCTTTTTCACCCGTCGCTCGGCAAACTCAGACGATGCGGTTGCTCCACACCTCCGACTGGCATCTCGGCCAGGAACTCAAGGGCGTCGACCGGGCCGCGGAGCATGAGCGCGTTCTCGAGCGGATCATCGAAATCTGCGCCGCTCGAAACGTCGATCTCTTGCTGATCGCGGGCGACGTCTATCACGCCGCGAACCCCGCCACCCGCTCGCAAAAGCTCTTCTACGCCACCCTCGCCCGCCTAGCGGCGGAAACGCCTGGGCTGCGGATCGCGGCGATCGCCGGGAACCATGACAGCCCCGCGCGGCTCGAGCTGCCGATGTCCCTGCCCCTCGATTTCGCGCGCGCGCCGGATGGCGAGCCGAGCGTGAGCCTGATCGGGTCGATCCGCCGCGACGGCGGACGCCTCGACCTGTCGGCCTGCCTCCGGCCGATCCGGCTCGCCTCCGGCGAAATCGGCGCGGTCGTCGCCCTCATCCCCTATCTGCGCCCGGGCGATCTAGACCAAGACCAAGACGCCGCCGCCCTGTTTCGCGCTGCGGCGGACGCGGCGCGCGCCGCCGCGGAGCGCTGCGGCGCCCCGGACGCGCCGCTCATTCTGTCGGCGCATTTGCACGCCGCCGGCGGGGACCTCTCCCCCGACAGCGAGCGCCCCATCCTGATCGGCGGCGAGGAAGCCGTTCCTCTCGCCGCTTTCCCGACGGACTTCGCGTATGTCGCGCTCGGCCATCTGCACCGGCCGCAGACGTTGCGGAGCGGCGCGTCGGTCGTTCGGTACGCGGGCTCCGTCATCCCGCTCTCAGCCGCCGAGCGGCCCTACGCGCACGGCGTGACCCTGGTCGAGGTCGGCGGCGGCGCCCCCAGCATCGAGGAAATCCCGCTGCCGCGCCCGCGCCGCTTCGACCGCCTTCCCGAAACCGGGGCCGCGCCGCCCGACGTCTTGGAACGGATGGCTGCGGACTACGCCGAACGCCTGCGCGAGACCGCCATAGACCCGGCGCTCGAACCGTTCTTGGATCTGCATGTGAGCCTCGAGACCGCGGAGCCCGCCCTCCGCGCCCGGTTCGAGGCCGCCCTGGGCGACGCCCCCGCCCGTCTGATCGGCGTCCGCCCGCATTATCCGCAGACCTCCGACGCCCCTCGGACGGAGCTGATCGACCTGAGCGCCCTAAGCCCGACGCAGACCTTCGAGCGCCTGCACGCCGCCGAGTTCGGCGCGCCGCCGCCGGAGGATCTCCGCCGCGCCTTCGACGACCTGATCGCCGCCGACGGCCTCGAACCCGAGACCCACGAGGCCGACGCGTGAGGCTGCTCGCAATCCGGGGGCGCAATCTGGCCAGCCTGGCGGAACCGTTCGAGGTCGATCTCGACGCCGATCCGCTGCGCTCCGCCGGCCTGTTTGCGATCACGGGCCCGACCGGCGCCGGAAAATCCACCCTGCTCGACGCGATTTGCCTGCCGCTCTACGACCGGCTGCCTCGTTTGGGCGATCTCGACCGAGACGCCAAGATCCAGGACGCCTCGGGCATGGAGTTGTCGCTGAGCGATCCACGCGCGATCCTGCGCCACGGCGCCGGCGAGGGCTTCGCCGAGGTCGACTTCATCGGTCAGGACCGCCGTGGATATCGCGCGCGCTGGAGCCTGAACCGAGCCCGCGGCCGCGCCGACGGCAAACTGCAGAACGCCTCGATCACGCTCTCGGAGCTGGGCGGCGCGATGCTCGCCAACCAGAAGCGCGACGCCCTCGCCCAGATCGCCGCCAAGGTCGGGCTCAGCTTCGAGCAGTTCACCCGCTCCGTCCTCCTGGCCCAGGGCGAATTCGACGCCTTCCTGCGCGCCCGGGCCAATGAGCGCGCTGCCCTGTTGGAGCGCATCACCGGATCCGCGATCTACGCCCGCCTCTCGAAAGCCGCGCACGCCCGCGCCGCCGCGGAGAAAGCCGAGATCGCGGCGATCGAGCAGCGCGCCGCCGCGCATGCGCCGCTGTCGGAGGCGGATCGAGCGGATATCGAGGCGCGTCTTGCGGCGCGTCGGCAGGCGGCCGACCGGTCCGAGGCCGACGCGCGCCGCCTGGCGGCGGTCGAGACCTGGATCAGGGACGCCGCAACCCTGGCGGAGGCGAACCGCACTGCGGCGCTGGAAGCCGAGACCGCCGCCGCCGCCGCCCGAGAGATCGCGGCCGCGGCGCTCGCCGCCGTGCGGACGCGAAAACACCGTCTCCGGACCGCGCTCGCGGAGCTCGACGCCTGGCTCGGCGCCAACGACGCCGTCGCGCGGCTCGAGGCGGCCTGGCCGGAGACCCGAAGCGAACTCGAAGCGCTGGAGGCGACCCGACGCCGGCGCGACCAGGCCGGCCTCGCCCTCCAACGCGCGACGACGGCGCGGAAGGCCGCCGACAAGGCTCAGGCCGAGGCCGAAGCCCATCGCCAATCCGCGGCCGAAACGGCCGAAGCGGCGGAGGCCGCGGCGGCCGCGAAGCTCGACGCCTGGCGCGCCTTCGACGCCGACGCTCTCCAGCGCGACCGCGCCCGCTGGGCGGCGATCGAAGCGGCGGCGCGAGCCGGCGCGAACGCGGCGGAGCAGGCTCGCGCGGCCCAAGCTCAGGCGGCCGACGCGAAGGCCGAAGCCGTCTCGGAAGCCGCGCGGGCCGATCAGGCCAAGCAGGACGAAAGCCAAGAAGCGCTGCGCCTTCCGCCCCTCAGGCGCACCCTCGAACTGGCGCGCGGCCGGCTCGAGCGCTGGACCGCTGCCGCAGGACAGGAGGCGGCGCGCCTGCGCGCTCTGCTCGAGCCCGGCGAGCCCTGCCCGGTTTGCGGCGGCCGCGATCACCGCGCCGCCCCGCGGACCGAGACGACGGCCGGGGCGGCGCTGCGCGCGGCGCTGGGCGAAGAGCGCCAGGCGGTGCGCGACGCGGAAGCGGCGGTGCGCGCGGCCGAGCTGAGGATCGCTGAACTGACCGGCGCGGCCCGCGACGGCCGCGCCCGCGCCGAGGCCGCGAAACGGCGCGCCGCCCAAGCCGAGCAGACCCGGAGCGCCGCCGCGCGAGGGGTTGGGGAGGCGCGCTCGAAACTGCGCGATCTCGGCGTCGAAATCGCCGACGAGAGCCCGGAGGCCAATGTCGAGCTCTGGGTCGCGAAGGCCGAACACGCGCTTTTAGGTCTCGACGCCCGGCTCGCGGCCGCCCATGCGGCGCGCGCCGCGTCGGACGAAGCGGCGGCCGCCGCGCGCGCCGAAGCGGCGCGCCGAGACGCCGCGCTTGAAGCGGTTCGAACCCAGCTTGAGGCCCGCGCCGCCGCCGATCGAGAGGCCGTCGCGGCCGAGGCTGAGCGCAGCGCGGCGGAGGAGGCGCTGGACGACCATGAGCGGCGCCTCGCGATCCGCCTCGACCCGATCGATCCGGATTGGCGGAACGCCGACCCGACCGCCGTGCGCCGACGCGCGGAGGCGGCGATCGCCGTCTTGCGTGACAAACGCGCCGCCCGGGACCGCCTGGTCGACCAAGCGCCGAGCCTCGACGCGGAGATCCGATCCCTCGAAGAACTTCAGGACGCGCCGGACCCCGCCGAGCAAACGCCCGACCACGCGCGCAAAGACGTCGCCGAAGCCTCCGCCGAGCGCTTCGCCGCCGCCGGCGCGCCGGATCGAGCCCGCGCCGTCGCCGCCCGTGAGGCCGCGATCGCCGCCCGCGCCCGCGCCGCCGCAGCCGCCGAACGCGCAGCCGCCACCCGCGCCGCGCCGCCGGAGGCGCCGCCCGAACTCTCTCCCCTCCTCGCGCCCGACCAACCGCTCGCCGCCGCCGCCGAGCGCGCCGCCGCCGCCCGCGCTTCGGCCGAGGCGCGCGCCCGCGAGGCGGCCGAGGCGCGCGACGAGGCCCTCGCGGCGTGCGCCAAGGACGACGCCGCCCGCGCGGCCCGGGCGCGCGAAGATCAAGCGCTCGCGATGCGGCGGGCGGAAGCCGCGGTCTGGCTGCGGCTCGACGCGCTCATCGGCGCCGCGGACGGCTCGAAGTTCCGCCGCTTCGCCCAGAGCCTGACCCTCGCGCGTCTCATCGCGCTCGCGAACCAGCGGCTGGCGGAGCTGCACCCCCGCTACGCCTTGGCGTCCGCCGGCGAAGGCGGCCTCGCTCTCCAGGTGATCGATCGCGAGATGGCGGACGAGGTGCGGGGCGCGCACAATCTGTCCGGCGGCGAGCGTTTCCTGATCAGCCTCGCCCTGGCCCTCGGCCTGTCGTCGCTGTCCTCGGAGACCGGGGTGAGGGTCGAGACCCTGTTCATCGACGAGGGTTTCGGCGCCCTCGACCCGGACAGTTTGGGGGGCGCCATCGCCGCGCTCGAGGCGCTTCAGGCGACCGGCAGGCGCATCGGCGTCATCAGCCACGTGCCGGAACTGGCGGAGCGCCTCGCCGCGCGGATCGAGGTCTCGCCCCAGGGAGGCGGCCGCAGCCGCATCGCGATCGTCTCGAACTGACGCCCGCCGACGCCGCCCCGTCCAAGACGATCCCGTCCAAGATGATCCAGTCCAAGATGATCCAGTCCTGGACGATCCCGTCTAGGACGATCAGTAGCGCCCGCCGCTGACGTCGTCCGCCTGCTCGCGCGCCTTGACGAACGCGTCGCGCATCAGCTGCGACCAGTTCTGGCTGAGCGCGTGGAAAGACTGGTCGTCCGGCTCGATCCGCCGCAGCTCCTCGAACTCGAACCGCCCCGCCCGGATCACAGCGAGGTCCAGCGGCATCCCGACCGTCAAGTTCGACCGCAACGTGCTGTCCATGGACAACAGCGCCGCCGTCTTGGCGTCGAGAATGTCGATATCGGGCGTGATCACCCGATCCAGGATCGGCTTGCCGTATTTGTGCTCGCCGATCTGGAAGAACGGCGTGTCGTCGGTCGCCTCGATGAAATTGCCCGCCGAGTAGATCAGGAACAGCCGCGGCTGCCCGCCGCGCCGCTGCCCCGCCACCACGATCGTCGCCCCACCCGACTCGTTCATCGCCGACAGCCCCACGGCGTAGCGGTTCTGCACCTCCTGCATCGCATCGCCGACGAGCTGCGCCACGCGGAACATCGAGGACGCCGTCATCAGATTATCGAAGTTCGGATCCGCGGCGTCGATCCGCTCCTGCAGCAGCGAAATCACCCCTTGGGTGATGGCGAGATTGCCCGCCGTCATCATCGCGATCGCGCGCTCTCCCGGGTTCGACCAGGTGAAGAGCTTCCGGAAACGCGAGATATTATCGACGCCCGCATTGGTGCGGGTGTCCGCCAAAAGAACGAGGCCCGACTTCAGGCGCAGTCCGACGCAATAGGTCATGTCATCCGATCCGTCGACGCGACCGCCAGACGCCGCAGCCCGTCGGCATGCCGCATCGCCGTCTCGCGCGACTTGTCACCTAAAAACAGTTGCTAAACGACACAATTACGGTGCGGATATTCCGTCAACGACGCGACAAGCGCAAGTCTCGGAACCCCGGGCCTGGCGCGAACCGCCCTACTGGTTGCGAACTCCGCCGGAAACGACGCAGTGGCGACTTTCAGCGACCGGCGAACCGCGGGATCGGCGCCGGGGAAACGCGACCTGGGATCGAGTGGTCCGCTAAGCCGGCGACGCAGCGACGCCCTGCAACATGCTCGGCCGCTTCGACGGTCCCACGGAGCTCTGCGTCTGGACTTGCGCCCGCGCGAGCGTCGCCGCCTCCCGGGCCTCGGTTTTCTGCTCTTCGATCTCCGTCGCGCTCGCTTCGCTGTCCTGCTGATCGTCCGCCTGGGCCTCGGCTTCCGCCAGATCGACCGCCGGCCGCGGCGCGAAATGATAGGCTTCCGCAATCGCGGCCGAGACCGCATTGGCGTATCGGATCGTCGCCGTCAGCGCCTCGCGCAGTCGCCCGTCCATCAGATGCGCGACGTCGCACTTCTCCACATGGCGGCACAGCGCGTCGCCGAAATCATGGCAGAAGTCGCGCCGGCCATAGAGGCGCTCCAGGCTTTGCAGGGCGTCCCGCACTTTGCTGGTGCAGTAGCTGAGCGAACGGGGGCATTGCGGATTGAGCAGCAAAAACTCCGCGACCCGCTCCGGTCGATACGCCGTTTTGTAAATCACGTTGTAGGCGCGGAGCACGCCCGCCGCGCGCAGCAGCGACGCCCACTCATACTGATCGACCGACGCTTCCTCGCCCCGCGCGGCCGCGAGATAGCATTTCACGTCGAGCAGACGCGCCGTGTTGTCGATCCGCTCCAGAAACACGCCGAGACGCCAGAACTCGTAGCCGTCGTTGCGGAGCATCGTCGACTCGGCGGCGCCCCGGAACCGGCCGCTCTGCCCCTTCACCCAATCGACCAGCGGGCTCATCGAGCCGTTCTCGAGCTGTTCCGGCGCGAGTTTCCGGGCGTCGATCCAGGCGTCGTTCACCGCCTCCCACATCTCCACCGTGATCGCCGCCCGCGCCGAGCGCGCGTTGGCGCGCGCCGCCTCGAAACAGGAGACGACGCTGGAGGGATTATCCCGGTCGAGCATGAGGTGCCGGATCGACGACCAATGCTCCGGCGCCGGATGCTT
>JBCBRF010000119.1:0-11479 GCA_039819865.1 Pseudomonadota bacterium | reverse complement strand
GCGCGAGCGGATCGATGTTGAGATCGCCGAGCGCGGGCGGAGCCGCCAGCGCGCCCGAAGACTGCGCCGCCGAGGCGCTCAGCTTGCTCGCCAGCCGCGTCAGACGCGTCGCTTCGCCCGCCAGGATCCGCGCGCGCCGGGCGTTAAGCGCATGCATCCAGATCAGGCCGATCGGCGCCACGGCCGCTGAGACGACCATGATCTGCAGTTTCACGTCGAGCCGGAGCGCTTCGGCGATCAAAGCATCGATCGGCTGAACCGGCAGTTGAAAGAAGCCGGCAGAAAAGGCGAGCACGCCGCCGACCCAGATCAGGCTGGCGAGGATCGCCCACCACCATACCCCGCCCGCGCCGACCGGCTCAGCGGGCTCGAGCGGATCGATCAGCGGCGCGGGCAGATTGGTCTCTAGCCGTTGCCGCCGAGATCTCGCCGCGGCCTGTCTATCGGCGTCGAAGCGCGCGGTTTCGGCGAGCAGATCGCGATCCGCCGCTTCGGCTTCCGGATCTGCGGCGATCGCCGGCTCGTCGCCCCAGCCGTAGGCGTCGTCGACGATCACGCGTTTCTTGCGACGCGCCGTGGGCGCGGGATCGACGGCGGACCAATCCTCGTCGTCGGTCTCTGACGCGGCCAGCGGCCGGTCGAACGGATCGTCGGCGAACAGATCGTCGTCCGTCGAGCGGCGCTCGGCGTCCTTGGCGGATTTGCGCGACGGCGCGGCGTCGATCGAATGGCTCATATCGGACTCTCACCGTGCTCGTCGCCGCCGCGGCGGCGTATGCCGAATTCAATTGGACGCCGGGACGACGCGGCGCCGCGCTCCTCGCTTGGCTTACGCACGTAGCGCGCCACAAATGATTCGCGCCATTTCCAATTCAACGCAGCGACAGCGCGATCGAAGTCAATCGTTTTCTCTCGCGAAGAGTAAACGACCCGCATTACCCATGTCTGAAACGGAGTTTTCCCGTTTCGTCATCACCTAACTAACGGGAAAACTAAGGCGAGTCTGAGACGGCGCGCGCGTCTCCGTTCGCGCCGACCCAATCGGAACCCCTTACAGATATCGAACAGAGGTGATTTCGTACGACCGTCCGCCGCCGGGCGTCATCACCTCGACGCTGTCGCCTTCCTCTTTTCCGATCAGAGCGCGCGCCAAGGGCGAATTGATGTTTAGTTTTCCGGCGTCGATATCAGCTTCCACTTCGCCGACGAGTTGATAGGTCTTCTCCTCGTCAGTGTCTTCGTCAACGACTTGAACAGTGGCGCCGAATTTCACGGCGCTACCGGACAGTCTTTTGGGGTCGATGACGTCCGCGCGCCCGATCATGCCCTCGATCTCCATGATCCGACCTTCGATGAAGCTCTGCTTCTCGCGCGCCGAATGATACTCGGCGTTCTCCGACAGGTCGCCATGTTCGCGGGCCTCCGCGATGGCCTTGATCACCGCCGGACGCTCCTCGCTCTTGAGATGCTTCAGTTCGGTCTGAAGCTTCTGGTAGCCGGCGGCGGTCATCGGGATCTTATCCATGGAACTCCTCCAAATCGCCGCGGCCCCGGTCGATGACCCGGCGGTCCGCGGTGGCGCCCCTTGCTCGACGCCCGTGTTCGACACCCCCGGGCGCAGGGACGCATGACGGTCGCGCGAAGCCTGAAAGCTGCGCGCGGATCTAAGACCACAATATGGCCGGACGCTTTGATGCGGCGGCGCCTCCTCCGCCCTCGGGCGGGTCGGAAGCGATGTCGAACCGGAAGCGAAAGGCCTGGCGAAAAAGCCCGGGCTGGCGCACGCGCTCCGCGCCCAGACCCAGACCAGACGACGAAACGTCCTCGTTCACCTAAGCGTGAGCGAAATAGGATTGCAACGGGGCGACCTCAAGGGCGCCGTCCCGCAAGTTCTCGATCGCCCGAACCGCCGCCGCGGCGCCCGCGGCCGTCGTATAGTAGGGGATCTTCTGCGCCAGCGCCGTCGCGCGGATGTCGAAACTGTCCTGCAGCGACCGAGCGCCTTCGGTCGTGTTGAACACCAGCGCGACCTCCCCGTTCTTCATATGATCGACGATGTGGGGCCGTCCCTCATAGACCTTGTGCACCTGACGGGTCTCGACGCCCGACGCCGCAAGATGCTCCGCCGTCCCGCCGGTGGCGATGATCGAGAAGCCGAGCGCCACGAGCGTCCGCGCCGGCCCCGTGATCGCCGCCTTGTCCGCGTCGCGCACGGAAATGAACACCGCCCCCGCGCTTGGCAGGCGCACCCCGGCGCCGAGCTGGCTTTTCAGGAAGGCCCGGTTGAAGCCGCGATCGAGGCCCATCACCTCGCCCGTCGAGCGCATCTCCGGCCCGAGGATGGTGTCGACGCCCGGGAACCGCGCGAACGGCAGCACCGCCTCCTTCACCGCCACATGGCCCGTCGGCGCCGTGAGCGCCGGCAGATCGGCGAGCCGCTCGCCCGCCATCACCCGCGACGCGTACTTCGCCACCGGCGCCCCGATCGCCTTGGCGACGAACGGCACCGTGCGTGAGGCCCGCGGGTTCGCCTCCAGCACGTAGATCTCGTCCTCGGCGCCGTCGCGCCCCGGGATCACGGCGAACTGGACGTTCATCAGCCCCTTGACCTCGAGCCCTTCGGCCAGCGCCACCGTCTGCGCCTCGATCTCGGCGATGGTCTCGGGTTTCAGCTGGAACGGAGGCAGGGCGCACGCGCTGTCGCCCGAATGGACGCCCGCCTCCTCGATATGCTCCATCACGCCTGCGATCCGCACGCTCTCCCCGTCCGCGATCGCGTCGACATCGACCTCCGTCGCGCCGGACAGATAGCTGTCGAGCAGCACCGGGCTCTCGCCCGACACCACGATGGCTTCGGCGATGTAGCGCTCCAGCTGCGCCCGATCGCGCACGATCTCCATGCCGCGCCCGCCGAGCACGAAGGACGGCCGGATCACCAGCGGATAGCCGAGCTCCTCGGCCAGCGCGAAGGCCTGCTCCTCGGTCCGCGCCGTGCCGTTCGCCGGCTGCTGCAGCTTCAACCGCCGCAAGAGCGCCTGGAACCGCTCGCGATCCTCCGCCAGGTCGATCGCATCCGGGCTGGTGCCGAGGATCGGGATCCCCGCGTCCTCGAGCGCCTTGGCGAGCTTCAGCGGCGTCTGGCCGCCGAACTGCACGATCACGCCGACCAACGTCCCGGACCGCTTCTCGACCTCCAGGATCTCGAGCACGTCCTCTACGGTCAGCGGCTCGAAATAGAGCCGGTCGGAGGTGTCGTAGTCCGTCGAGACGGTCTCGGGATTGCAGTTGACCATCACGGTCTCGAACCCGGCCTCCGACAGCGCGAAACAGGCGTGGCAGCAGCAATAGTCGAACTCGATGCCCTGGCCGATCCGGTTCGGCCCGCCGCCGAGGATCACGATCTTCTTCGCCCCCGTCGGCCGCGCCTCGCACTCCGCCTCGCCGGTCAGATCGGCCTCGTAGGTCGAGTACATGTAGGGCGTCTGCGCCTCGAACTCGGCCGCGCAGGTGTCGATCCGCTTGAACACCGGGCGCACCCCGAGCGCGTGGCGCACGTCGCGCACCACCATCTCCGGCATGTTGGCGAGCTTGGCGAGCCGCGCGTCGGAGAAGCCCATCCGCTTCAGCCGCCGCATGCCCTGCGCATCCTCCGGGAGCCCGTGCTCGATCACGCCGGCCTCCGCCGAGACGATCTCGTCGAGCCGCTCCAGGAACCACGGGTCGAAGGCGGTGACCGCGTGCACCTCCGCGACGCTCAAGCCCTCGCGCAGCCCCTGCGCCGCCGCCCGCAGCCGGTCCGGCGTCGGCCGCGACAGCGCCGCCTTGGCGTCCTCGATCCGCGCGTCCGGGTCCTGGCGCGGATCGTCTTCGGCCAGCCGCAGGTCGTCGAGCCCGTCGAGCCCGGTCTCCAGCGAGCGCAGCGCCTTTTGCAGGCTCTCATGGAAGCTCCGCCCGATCGCCATCGCCTCGCCGACCGACTTCATCGCCGTCGTCAGCTCCGCTTCCGCGCCCGGAAATTTCTCGAAGGCGAAGCGCGGGATCTTGGTGACGACATAGTCGATCGTCGGCTCGAACGCGGCCGGCGTCGCCCCGGTGATGTCGTTGTCGAGCTCGTCTAGCGTATAGCCGATCGCGAGCTTCGCGGCGATCTTGGCGATCGGGAAGCCGGTCGCCTTCGACGCCAGCGCCGAGGACCGCGACACCCGCGGGTTCATCTCGATCACCACCATGCGCCCATCCGCGGGGTTCACCGCGAACTGGACATTGGAGCCGCCGGTCTCCACGCCGATCTTGCGCAGGCAGGCGATCGAGGCGTTCCGCATCATCTGGTATTCGCGATCGGTCAGCGTCAGCGCCGGCGCCACCGTGATGCTGTCGCCGGTGTGCACGCCCATCGGATCGACGTTCTCGATCGAGCAGACGATGATGCAGTTGTCCGCCTTGTCGCGGACCACCTCCATCTCGAATTCCTTCCAGCCGAGCAGGCTCTCGTCGATCAGGATCTGACTGACCGGCGACGCATCCAGCCCGCTCCGGCAGATCCGCTCATAATCCTCGCGGTTATAGGCCACGCCCCCGCCGGTGCCTCCGAGCGTGAAGGCCGGTCGGATGATCGCCGGCAGCCCGATTTCCTCGAGCGCCCCGAGCGCCTGGTCGATCGTGTTGGCGATCGCCGCCCGCGGGTTCTCGAGCCCGATCTCGGCCATCGCGACCCGGAACTTCTCGCGATCCTCCGCGCGCTCGATCGCGGCTTTGTTCGCGCCGATCATCTCGACCCCGAGACGATCGAGCGCGCCCGAATCCGACAGCGCCATCGCGGTGTTGAGCGCCGTTTGCCCGCCCATCGTCGGCAGCAGCGCAAAGCCGCCGCCCTGTGCGTTCGGCGCCTCGCGCTCGATGATCTTCTCGACCACCTCCGGCGTGATCGGCTCGATATAGGTGGCGTCGGCGAGCTCCGGGTCGGTCATGATCGTCGCCGGGTTCGAGTTCACCAGCACGACCCGATAGCCTTCCTCCTTCAGCGCCTTGACCGCCTGCGCGCCCGAATAGTCGAACTCGCAGGCCTGTCCGATCACGATCGGCCCGGCGCCGATGATCAGGATCGTGTGGAGATCGTCGCGGCGGGGCATGGGGGGAGCCTCTGTTGGCTGCGCGCGCGGGCGCGCCGAAGACCTCGGGTCTCCGATACGGCGGCGTCGCTGTCGGCAAATTGCCGCGCGTTATACGCGCCATGCCGCGCTGCGCAAGCGGCGCTCGCCCGCCCGCGCTCCCCATCGGCGTAAGCGCGGTGGCGCCTTGCGCTCAGAGCGTCGCGACCAGCAGCAGCGTCACGCCGGCCATCGTCAGCAGCACGCCCACCACCTCGCGCAGCGTCGGCCGCTCGCGGAACACCAGGACGGAGGCCGCGAAGGTGAAGACCAGCTCGATATTCGCGAGCGTGCGCACATGGGCGGCGGGCTCCAGCGTGAAGGCGGTGAACCAGCAGGCCGAGGCCGCCGCGCCCGCCGCGCCGACCAGCAGCCCGGGCCGCCACGCCGCCCAGACCGCCGCCAGATCTCCGCGGCTGCGCCAGCGCATCCAGGCGCCCATGATCAGCGTCTGCAGCACCGTCGCCGCCGCCAGCGTGCAGGTCGCCCTGAGCCAGGCCGGATCGTCGCCGAGCGACAGGCTCGCCGCCCGGTAGCTGACCGCGGAGATTGCGAACAGCGCCGCCGATCCGAGCCCCCAGGCCGCCGCCTGCGGCGACAGCGCCAGCCGCCCGGTCGCGCGCGGCGAGACGGTCGCGAGGGCCACTCCGAGGACCCCGAGCCCGATCGCGCCGATCACGCCCCAGCTCGGGATCTCCGCAAGCAGAAGCGCGCCGAACAGCGCGGCCTGGATCGGCTCGGTCTTGGAGAGCGCGGTGCCGACGGCGAAGCTCGTATAGTCGAAACTTCGGATCAGCGCGAAGGTGGCGAGGATCTGCGCGACGCCGCCCGCCGTCGTCGCGCTCCAGAACACGGGCGCCCAGCCCTCCGGCGCCGCGGGCCCGCCGCCATGGAGCGCCGTCGCGACGGCGGCGAAGGCCAGGGCGTAGGGCGCGCCATAGACGAACCGGACATAGGTCGCGCCGGCGCCGCTCAGCCGCCCGCGCAGATGCTTCTGCAGCGCCGAGCGCGCGTTCTGCAAAAACGCCGCGGCGATGGTGATCAGGACCCAGGCGCTCAACCCGCCGCCTCCGCTCGCGCCCGCCCGACAGCGGCGCAGAAAGGCGCATAGAGCCTGTTCCGACCCGAAAGCAAAAGGCGGCGGAGCGCCCCGGTCCCGGTCCCGATCCTGGTCCCGATCCTGGTCCCGGTTCCGCCCCGATCAGGTCCCGCCCTGGCTCCGCTCGAGCCGATCGACGCCGCGCAGCAGAGAATCCATCAGACTCAGGCGCTCCGTCTCCTCCGCCAAGACCGCCCCGCGCTCCCGGATCGGCTGGTAGAGCCGGGCGGCCTCCCGAAAGATCGCGACCGCGCCGTCGAAATCGCCGACGCGCATCACCGCCTCGCCGAGCCGTTCGGTCGTCGAGGCGAGCGCATGCTCCGCCGCCGGATCCCCCGGCGCCGCGTCCCGCGCCCGCGCCCGGCTGTCCCGCGCCGCGCGCCACCACTGCGCCGCCCGCGGCCAGTCCTCGACCTGCAGAGCCGCGCTCCCGATCTGCTCCTCGGCCGCGGCCAGCGCCGCGATCGCCGCCGCCCCGCCGGCGGCCGCCCGCGCGCTCCTCAGATAAACGACCTGCTCCCAGAGCGCCCAACTCGCCTGGAAGTCTCCGTCGCCATAGGCCGCAAAGCCCGCCTGGGTGAGCGCCTCCGCCAGCTCCTGTTCGGCCGTCGGGTCGTCCGGCGAAAGCTTGGTGATCTGTCGCGCGATCTGGACGCACTCCTCGAGCCGCCGCCGCGACGGCGCGAAATCGCCCCGCGCCGCATCCGCCCGCCGTCCGAGCGCCATGCCGAGCCGCATCAGCGTGGTCATCACGATGCGGAGCGTCTCGGGGTTCGACGGCGCCGCCTTCGCCGCCGCGCGCGCCAGCGCCAGCGCCTGCTCGTGCCGCGCCACGGCCGTGTGAAGGTCCCCGCCGATATTCGCCAGATCGCCCATCTGGTTCCAGCTCATCGCCAGATCGATCTGCGCGTGCAGGTCGTCGGGCTTCGCCGCATGGATCCGCCGCATCAGCGAGTTCGTCGCCGACATCCGCTCCGCGCATTCGGTCACGTCGCGGCGGTTCTGCGCCAGCACCCCGAGCCGCGAGAACACGACCGCCAGGTTGCGGAGCGCCAGAAGGTTCTCCGTATCGAGCGCCGCCAGCTCCATGCGGACCTCGAGCGCCTGCTCGTAGCGCCGCCGGGCCGTCTCGACATCGCCCGTCGCCTGCGCCCATTCGCCGAGCTTCTGCAGCCCGAAGGCCCGCTCGCCGCGCACGAAGGGCGCGTCCGGAAACCGCTCGAACAGCCCCTCGCGGATCCGCATCGCGGCCTCGTAGCGCCGACCTGCCTCCGCCGGGGCGCCCCGCCGCATCGCGAGATCTCCGAGCCGATCCTCGGCGACCGCCAGATCGCGCTGCGAGGAGGGGTCGTCGGGCGCGGCCTCGAGCACCCGCCGCGCCGCGTCATGGCGTGCGCCAAAGGCCGAGGCGGCCGCGTCGAGCCGCCCGCCCCCGAGCGCCAGATCGCCGAGCCGCTCATGCGAGACGCCGACCGCTTGCAGCGCGGCCAGGTCCTGCGGATCCGCCTCGAACCGCGCCAGCCGGAGCGCGAGCGCAGCCTCGTGACAGCGCCGCGCCGTCTCACGATCGCCGCGCGCCGCCGCCGCCTCGCCGAGCTTTTCGCGCTCCCGCGCCGCCTGATCCGGCCCGCCGCCGATCGACTCCGAACCGTCGCTCATGCCGTCCTCCTCATTTTCGGACCGAACCGCCGCGATGCCGCAAGCGGTCGCCGACAGAGGTAGTGGGACATGTCCCCGGATGCAAAGCCCTACGAGGCCGCGCCATCCGCGGCCGCCGCGCCTTCCAGCGGGCCGGTCACGGTCGGCCCGAGCGCGGCCGCCCGCGCCTTCTCAAGGGCCTCCCGCGCATGGCCTTCGCCCGGGAACCAGTCGGCCATCCGCGAGAGCGCCGAGACCAGACGCCGGACCGCCGCCCGGTCGCCGGGCGTCGCCGCTGCGATCGATCGCCGGATCTCGAGCGCGCGCTCCTGCCGCGCCCGACCCGCGGCGGGGTCCTCCGCCGCCCAGGCAGCGGCCGCCCCCGCCTCGAACGCCTCCGCCGCCGCCGCGGCCGAATCCGACCTGAGAGGGCTTGCGCCGCCAAGCGCCAGCAACGCCTCCGCGCCCGCCAGCGCCTCCGCCCTGAGCGCGGTCGGATCGGGTTCGGCGCCGCCCGCGGCCGCCGCCGCCGCCGCCCGCGCAAGGCTCAGGCGGATCCGCCGCGCCGCCGTTTCGGGCGTTCCCGGCTCGAGCCCCTCCGCCTGATCGTCGCTCGCCGCCGCCGCCGACAGCAGCGCGCTCGCGCCCTCAGGATCGCCGAGCGCCGAGCGCGCCGCGCCGAGCCGCTCTTCGACGAGCGACAGAGCGCGCAGCCGCGCCGCCCGGATCTCGGGCTGAATGGCGCGCGCGTCCTCCGCCCCGCCGAGCCCCGTTTCATGGGTGCGCGCCGCCAGCGCCTGGGCGAGCGAGAGGGCCTCCGCAGCCCGCCGCTCCGCTTCCGCCGCCTCGCCCGAGACCGCATGCGCCATGGCGATCTCGGTCAGCGCCGCCGTTCGATCCGCTTCCGTGCCGGCGATGCTGTAGGCGGTCTCCGCCGAGATCTTCGCGCCGATCCCGTCGCCTTCCGCCGCCAGCCGGCGCGCCCGGGCCAGCTCGATCGAGACCCCCGACGATCGCCCGCCGGCGCCCCCGCCGCCCTTGGCGCTCAGCTCGGCGGCCCGTTCGAGCGACGCCAGCGCGCCGAGGCGCAGCAGGACGGAGACGACCCCGATGATGAAGCCCCCGGCGAGCAGAACGCCCATCGCCACGATCAGCAGAGCCAGCATCGGGGGCGCGCTCTGCACCCAGTTCTCGAGAAAGCCCGGCGTATTGGAGAGCAGCCAGGCCCGGACGCTGTCGTCCCAGCCGCCCGACGCCTGAGCCGACCGGAGCGTCGCCCCGATCTCCGTCGATCCCGTCAGGATCTCGTCATGAAGCGCCATTGCGCGCCCCTTCTCACCTTCAAGGCCCCGAATCCCCTGCGCCCCGACCATCGCCTGCGGCGCGACGCCCCGTCCACCGCGCGAAGTCGCGCAGATCGAACCGGCGTCGATTCGCGCGGCCCCAGCCGGACGGAGCCGGGTGACGGCTTCTCGGAGGCGCGCCATAATACGTCCGCGATCCCCGTCGAAGGCTCCGTGCGACGCGTCGGGCCGGCTTCTCGGCCGGTCCCCGAAGCGACCGCGCGAACCGATGGACGGGACGAGCCGAGGCGAGGACGGAGGGCGACGACGTGGCGGGAGCGGGTGACGCAGGGTTTTTGCAGGACGCGGCGATCTATCTGGGGGCCGCCGTGGTCGCCGTGCCCCTCTTCAAACGGCTGAAGCTTGGCTCCGTTCTCGGCTATTTGACCGCGGGCGTCCTGATCGGCCCCTCGGCGCTAGGACTGATCTCGCCCGACGGCGGCACCAACCAGGTCGCCGAGTTCGGCGTCGTCCTGCTGTTGTTCGTCATCGGGCTTGAACTGAAACCCACCCGTCTCTGGCGCTTGCGGGGCGAGATCTTCGGACTCGGGCTCGTTCAGGTGGTGGCGACGAGCCTGTTGATCGGCGTCATCGCCTGGGGCACGCCGCTTTGGGGCGACGGCCTGGACTGGCGCGCCGCGGCGGTGGCCGGCGCCGGTCTCGCTCTGTCCTCGACCGCGTTTGCGATCCAGATCCTGCGCGAGAAGGGCGATCTCTCCGCGCCCTATGGCGACCGGTCTTTCGCGATCCTGCTGTTTCAGGATCTCGCGATCGTGCCGCTTCTTGCGCTCGTCGCCTTCATCGCGCCGCCGAGCGCCGCCGATCTCGAGAGCGGCGGGGTCATGGATATCGTGATCCCGATCGCGGCGATCGCCGGCGTCGTCGCGGCCGGACATTATCTGCTCCGCCCGATGTTCCGGATCATCGCGCTGACCCGCGCCGATGAGGTCTTCACCGCGGCCGCGCTTCTCGTCGTCGTCGCGGCCGCCTGGGCGATGGCGGCGGCCGGTCTCTCGATGGCGCTCGGCGCCTTTCTGGCGGGCGTGCTCCTCGCCGAATCCGAGTTCCGTCACCAGCTCGAGACCGACATCGAGCCCTTTCGAGGTCTGTTGATGGGCCTGTTCTTCATCTCGATCGGCATGGGCATGCGGATCGACGACGTGCTGGAGCAATGGGGCGCGGTCCTGCTTGGCGTCGCCGTGCTCGTGGTGCTGAAATCGGCCGTGCTGTTTCTGCTGGCCCGCGCCGCCGGATCGCCGCGGACCGACGCTCTGCGGATCGCCGCGGTGCTCTGCCAAGGCGGCGAGTTCGGCTTCGTGATCTTCGCCGTCGCGCTGTCCGAGGGCGTCCTCGGCGCCCGCGACGCCACGCTCTTGAACGCCGTCGTCACCCTGTCTCTCGCCGCCACGCCGTTCGTCGTGGCCGGCGCCGACATGCTGGCGAAGAAAATGGAGGCCGAGCGCGAGGACGCCGACGCGGTCCGCGACGTCGCCGAAGCCCCGGACGCTCCGATCATCATCGCGGGCTTCGGCCGCTTCGGGCAGGTCATCGGCCGGATCCTGCGCCTCCGCGAGTACGACGTGACCCTGATCGACAACGATCCGCGCCGGATCCAGCTCGCCAACTCCTTCGGCAACGAAGTGTTCTTCGGCGACGCCCGGCGGCTCGACACCCTGGCGAACGCGGGCGCCGACCAGGCCAAGGCGATCTTCCTCTGCATCGACGATCGCGACGGCGCGCGTCAGGCGGTCGAAAAGATCCGGGACCGCTTTCCGAACACCCGGATCTTCGCCTCGACCTATGACCGCTTCTCGATGCTCGAGATGGAGCGCGCCGGCGCCCATGTCGTCGAGCGCGAGAGCTTCGAGAGCGCGGTCGCGCTCGCCCGTAAGGCCTTGGCGGAGTTCGGCGACGGCGAGATCGTCGATGACTTGATCCAGGAGTTTCGGCGTCGCGACCAGCAGCTCTTGAAGCTGCAGGCCGAATACGGCGCATACGAGGGACTGCGCAAACTCCGCGACGGCTTTACGCTCGAAAAAGAGCGATGACTTGATCCGCCCCGCGGCGATTGACCATTCGTTCACCGAGATGCGCGACATATGGGGCTCCAGCCCAGGGGAGCCCCGATGTCCGCCGAGCCCGCCGCCTCTTCCGCCGTCGCGCCAGCGCCTGTTCAGAATCGGCGCAGCGCCGACCCGTTGATCGCCCGTCTGTCTGAGATCGTCTCGCCTCTCGGCTATGAGATCGTCGAC
>JBCBRF010000118.1:0-11483 GCA_039819865.1 Pseudomonadota bacterium | reverse complement strand
TGCGGATCGGACGGCGGCTTCCTTACCCCTCTCTTACCCGTCTCTTACCCCTCTCGGCGCTTACATGCCCCGGCCCGCGATCGCGGTCCCGGCGGCCCAGGCCGACGACCAGGCCCATTGGAAATTGTAGCCGCCGAGCCAGCCCGTGACGTCGACGACTTCGCCGATGAAGTAGAGGCCGGGGACGGCCTTCGCCTCCAGGCTCGCGCTGTCGAGGGCGCCGGTCGCGACGCCGCCGAGCGTCACCTCGGCCGTCCGGTAGCCCTCCGAGCCGGTCGGGATCAGCCGCCAGTCGTGGAGGCCCGCCACGAACCGCCGCAGCGCCTTGTCCGAGAGATCCGCCAGGTTGCCGCGGAGCCCCGCGCGCTCCGCCACATGTTGGGCCAGGCGCTTCGGCAGATGCTCGGCGAGGGCCGTGGCGGGGGCGCGGCGGCCGTTCTCCGCCCGGGCGCGCCGCATCGCCTCGAACAGATCGGTTCCGGGGGAGAGGTCGATCGAGATCGCCTCGCCCTCCCGCCAGTAGGACGAGATCTGCAGGATCGCGGGACCCGACAGGCCGCGATGGGTGAACAGGAGAGCCTCCTCGAACGCCGTGCGCGCGGCGCGGGCGGCGCCGTGGGTCGCGACGCCCGCCAGCGTCCGCATCGCCTCCAAGGTCTCGCCGCCGAAGGTGAGGGGCACAAGACCGGGGCGGGTCTCCTCGAGCGGCAGGCCGAACTGCTCCGCGACGCGGTAACCGAAGCCGGTCGCGCCCATCTTCGGGATCGACTTGCCGCCGGTGGCGACGACCAGGGCGCGGGCGAGGACCTCGCTCCGCCGGCCCTCGGTCTCGAGCGCGACGCGGAAGCCCTGGTCGGTCCGCTCGATCGCGACGACCGCGGTCTGGAGGCGAAGCTCGGCGCCGGCGCCGGCCATCTCCGAGAGCAGGAGCTCGACGATGTCGCGGGAGGAGCGGTCGCAGAACAGCTGGCCGAGGGTCTTCTCGTGGTAGGGGATGCGATGGCGCTCCACGAGGGCGACGAAGGCGTCGGCGCCGTGGCGGGCGAGGGCGGATTTGGCGAAATGCGGGTTGGCGGAGAGAAAGGCCCCCGGCGCGGTCCGCAGGTTGGTGAAGTTGCAGCGCCCGCCGCCCGAGATCCGGATCTTCTCTCCGGGCGCCTTGGCGTGGTCGACCACAAGCGTCCGCCCGCCCCGCGCGGCGGCGTGCGCGGCGCAGTACATCCCTGCGGCTCCAGCGCCGAGGATCAGGCAGTCGAGCGGGGCGGGCGGTGCGGGCAAAGCGATCCTCGAACGGTGGACGCGCCCTCCTCGGCCATCGCCGGCCGGGCGGTCAAGCGGGCCGGGGTCGCGTCGCGGGACTTGAGGCTATTCTCGCGGCCCGTCGGGAAAGCCGCATCCCCTTTTTCCGCGCGCGCGCTAAAGCTCTGGGCGATGCCGCTCGCGATCGTTCATCATCCGCAATACCAGGCGCCGCTGCGCCCCGATCATCGGTTTCCGATGTCGAAATACGGCTATCTGCGCGAGGCGCTGATCGCGCGGGGCCTGCTCGCGCCCGGGGGCTATGTCGCGCCGGGGCCGGCCTCGGCGGCGATGCTGAGCCTCGCCCATGATCCGGACTACGTCTCCCGCGCCTTCGCGCTGACGCTCACGGACCGGGAGATGAAGCGCATCGGCCTGCCAAAGACGGAGCGGGTGATCCTGAGGGCGCGGCTGGCGGCGGCGGGGTCGGCGCTCGCGGGGCGGATCGCGCTCACGCAGGGCGTGGCCTGCAACACCGCGGGCGGCTCGCATCACGCGGGGCCGGAGCACGGCGCCGGCTTCTCCACCTTCAACGACGTCGCCGTGGCGATCCGCGCGCTGCAAAAGGCGGGGCTGATCGGACGCGCGCTGGTGGTGGATTGCGACGTCCATCAGGGCGACGGGACGGCGAAAATCTTCGCCGACGACCCCTCCGTCTTCACCTTCTCGATCCATTGCGGGAAAAACTACCCCTTCACCAAGGCGATCTCGGATCTGGACGTGGCGCTCGAGGACGGGACGGAGGACGCGCCGTATCTGACGGCGCTCGAGGCGGGGCTCGAGACCGCGTTGGCGGCGGGGCGCTATGATCTGGCCTACTACAATGCGGGGGTGGATGTGCATCGGTTGGACAGGCTGGGGCGGCTGGCCTTGAGCGACGAAGGGATCCGGGCGCGGGATCGGCTCGTGCTGGGGAGGCTGCGGGCGGCCGGGCTGCCGGTCGCGACCGCGATCGGCGGGGGCTATGACGACGATCCGGAGCGGCTGGCGACGCGGCACGCCATCGTGTTCGAGGAGGCGGCGCGGCTGGTCGCGCCGGCGGCCGCGGGCGAAGCGGCGGCGTCATGACCGAAGCTGATCGAACGGCTCAGATCCGAGACGCGTCCGCGACGGATCTCTCGGCGCTCCACGCGCTCAACATCGCCGGAGAGCCCGGGGTGGGCGCGATCTCCGAGGGCGATCTCGAGGCCCTGATCGCGGTCTCGGCGGCGACGCTGGTCGCAGCGGAGGAGGGCGGCGCGCCGCTCGGTTTCCTGCTGCTGCTCGGGCCTGGGGCCGAGTATCGGAGTCCGAATTATCGCTGGTTCTGCGACCGCCATCGCGGGCCTGACGGATCGCGGCCCTTCGTCTATGTCGACCGGATCGCGGTGGCGGCGGCGGCGCGCGGCCGGCGGATCGGCGAGGCGCTCTACGCCGCCGCCTTCGCGCGCTTCGCGGGCGCGGGCTTGATCGGCTGCGAAGTGAACACGGCGCCGCCCAACCCGGGCTCGCTCCGGTTCCACCAGCGGCTCGGCTTCGTCGAGGTCGGGACGCGCGTCTTCGTCCCGGGCGCTAAGGCCGTGGTCTATCTCGAACGGCCGCTCTGAGCGGGGATTCCGCTCGCATCCGGACACATCCGTTCCCGTCGCCGTGATGGCCGGCGCTCGCCGGTTGCGTCGCTGTCGCGCGCCGCCCTTTTGACATGGGGAGCCGCCGGGTCGGCGGCGCGTTCGCGGGGAACCACGATGAACGACGTCAAGACGCCGCCAGGGTCGGCGGGGCAAGCCGCAGAGCCTGAGCCCGGAGCCGCGGGCCAAGAAGTCTCGCCGCTCGGCTCCTGCATGGGCGTGATCCTGGTGCATGGGATCGGACACGCCCGCCCCGGCGAGGTGCTCGCGGCGACGACGGACGCGCTGTCGCGCCAAGAGGACGCCCCGATCGCATTCGACGACCACACCGAGGTGAACCGCTTCCAAGAGGCGCGCGCCGTCGATCGACACGGTCATGCGCTCACATTTCCCTGCCACATCCGTCGCGGTCGGTCGCGGGATCAGCGCGAGTTCGTCTTCGCCGAACTCCATTGGTCGGACGTGAAAAGCATCGACACGGCCAAAGCCAACCCGTTGCTGTTGTTCCTCAGTTCGATCCTGCAGGCGCATCGCGTGATCGCGGCGCTGCTCGCCGGGCGGCGCGATCCGTTCGCGGCGCTGCTCCGTCCGCTGCTGCTGTTGGGCGCGTTCCTGCTGCGGGGGCCGATCGTCGGGCTCAACCTGGTGATGATCGTGATGCTGCTCGCGATCAAATACTGCGTGATCGCGACCCAGACCTTCGGCTGGAACATGGAGGGCTATTACTTCGTGCTCGGCGGCCTGGCGTTCTCCGCCGTGCTCGGGCTGATCCTGATCTCGCGACGCCCGTTCGGCCCGCGCCTGTTCGCGGAGATCGGGTGGGCGATGCTGGCGATCTCGGTGGCGGGGGCGGCGCTTGCGTACGTCGCGCTCGGGGGGCAGTCGCTGTCGCGCTTCAACGAGTTCGCCTTTTTCGCCAAGGGCTGGGTCGTTTTGATCGGGCTCTGGACCGTGCTGAGCGCAATCGTGCTGCTCGGGGCCGCCCTGCTGGCGCTGTCGCTTCTGACCTTCGCGCGAAAGGGGGGGATCGCGACCAACCGATCGGCCGTGCTCGCGCTCGCGATCCTGGTGGTCCAAAGCGTGATCTGGGCGGTCGTGATGCGGGTGATCTGGCTGACGCTGGGACCGGATCTGGTGCGGATCATCGACCTCGGCGCGCTGCCGGAGGTCACCGGCGCGGAGACGTTGCTGACGCTCCAGATCACCGTGCTGCTGAACATCCTGATCCTGGCGGCGATCTTCGCCGTCACGGCCTTGGTGGGCGTCAGCCGCTTTTTCCTCGCCCGCTTCCTGCCGACGAGCCGCGCCACCCGCTTGCCGAGGTTGATGTTCAGCCCGCTGTCGCTGAACCTCGCGCTCGTGATCGGGGTCGGCGGTTATCTGGCTTCCGTGGCCTTGCTGTTCAGCCGGACCGGGATCGGGGAGTTGGCCGCGCCGTTCGCGCCCGGCATGGCCGCCGCGGCGGTCGATATGGCGCTGCCGATGATCCAACAACGCCCGCTCGAATTCGCCGCGTCGACCCTGGTGGTGCTCAGCCCGGCGGCGCTGTTTCTGTTCGGGCGCACGCTCACCACGAGCAGCATGCTGCTGCAGGACATCATCGATTATCATCCGGAGAACGCAGCGATGGTCGCGGGACGCGGCGGAGCGGCGCTGCAGCCGCGCGATCGGATCGGCGATCGGTTCGCGCAATTGGTTCAGCATCTCGAAGCCAAGGAGCGCGTCAACGCGCTGATGCTGGTCGCGCATAGTCAAGGCACTGTGATCGCACACGATTTTCTACGGGAGGGCGCGGGCGGGTCCAAAAGCTTGTCGCTCTCGTCGCCGGCTGACGTGATCACCCTGGGGTCGCCGTTGCGGCATATCTACGCCCATTACTTCGCGGATTACGCCGGTTTCGAGGAGGGGCTTGATCGGATCGGCCCCGGCGTTCGATCGTGGACCAACTTCTTTCGGGTCGACGATGCGATCGGGACGCGGCTCAGCGCGGGACCTGTCGGCTTCGTCGAGGAGCGCGCTCTGCCTCCCGGAGGCCACGCGAACTACTGGAGCGAGCAAGAGGTCAGCGGGAGGATCCTCGAATGCCTGAACGTCGCAAAGGATGGACGCGCTCCGGCGTCCGATCGGGTCGGATGAGCGCCCTCGGCGGCGCGGCGGCGCGCATCGCAGCGCTGGCGGCAGCGGCGCTGTTGGCGGGGTGCGCCGGCGACGTCACGGGGCCGAGGCTGACGGTGAAGACCGTCGACGATTTCACCATCGTGCCGCTGCTCTCGTCGGATCAGGAGATCGCGACCGTCGGCGGCTGTCCGGCGGACGGACCCGAGGTGACCACCCAGCCGGTTTCGGCGTTTCCGGTCGAGCTTGTCATTTCGGCCCAGGACAATAACGGCGTGTCGTTGATCGCGCTCGAGCTCGACGGGGCGACCGTGATCGATCAGGATCGTCTCGAGCGGAACGGCGGCGTGATCTCGGCGCGGCCGAACGGCGGCGTTGCGGTCGCCTGGTCGTCGTCCGAAGGGGCGGCGCGGGACACGCTTCGGGGCGTGGTGCGGATCGAGCCCGCGCCGGATCAGCTGGCGCTGCGAGAGATCGGGGTGCGCGCTCTGGCGCAGGACGTCTCGGGCAAAGAGGCCGTGACGCCCGCGCGGGATCAAGCGCCGATCGGCGTCGCGACGGTGGCGATGGCCTGTCGGCCGCAAGGGTGATACGGAGCGCGACCGCTCCGCGCGGACCGATATCCCGGACGGCTCAGTTCTCGACGGCGCCAATTCGATAGCGGGCCTCCGCGAGGTCGAAGCCGAGCGGCTCCACGCCCAGATCGCGAAGCGGCTCGAAGGCCGGGCTGACCGCGAGGGCGCTCAGATCGACCGCGGCGACGCCCTCGGCGCTCAGTTGGCCGATCAGGCGCTTCAAGAGGCCGCCGGCGACGCCCGCGACCCGCGCGTTCACACGGTCGCGCGCCTGGTCGCCGTCGCCGAAGGCGGCCGAGAGGCGCTTCGGGTCGGAGACGCGGTAGCGCAGCGCAAGCCGTTCGATCCGCACCCGCGCGCCATCGCGCGCCGTCGCCTCCACGTCGAAGGGCTCCGCGAGGCGCGCCTCCGGGGACGGCGCGTCGGCGTCGCCCGCTTGTTCGAAACGTCGCCAATCGCCCCAATCGGCGCGCGCCGGCGCCCTCTGGGCCGCCTCGCCGCCGCAGTCGACGGAGAGGTCGACCGCTCGGTACTTCCCGCCGCCGTCGGGGCCGGGCGCGGTGAGGTTCTCCAGAATGTAGTCGCGAACCCAAGCGGCCACGCCGCCGGCGTCGGCGAGTTCGCCCGGGGTGACGAGCAGCGCGTTCTTCATGGCTCGCGTGAAGTCGTCGACGGCGGCGGCTCCGTAGTCCGGCTCTAGCCCCTCGGCCGCCCGGTCGCGCGCCCAGAGATAGGCGGCGCCCGGCGCGATCAAATTGAATTCGAGCGCGCCGGAGATTTCGCAGGTCTTGCCGCCCGCGGCTTTGGCCGACAGCGCGAAGGGGCGGCGGCGGACCTCGACGACGTTGACGCGGTGGACCTCTTGAACCCAGGGGATCTTCGCAAAGACGCCCGGGCCGCGCACCTCGGCGACCTCGCCGCCTTGCGTGACCACCGCAGCCTCCCACGGCTCGACCGTGAAAATCGCCTCCATGGCGGCGATGAGCGCCACCACCGCGACGGCGCAAACGCCGAGCAGCCATTTCGCCATTCCGAGAACCTCCGTCGCTCGCTCTGGGCGCGCTGCTAGCGTATTTTGAGAGCCGCGTGACCCGTAAAAGCGCCGCGCCCACAGATGGGCCGCGCTCGCTTGATCCCGGTCGCGCGTGGCTTAAGTTTCATTTCAGAAATTTCTGAAATCCTAGAAGCCCAAGGAGAAGGGGTTCAGTCGATGAAGCTGCCGCCGTTGCATCAGGAGTTCGTACTCCATTTCGGCGAGATGGGCTCGCGCTGGGGGATCAACCGCACCGTCGGGCAGATCTACGCGCTCCTGTTCCTGAGCGAGGAGCCGCTCAATGCGGATCAAATCGTCGATCAACTCGGCTTTTCCCGCTCGAACGTCTCGATGGGCCTGAAGGAGCTTCAGGCCTGGAACCTCGTCCGGCTGCGCCACAAGCCGGATGATCGGCGCGACTATTTCACAACGCCCGAGGATCTTTGGGAAATCGTCCGGACGCTGGTCGATCAGCGAAAGAAACGCGAGATCGATCCGACGCTGTCGAAACTGCGCGAGCTGCAACTCGGCGGCGGCGACGCGGATCCGTACGCGCAAGCGCGGATCAGCGAGCTGCGCCAAATGATCGAACTGCTTACCGGCTGGTATGACGACATGAACCGGCTGGAGACGGAGCGGCTCGTGCAGCTGCTGAGCCTGGGGTCGCGCATCCAAAAGGTGATCTCCGCGACCGAGACCGTGGTCCCGCTCGGGTTCGGGACCCGGAAAAAGAAATCTTCTGACGACGGTTCGAACACCGCTGGAGGCTCGAAATGATGGACGCCCTGATGCTGTCGCGCATTCAGTTCGGCGCGAACATCTCGTTTCATATCTTGTTTCCGACGATCACGATCGCGCTTGGATGGTTGCTGCTGTTCTTCAAGCTGCGGTTCAACGCAACCGGCGACCAGCGATGGATGGACGCGTATTTCTTCTGGGTGAAAGTGTTCGCGCTCTCCTTCGCGATGGGGGTGGTGTCGGGCATCACCATGAGCTTCCAGTTCGGCACCAACTGGCCGGGCTTTATGGAGACGGTGGGCAATATCGCCGGGCCGCTGTTGGCCTATGAGGTGCTGACAGCCTTCTTCCTCGAGGCGGTGTTCCTCGGGATCATGCTGTTCGGCTTCCGGAAGGTGCCGAACTGGGCGCACACGACCGCGACCTTCCTGGTGGCGTTCGGAACGACGATGAGCGCCTTCTGGATCCTGGTGCTGAACAGCTGGATGCACACGCCGGTCGGGTTCGAGATGCGCGACGGGGTCGCGCATGCGACGGACTGGCTCGCGATCATCTTCAACCCGTCGATGCCGTATCGGCTTGTCCATATGCTGCTGGCCTCGGGTCTCACCTGCGCCTTCCTGATCGCCGGGCTGTCCGCGTTCCGGCTGCTGATCGGCGACCGTTCGGGCGGGGCGTGGACCGGGCTCAAGACGGGGGTCTATGCGGCTGCGCTGTTGATCCCGGTCCAGATCTTCGCGGGCGACCTGCACGGGCTCAATACGCTCGAGCATCAGCCGCAGAAGGTCGCGGCGATGGAGGGCAACTGGGAGACCGGGCCGAATACGCCGCTGTTGCTGTTCGCCTGGCCGGACGAGGCGGCGCGGACCAACCACTACGAGATCGGCGTGCCCTCGGGCGCGAGCTGGATCCTGAAGCACTCCGCGGACGGCGTGGTGCCGGGGCTCAACGATTTCGTGGCCGAGGACGGGACGCCCCAGCACCCGCCGGTGTTCGCCGTGTTCTGGTCGTTCCGGATCATGGTCGGCGTCGGGCTTCTGATGCTGGCGGTCTCCTGGGCGGCGGCCTGGATGCTGTGGCGTCGCCCGACGCTCGAGGGCGCGGCCGGGACCTGGACGCTCCGCGCGTTGGTGGCGATGAGCTTCTCCGGCTGGGTGGCGACGCTTGCGGGCTGGTACACGACCGAGATCGGCCGGCAGCCCTGGCTCGTTTCGGGCGTGCTGACGACGGAGCAGGCGGTCGCCGCGGTGCCGGCGCCGATGGTGGCGACGACGCTGGTCGGCTATCTCGCCGTCTATGCGGTGCTGATCGTCGCCTACGTCGCGGTGCTGTTCCATCTCGCGCGCAAAGCGGCGCACGGGGAGGCTTTGAGCACCCCGCTTCCTGCCTCGCACGCGGCCACGAGCCGGGCGCTCGCGACGCCGGCGGAATGACCGGCGCCATGGCCTCGTTCGCCGTTTCACAAGCCGTCCCTCCCCTTGTCCGACGTTCGATCGTCGGGAAGGGGAGGCGCGCTTCCTCACCCGCCCAACGATATCGCCCGCCGCCCGCGAACTGAGGCGCCGCGGTCGTTCCCGCCCTTCTCTCCCTTCTCGCCCTTCCCGCCCTTCGCCTGGAGGGACGCCGGGGGACGCCCCTCCCCAGAACACAGGAACCGAAGAAATGACCCTGTTCGGAGATCCGACCGTCTGGCTGCCGCTCGTGTTCGCGGCGCTGATGGGGCTTTCGATCTTGATCTATGTCGTTCTCGACGGCTTCGATCTCGGCGTCGGCGCCCTGCTGCCCTTCGCGGAGGACGCGGAGAAGGACCGGATGATCGCCTCGATCGGACCTTTCTGGGACGCCAACGAAACCTGGCTGGTGCTGGCCGTGGGGCTGCTGCTGGTCGCGTTTCCGACGGCGCATGGGGAGATCCTCACCGCGCTCTATCTCCCGGTCGCGGTCATGCTGCTCGGGTTGATTCTGCGGGGCGTCGCCTTCGAGTTCCGGGCGAAAGCGCCGGCGCCGCTCAAGACGCGTTGGAACCAGGCGTTTTTCGCGGGCTCGCTGCTCACGAGCCTGTCTCAGGGGTTCATGCTCGGGCTCTACATCATGGGGCTCGAATGGACGGCGGCGACGGTCGCCTTTGCGGCGCTGACGGCGCTTTGCCTGACGGGCGGCTATGCGTTCATCGGCGCCGCCTGGCTGATCCTCAAGACCGAGAGCGCGTTGCAACGCAAGGCGGTGATTTGGGCGCGGCGCAGCCTGTTGGGCGTGGTGGCTGGGCTCGGCGCCGTGTCGCTGGCGAGCCCGCTGGTGTCGGATCGGATCTGGGCCAAGTGGTTCTCCGTGCCCGAGATCTTCCTGCTGGCGCCGCTGCCGCTGATGTCGCTTGCGCTGCTCGGGATCATCTGGATCGCCCTTCGCCACCTGCCGACAAAGGACGATCACTGGGCCTGGGTGCCGTTCGTCGCGGCGATCGCGCTGTTCAGCCTGTCCTTCGCGGGCCTCGCCTATTCGTTCTACCCCTATGTCGTGCCGGAGAAGCTGACGATCTACGAGGCGGCGAGCGCGCCCGAGAGCTTGATCATCATCCTCGCGGGCACGCTGTTCGTGCTGCCGACGATCCTCGGCTACACGGCGCTCGCCTATTACGTGTTCCGCGGAAAAGCGACGGAGCTGCGCTATGACTGAGCGCCTCAAAACAGCCTTTTGACAAAACGGGCGGCGGGCGCGACGAGTAGCGTGAGCGACGTCCCGCCCTTCTAAGTTCGCTGTCGATCCTGCGGCGGAAGACCCGACGTCTCGTTTTACCTGGGCGCGAGCGCGCCCAGGTAAATGTAAGGTGCGAGGGGGTCAGGGGCGTCGCTTATGTCCGATACGGCGGATATTGGGTCCGAAGGCGAGTCGGGCCTTCCAGAGGCTCGGGCCGCGGCGCGCGAGGCGGAGATCGCGGTGGCGGCGGAAGCGGCGTTCGGCGGGCCGGCGCCGCAAACCTTGAAAGACGTCGCGAAGCTTTTGAGCCTGCCCGCTTGGCGGCTGCGCAACGCGCTGTTCAACGATCCAGACGAGCGGCGTTATGCGAGCTTCGAGATCCCGAAGCGCTCGGGCGGCGTGCGCCGGATCGATTCGCCCCGCGGCGTGATCCGCCAGGGTCAGGACCGGTTGCTGCCGATCCTGACCGCGCTTCACCGGCCGCATCCGAGCAGCCACGGCTTTCTCGAAGGTCGCGGGATCGTCACCAACGCGGCGCTCCACGCGGGGCAACGGCTGGTTCTGAACGTCGACCTGGCCGATTTTTTCCCGACGATCAATTTCGGGCGGGTCCGCGGACTGTTCCGGGCCGCGCCCTTCCATATGGGCGACGCGGCGGCGACGGTGTGCGCGCAGCTCTGCACTTTCAAGAACGGCCTGCCGCAGGGCGCGCCGACCTCGCCGATCCTGTCGAACTACATCGCGACCGGGCTCGATCGGCGGCTCAGCCGGCTCGCGCGGCGGAACCGCTGTCGCTACAGCCGCTATGCGGACGATCTGACCTTCTCGACCAACGCGCCGGCGTTTCCGGTCGGGCTCTGCCTGCCGGTCGGCGAGAGCTGGGAGGGCGGGGTCGCGGTCGGGCCGGAACTCGAGCGGGAGATCGCGGCGGCGGGGTTCGCGCCCAACCCGAAAAAGGCGCGGCTGCAGAGCGCGCATGTCCGGCAGGCGGTGACGGGCGTGACCGTGAACGTCTCGCCCAATGTCGATCGCCGTCGGGTGCGCCGGATCCGGGCGATGATCCATGCCTGGCGCAAGTTCGGCCTGACGGAGGCGGGTTATGCGCATCTGCGCCACCGCGCCGTTTCCGACGCGCCGGGCCCGCCGGAGCGGGTGTTCCGCAACACGGTCTATGGCGAACTCGCCTTCCTCAAAATGGTCCGCGGCGACGAGGATCCGCTCTACCGAAAGCTCGCCGCGCAGCTGTTCGAGATCGATCCGAACCCGCCGAAATCGCTCCGCCGGCTGGTGTTCGGCGCCGATGATTTCGACGTCTTCATCAGCCATGCGACGGAGGACAAGGCGGCGGTCGCCCGGCCGATCTTCGCGGCCTGCGAGGATCTCGGGATCAAGGCGTTTCTCGACCAGGAGCATATCGGCTGG
>JBCBRF010000117.1:0-11529 GCA_039819865.1 Pseudomonadota bacterium | reverse complement strand
GAAGGTCAACACCGTCAATTTCGAGTCGCCCGACTCGCAGCGTCACAAAGTCCATTTCGACAATTTGACGCCGCTTTATCCCGATGAGCGGATAAAGATGGAGATCAGCGATCCGACGATCAAGGATCGGAGCGCGCGCGTGATCGACCTGGTGGCGCCGCTCGGCAAGGGACAGCGGGCCCTGATCGTCGCGCCGCCCCGGACCGGCAAGACCGTGCTTCTGCAGAACATTGCGCATTCGATCACGGCGAATCATCCGGAATGCTATTTGCTGGTGCTGCTGATCGACGAGCGGCCCGAGGAAGTCACGGACATGCAGCGCTCCGTGCGCGGCGAAGTGATCAGCTCCACCTTCGACGAACCCGCCTCGCGCCATGTTCAGGTGGCGGAGATGGTGATCGAGAAGGCGAAGCGCCTGGTTGAGATGAAGCGCGACGTCGTGATCCTGCTTGATTCGATCACGCGCCTCGGTCGCGCCTACAACACAGTCGTGCCCGCGTCGGGCAAGGTGCTGACCGGCGGCGTCGATGCGAATGCGCTGCAGCGCCCGAAGCGGTTCTTCGGCGCTGCGCGGAACATCGAAGAGGGCGGCTCGCTCACGATCATCGCCACGGCTCTGATCGATACGGGGTCGCGCATGGACGAGGTGATCTTCGAAGAGTTCAAGGGCACCGGCAATTCGGAGCTCGTCCTCGATCGGAAGGTCGCCGACAAGCGGGTGTTCCCGGCGATGGATATTCTGAAGTCGGGCACGCGGAAGGAAGAGCTGCTGGTCGATAAGGCCGATCTCACCAAGACCTATGTGCTGCGCCGGATTCTCAACCCGATGGGCACGGTCGATGCGATCGAGTTCCTCCTTGGCAAGCTGCGGCAGACCAAGACCAATTCCGAGTTCTTCGACTCGATGAACGCCTGAGCGCGTTTGCGTAACTCGGGCGATGCTTCTACATCGCCCGCATGGCGCGATACCTGAACAATCCAGCTCCGAACGATACGATCTATGCGCCGGCCACGGCCCCTGGCAGGGCGGCGATTTCCGTGATCCGTGTCTCCGGACAGGGGACCAGCGAGGTCCTGCGCGCGTTGACTCTACGTCAACCGCCGCCACCGCGATTGGCGTCGGTTCGCAAACTGATGCGCCCGGCCGATGGCGCTGTTCTCGATGAGGCTCTGATCCTGCGCTTCGAGGCTCCGGAGAGTTACACGGGCGAAGATGCGGCTGAACTTCATTGTCACGGCTCTCCGTTGATCGTCGATGCGGTGTCTGAGACTCTTGACGCGCTCGGAGTCAGACTCGCCGACGCCGGCGAGTTCACCCGGCGCGCGCTGATGAACGGGCGGCTCGATCTCGCCCAGGCCGAGGCGGTCTCTCTGTTGATCGCCGCGGAAGATGAGGCGGGTCGCCGGACAGCTTTGAGGTTGTTGGATGGCGAGCTCGGCCGATCGGTTGAGGCTTGGACCCAGCGTCTGCTGCATGTCGTTGCGCTGTTGGAAGCGGCGATCGATTTCAGCGACGAAGATATCGGCGAAGATACATTGAAGACCGCGTCACAGGACCTGGCGGCTCTTCAGGCGATCTGGCGATCGGAACTCGAAGAGCGACGGTCGATTGATCAAGATCTCGGCGCGCTGACAGTCGCTGTCATCGGTCCGCCGAATGTCGGGAAGTCCAGCTTTCTGAACGCGGTCGCGCGGCGAGATCTCGCTATTGTGTCCGAAGTCGCTGGAACCACAAGGGATGTGGTTCGCCTTCAGGCGCGGTTTGGCGGCGTGGCGTTTGAGCTTATCGACACGGCCGGATTGCGTGAGACCAACGACGTGATCGAAGCGGAAGGCGTTCGCCGGACGCGCGCAGCAGCGGAGCAGGCGGATCATCGCGTGCTCATTCTTAGCACGGATGTCGATCCGGACCCGGCGAATTGGGCTGACTTTCTGAAGCCACGGGACCTCGTCCTTTTGAACAAGGCGGATCTTAACCAGGATCGTGGTTCCGACGGTCAGGGCGCGGCGGTTCGCGTCAGCGTTCGCGAGGGCTCGGCGATGGCCGTCTTCGAGAGTTGGATGTCCGAGCGCGTGAGAGAGCGATCCGCGGCGTCGCCGTCGATTGCGGCGACGGGTCGACAGCGGCTCGCCCTGCAATCCGCTCTCGATGGCCTGGACCAGGCTGAAAAAGCCTTGGCGATGATGGCGCCAGAGGTCGCGATCGAGGCGGTGAAGGGTTCGATCTCGGCCCTTGGGTCTCTAAGTTCCGGCTTTGACGCTGAGGATGTGTTGGGCGAGATTTTCTCGCGGTTCTGTATTGGAAAGTAGAATGTTTCACGTGAAACACTCTGGCCCGCGGTTTGATGTGGTTGTCGTCGGCGGTGGCCATGCGGGCTGCGAGGCTGCAGCCGCCGCGGCGCGCATGGGCGCGAAGGTCGCCCTTGTCACGCACCGGTTCGACCGGATCGGCGAAATGTCGTGCAATCCCGCGATCGGCGGGCTCGGCAAGGGCCATTTGGTTCGGGAAGTCGACGCTCTTGGCGGTCTCATCGGCGAAGTCGCGGATGAGGCTGCGATCCAGTATCGGCTGTTGAACCGAAGCCGTGGACCCGCGGTCCAGGGTCCGCGCGCCCAGGCGGACCGCAATCTCTACCGCCAAGCGATGCAGTCGCGGATCCGGGCTCTCCCAAGTCTCACGGTGATCGAGGACGAGGTCTCGGAGCTGGTCCTCGATGGCGTCGCGGTTTCCGGTGTTTTGGGGGTGGCGACCGGGCTGATCGGTTGTGCGGCCGTGGTGCTGACGACGGGCACGTTTCTGGGCGGAGTCATGCATATCGGTCGCGATCAGCGGCAGGGCGGCCGAGCCGACGATCCATCATCGATCACGCTTTCGAAGCAAATCCGATCGCTCGGCTTTCGTACGGGGCGCCTCAAGACGGGCACCCCAGCGCGGCTCGAGGCGCGCTCGATCGATTTCTCCGCTTGCACCGTTCAGGAGGCGGATCTCGATCCGGTCTATTTTTCCGCGCTGACGGAGGCGACGCAGCAGGCGCAGATTCCCTGCTATGTTACGACTACGACCGAACAGACGCATGCCATTATTCGTGAGAACATCCATGCGTCAGCGATGTATTCTGGGAACATCTCTGGTGTTGGGCCTCGGTACTGTCCGTCGATCGAAGACAAGGTTATGCGGTTCGCCGATAAGGAGCAGCACAATGTGTTCCTGGAGCCTGAAACGCTCGACGCCGAGTTGATCTATCCGAACGGCATATCGACTTCGCTTCCAGAGAGCGTGCAACATGCTTTTCTCCGGACCATCCCGGGGCTTGAGAATGTGACCGTGCGCCGCCTCGGTTATGCGATCGAGTATGATTTCATCGATCCGAGAGAGTTGACGCATCGGCTCGAGTCGCTTCGCTGTCCCGGCCTGTTCCTGGCTGGGCAGATCAACGGCACGACGGGGTATGAGGAAGCCGCCGCTCTCGGCCTTGTCGCTGGCGCGAACGCGGCGTTGGTTGCGTCCGGAGATGCGCGATCTTTCATCGTGCATCGTTTCGACGGATACATCGGGGTGCTTGTAGACGACCTTGTTTCGAAGGGCGTCACGGAGCCGTACCGCATGTTCACTTCCCGCGCGGAGTTCAGGCTTTCCTTGCGGATCGACAATGCGGATGCCCGTCTTCACGAGATCGGTCGCGCCTTTGGATTGATCGACGAAGATCGCCACAGGACGCATCAGAAGTTCCTTCAAGATGCTGCTGTCTTGCAGGCTCATCTAGAAGATGTTCAGGCAACAGCCATTCATGCGGATATGATCGGTATCAAGCTGAACACGAGCAGTTCCAAGAAAAGCCTCTATGATCTACTGGGCTATCCCAATGTTCATATTGATCAGCTTCTGGGCTTCTTGCCTGATGCACCAACTGTCAGCGATCGTGTGAAACGGTTTGTTGATGCCCAGGGTCGGTACTGCGGTTTGTTGAAGAAGCAGGTTGCTGAGATTGAACAGCAAAGGCGGCTTGGACAGTTGCCGATCCCCTTGGACTTTGAGTTCTTCCGAGTTTCGGGGCTTTCTTCCGCACAACGGGAGCAGTTACAGGCGCGTAAGCCGGAAACGGTTTACGAAGCGACCCAGCTCGAAACAATGACGCCGGCGGCCGTGTCCGCTCTCATTCCGTATCTGGCGAGAAAAGCGCCCCATTCTGAATCGTCGGCGCCGTGAATGTTTCACGTGAAACAACTTCTCTGATCGATCGGTATCTAGATCTGCTGTCGATTTGGAATAGAAAGATCCGCCTGGTCGGGCCCGAGAGTATCGGGTCGCTGAAGACGCGCTGGACGTCGGAGGCGATGTCCCTGGCTCAGTTCATTAGGGCCCAGGAGCACTGGGTTGATCTTGGGTCTGGATCGGGCCTGCCTGTCGTCATTCTTGCGTGCGTGGCGAAGGGCGAAGGGGTTCGCGCGCGCTTCACCGCCATCGAAAGCGATCGCCGAAAAGCGGTCTTCTTGAGGGAAGCCGCGGGCCGGCTCGAGCTTCCGCTTGAGGTGATCCCAAAGCGTATCGAGACTGTGGCCGCGTCTGGCGCTTCGGCCCTGTCCGCGAAGGCGTTGGCTTCCTTGCCGGAGCTTTTGCGGTTTGCGGAGATGGTCGCGCCTGATGCGCGATGCTATTTTCTGAAAGGGCCGGCGGTGCATCGCGAATTAGTCTCTGCTTGCACGCGATTCAAAGTTCGCTACAAGCTGCAGTATGAGTCGGGGGGGGTTGGATCCTACATCTTGATAATTGAGGATCACCGACGTGCTTGATGCGAACTCTCAAAGCGAAGCGGGCCTCGCCTCTCTCGCTGCGAGCGGGGACGGCGGGAAGCGCCGGGTTTTCGCCGTAGCGAATCAGAAAGGCGGGGTGGGAAAGACCACTACCGCGATTAATCTCGGAACGGCGCTGGCCAGTGTCGGGCGCAGGGTCTGCATTGTGGATCTCGATCCGCAAGGGAATGCGAGCACCGGGCTCGGGATTTCCAAGGATCGTCGGCAGAAATCGATCTATGACGTGCTTCACCAAGACGTCGCGCTGCTTGCTGCGGCGATCGAGAGCGATGTGGTCGACAATCTGTTCGTGGTTCCGTCCTCTGAGGCGTTATACGGCGCAGACATCGAGCTGCGTGACTTGCCCGACGGACGCGAGCGGCTGAAATCCGCAATGGATCAAGCTTTCGCAGCGATGGAGAAGAACGGGTCTAGTTTCGATTACATCCTGATCGACTGCCCGCCGTCGCTGAACCTGCTGACGATCAATGCGCTGGTCGCCGCGGACAGCGTCTTGGTGCCGTTGCAGTGCGAGTTCTTTGCGCTCGAGGGAATGACCCAGTTCATCAATACCGTGAAGCGGGTGCGGAAGACGATCAATCCGAGGCTCGGGATCGAGGGCATCATCCTCACGATGTTCGAGAATCGGCACAATCTGTCGAAGGAGGTCGCCACGGATGCGCGGCGGCAGCTCGGTTATCTGGTTTACGAAACGATCGTTCCCCGGAACGTTCGGATCGCGGAAGCGCCCTCGCATGGGGTGCCGGCGATGATCCATGACCAGAGCAGCATCGGCTCGCAGGCTTACATCAAGCTGGCGGTCGAAATGCTAGAGCGTGCCAACGATCCTGTGCACTAAGGAGGCGTGAGCGATGGAGAGCGCACAAAAGAAGGCGGCCCTTGGCCGCGGCTTGGACGCCCTTTTCGGCGAAGGCGGCGGATCGGAGGAGCCGATTCGCTCGGCATTGGATACAGGGCCGAGTAGCGGGGCGTCGCGCGCCGAGATCCGGGAGTATCAGACTGTCGATCTCGACTTGATCGAGCCCAATCCGGACCAGCCGCGCAAACGGTTCGCCGAGGAAGAGCTGGAGGAGCTGGCGACGTCGATCCGCGAAAATGGATTGGTTCAGCCCATTCTGGCCCGACAGTCCCCGCACAATCCGGAGATGTTCGAGATTGTCGCCGGTGAAAGACGATGGCGGGCGGCGCAGAAGGCGGGCCTGCACCAGGCGCCGATCGTGGTGCGCGAGCTCGATGACGAGAAGGCGCTGGCTTTCGCGATCATTGAGAACGTTCAACGTTCGGACCTGAATGCGATGGAAGAAGCGCAGGGGTATCAACAGTTGATTGATCGGTTTGCATACACGCAGGATCAAATGGCTTCGGTCGTCGGCAAGAGCCGGCCGCATATCGCCAATATGCTTCGGTTGAACACCTTGCCGGACAGCATCAAGGATCGACTGCGGGCGGGCGAGTTGTCGGCCGGGCATGGTCGCGCGCTGGTCGGCGTTGATGGCTCGGAGCCGCTTGCAAAGAAGGCCGTCGATGAAGCTTGGTCGGTCAGGCAGCTTGAGAAAGCGGTCAAGGGCGGCTCTGGGAAAAATGGCGGGTCGCCGTTCGCCCCGAAGAAGAAGGATGCGGATACCGCGTTGCTGGAGGGCGAGCTCAGTCTCGCTTTGCAGGCGGGCGTCAGCATCAAAGATCGCGGCGAACACGGTGGCGAATTGGTGATCAGCTACCGCACTGTCGAAGATCGCGAGCGCCTCGTCTCTTACTTCAAGAACGTGCAGATGCCTGTTATGGCCGGCACTGATTAAAACCCCGCTCGCCTAAGTATACTGATGCGTTTAGGGCGTGGCTGCTTCGTCAAGAATGGCAGTCACGCCCTTTGCGTTTCAGCGGGAGCGCATGATTTCTATAAGAGCGCGCTCAAATTTGGTTTCGGCAAGCGTGCTCGATTTGCGGAGGTCGGATTCCTCACGCGACAGCCGACGGATGCCGCGCTCAATCGCTTTCTCCCGGCGACGCTCGGCGAGATCTACGGATCTGAGCTTATCGCGTAGATTCCAAGGGGGCGCGCCCTTGGTTTGGAGCGCGCTCTCGAGTTGGACCAGGTTGAAAAGAAGAGTGGGAAGAATTTCGGCTGGATCTCGTGGATCTTGCAAAGGGGTGTTGGCGGCTCCGCCGTGGCGGGAGCTCGAAGCGGAAAAGAGCGATGCAATCAGATTCGCGACGTCGTCGTCGCTGTCCCGGCGGACGAGCGCCCAGAACTCGTCAGTGGGCTCGCTCGTCTGAAAATATAGGAATAGTTTCTCGAGCGTCGAGGCGATGTCTCTTGGATTCTGGCGCTCTAGAGTTTCCCTTAAAAGGTTGCGTTGCTCCTCTGGTAATTGGACCCGATCCAAGATAGCCGCGATTTGCTTTGAGTGGCGGTTTGAAAGCTGAGGTTCGTAAAAGAACGTGATTGTGCAATGCGGATGTGCTTTGATCTGCTGCACTGATTTGGATGTTTTTTTTAGTGTTGAAGATGTAATAATTACATGATTGGAACTTTCTTGATCATCGAAAACGTCATACGAATTAGATGTCAGCGCCTTCAGATGTTTGTCGCTAAAGTTCGCAATTATCAGAACTTGACTGGCGCCGAAAAGGGATTGTTCTGCGAGAAAATCAGCAATTAAAGCGGGTTCTTTTTGTAGAGACGAGGCGTCTCGGAAGATCTTTTCATGACTGGAGAAGGTGGCGGACTGAAGCCGTTCAAAGAGCTGGTATTCAAGGATCTCGGGAACTCGGGAGACGAGAAATTCGATTGGCTGCGACGACATCAATCGGCGGAGTGAAGGCGAATTATGTTGACGAGACGGTCAGCGGTTTCGTCGGCGAGACGTCGAACTGCGTCGCGTTCGGAGATCTCGGTGGCGAACTGAGACGTCGTGGCGTTCAAGGAAGTGGTGGATTGTGCGATCCCGGCGGTGATCTCAGCCTTCTCGGACGTTTCCAGGCGGTAGCGCGTGGCGGTTCGAAGGGTGACGCGGGTAATCGAATCGTCCGAGGAGATCGCCAGTCCGGTTCGGGAGATCGAGGTCGCGGCGCGGAGGTTCGGCGCGCCGACGATCCCGATATTCACCGACTGGGAGATCCGGCGGCGGAGATGGTAGACGAACCGCGGGTCCTCGCTCTCGACCGATAACCTGTTGATCGACGGCTTTTTCGCGAGAGCGCCGGGGCCGTCATCGGCGGCGATCGGCTTGAAACCGCATCCGGAGATCAGGAGTGTCGCGGCCAGGAGGCAAATCGCGGAGCGTCTGACATTAGGCGACGACATTGACGATCCTTTTCGGAACGATGATCAGCTTTCGAGGCGCAGCCCCATCGAGGTGCTTCATGACGACCGGGTCTTGCAAGACCAGAGCCTCGATCTGCTTCTGATCGGCGTCGGGTGAGACTTTGATCTCACTGCGCTTCTTGCCGTTGATTTGGATGGGCAGGGTGACGACGTCGTCGGCCAGGAATCGGGCATCGATCTCGGGCCAGGGCGAGGCGGCCAGGAGGGTGTCGCCGCCGAGCAGTCGCCAGCATTCTTCGCTGAAATGCGGCGTGAACGGAAACATCGCGCGGACCATCATCTTGGTCGCGGTCCGGACGGTGGAGTCGTCGGTTACGCCCGCAAGCTGTGAGGTGAGTTCGTACAGGCGCGCGATCGCCTTGTTGAAGCGGAAGGCTTCGATGTCCTCGGTGATCGCATGGACGGCTCTATGCGCGGCGCGTATCGCCGGGCCGTCGGTCGCGTCATCGGCGTCCGGCAGCTGAGCGGCGTCGACAACCAGGCGCCAGACCCGTTGCAGATGCTTCCAGGCGCCTTCAACGCCTGACGCCGTCCATTCGACGTCGCGTTCGGGCGGGCTGTCGGACAGCATAAACCAGCGGGCGGTGTCCGCGCCGAACTGCTCGATGATGTCCTCGGGGTCGACCACGTTCTTTTTCGACTTCGACATCTTGGTCGAAGCGCCGACGCTGACCGGCTCGCCGGAGTCGCGCAGGGTCGCGCCGTCGGCGGTGCGGAGCACTTCCTCCGGAGCGCGCCACTTCCCGTCAGCGGTCTGGTAGGTTTCGTGACAGACCATGCCTTGAGTGAACAGGCTGGAAAACGGCTCCCTAGCAGTCGAATCAAGATGACCCGTGTCGTTCATCGCGCGGGCGAAGAATCGGGAATAGAGCAGGTGGAGAATGGCATGCTCGACGCCGCCGATATACTGGTCGACAGGGAGCCAATAGTCGACGGCGTCGCGGTTCGTCGGTTCTGAGTCCCGGGGCGAGCAGAAGCGCGCGAAGTACCACGAGCTGTCGACGAAGGTGTCCATCGTGTCGGTCTCGCGGGTCGCCGCGCCGCCGCAGGTTGGGCAGGTTGTGGTTTTCCAGTCAGTCGCGCGGTCGAGCGGGTTGCCGGGCTCGTCGAAAGACACGTCGTCGGGCAGAAGTACGGGCAGGTCTTGCTTTCGAAGCGGGACGACGCCGCAGGTCTCGCAATGCACGACCGGAATCGGACAGCCCCAATAGCGTTGGCGAGAAACGCCCCAGTCGCGCAGGCGATAGTTCGTTTTGCGGCGGCCGAGACCGGCGCCTTCGTAGCGGTTCATGACCTCTGACTTGGCGGCGTCCGAGTCCATGCCGTTCAGGAAGTCGGAATTGATCATCACGCCGGCGCCGGGGACGGCGGCGTCGCCGATCCGGTATTCTGGATCGCCGTCGGGCGAGACGACGGGGATGATCGGCAGCTCGTACTTCGTCGCGAAGTCGAAGTCGCGCTGATCATGCGCGGGCACGCCATAGATTGCGCCCGTGCCGTAACTCATCAGCACGAAATTGGCGACGTAGACGGGCAACCGCCGGTCCGAATCAAAAGGATGAATGATCTCGAGACCGGTGCGGACGCCTTTTTTCTCCGCGGTTTCGAAAGCCTCTTCGGTCGTATCCATTCGCCGGCATTCTTCTTGGAACTCGGCGAGGCCCTCGACTTTGTTCGACAGCGCGAGGGCGAGCGGGTGGTCGGGGGCGACGGCGCAGAAGCTCGCGCCGAAAATGGTGTCGGGGCGGGTCGAGAAGAAGGTGATCGTCTCGTGGTCCGGGACGAGGTCGTTCGGCGCGAGGCGGAAGGAGACTTCCGCGCCTTCCGAGCGACCGATCCAGTTGCTCTGCATGGCGCGGACTTTTTCCGGCCAATCGTCGAGGCCCTCGATCGCCGATAGAAGCTCTTCGGCCATATCAGTGATGCTGAAAAACCACTGTGTCAGCTCGCGCTTCTCGACAGGGGCGCCGGAACGCCATCCACAGCCGTCGATCACCTGTTCATTGGCGAGGACGGTGTGGTCGACCGGGTCCCAATTCACCGTCGATTTCCGACGTTTCACCAGGCCGGCGTCCAGAAAATCGAGGAACAGCCGCTGCTGCTGGGCGTAGTAAGCGGGATCGCAGGTCGCGATCTCGCGGTCCCAGTCGATGGAGAGGCCCATCAGTTTCAGCTGGTCGCGCATCGCGGCGATGTTGTCGTAAGTCCAGGCCGCCGGATGGATCTTGCGCTCGATCGCGGCGTTTTCCGCCGGCATGCCGAAGGCGTCCCAGCCCATCGGATGGAGAACGTTGAAGCCGCGCGCGCGCTTGTAGCGCGCGACCACGTCGCCCATCGCGTAGTTTCTGGTGTGGCCGATATGAATGCGTCCCGACGGGTAGGGGAACATCTCCAACACATAGTATTTCGGCCTGGAGCGATCCTCGACAGCCTTGTCGACGCCCGCCGCCGCCCAAGCCTCGCGCCATCTGGGCTCGGATTCGCGGGCGTTGTAACGACTCATTCGGACAGCTCCTGATCCGGTGGCGGCTCGGATGATGGATTAAGATCGCGTTACTGGGTGGGCGTCTCGCCTGTTTTGATCACGCGGGCGCGGGTCAGGATGGCGTTCTCCAGCTGACGGGGCGTGTCCTGCGCGACCGGGGCGGCGACCCACTGACCGGCGTCGCTCAGGGTCTGGCGGTTGACGACGACGCGGAGCGATTGCGGCTTCAGCTCGGCGGAGGTGATGTAAGCCGTCACCTTAAAGCGCTCGCTCGGGCCCTCCGGCGTCGAACCCCAATCGGTGATGATCACGCCGCCATAGGGGTCGGTCGACGACAGGGGCAGAAACGCCAGGGTGTCGAGCGTGGCGCGCCAGAGGAACTTGTTGACCGGCAACGTGGCGCCGCCTGAACCTTGGTTCTCGCCTTCGGTCCCGAGCGAGATCAAATTGCCGCCGCCGAGTTTGGTCGGCTCCGCTTGGGTCCGCGGGAGAGGCTTGTTGTAAGGTCCATCCTGCCAGGTATTCTTGCTGACCTCCAACTCCGAGGTCCCACAGGCGGTGAGGGCGAGGCCGCACGCGGCCGCCAGTGCGATCGAAACGATTACAGATTTCTTAGCCATAAGCTCATTCCTCTCGGCTCGCCCCTCAGCGCGTTCCGCGCGGACCTTTAGTCATTGCATGGGACTTGGCAAGCGGCGCGCAGCGTGGCCGATTTGTGACCTCGCGGATACAGGTGGTGCAGGCCCAATGTGGCCCGGGAAAATCGCCTTGACCCTAGAGCACCCCTTTTCGAATGTGGCCCAGCACCCGAGTGAACGGGGCGCGATATCGCTACACTCGAAGTACTGCGAGGGACACAATGAAAAAGTTTCTGATCGGCACGACGGCGCTCGTCGCCGCCGCCAGC
>JBCBRF010000116.1:0-11535 GCA_039819865.1 Pseudomonadota bacterium | reverse complement strand
GCTTAACGGGAGAAGTCTCGATAACTCTCTCACGAAGAGCTTTCGGATTGGTTGCGCCCGCCTGCATGCGCAATCCGACCGGTCGCGCCCTTTGCGATCGAGCCCCCAAAGCGCTTACGGTCGACCCAAGCGTCCAGCGATAGGGTGCGGGACGAGGGACGGAAGGAAGACGATGGCGGCGCGAAGGGATGCGGGCGGGCCTGCGGCGGTGTCGGACGCGGGCGGCGACCCGACGGCGGACGGCGCGCTCGATCTGGGAACCTGGGATTATGTGATCGCCGGCGCGGGCTCGGCCGGCTGTCTCTTGGCCAACCGTCTCTCGGCGGACGGCCGGACCCGCGTGCTCCTGCTCGAGGCCGGCGGCGACGACCGTTATCTCTGGATCCGCATCCCGGTCGGCTACCTCTATTGCATCGGCAACCCGCGCACCGACTGGGGCTACAAGCTCGCGCCCGAGCCCGGCCTGGGCGGGCGCAGCATTCTCTACCCGCGAGGCCGGGTGCTCGGCGGCTGCTCCTCGATCAACGGCATGATCTACATGCGCGGCCAGGCGGCCGACTACGATCACTGGCGCCAGCTCGGGTGCGAGGGCTGGGGGTGGGAGGACGTCCTGCCCTACTTCCGGTCGCACGAGGATTACGCCGAGGGCGCGGACGACTTGCACGCCCAGGGCGGCGAATGGCGGATCGAGACCCAGCGGCTGTCGTGGGAGATCCTGGAGGCCTTCCGCGCCGCCGCGATCGAAGCGGGGCTGCCCGCCACCGAGGACTTCAACCGCGGCGACAACGAGGGCGTCGGCTATTTCCGCGTGAACCAGCGCGCCGGCTGGCGTTGGAACGCGGCCCAGGCCTTTCTCGAACCAGCGCGCCTGCGCGAGAACCTCCGGGTCGTCACCCACGCCACTGTCGATCATGTGCTGTTCGAGGGCCGCCGCGCGGTCGGTCTCGCGCTGAGCGTCGACGGCCGGCGGGCGATGGCGCGCGCCGGGCGCGAGGTGGTGCTGACCTCGGGCGCGATCGGCTCACCGGCGATTCTGCAGCGCTCCGGCGTCGGCCCGGCCGCGCATCTGAGCGCGCTCGGGATCCGGCCGGTTCTGGACGCGCCCGGCGTCGGCGCGGATCTGCAGGACCATCTGCAGCTCCGTTGCATCTACCGGGTCGACGGCGTCGAGACGCTGAACCAGCGCGCCAAAAGCCTGTGGGGAAAGGCCCGGATCGCGCTCGAATACGCGCTCTGGCGGACCGGCCCGATGTCGATGGCCCCAAGCCAGTTGGGCGCTTTCGCGAAATCCGATCCCAAGGTCGCGACGGCCAACCTGGAGTACCACGTGCAGCCCTTGTCTTTGGACAAGTTCGGCGACCCGCTCCACGACTTCCCGGCCTTCACCGCGAGCGTCTGCAATCTGCGGCCCGAGAGCCGGGGCCATGTGCGCCTGGTCTCCCGCGATCCCGACGCGCCGCCCGAGATCCAGGCCAACTATCTCTCGACCGCCTGGGATCGGCGGGTGGCGGCGGACGCCATCCGCTTCACGAGGCGCATCGTCGCGCAGCCCGCGCTAGCCGGCTACCGCCCCGAGGAACACGCGCCTGGCGTCGAGGCGGACGATGACGAAGCCTTGGCCGAGGCCGCCGGCCGCATCGGCTCCACGATCTTCCACCCCGTGGGCACCTGCCGCATGGGTGCGGACGACGCCTCTGTGGTCGATCTCGCGCTCCGGGTCCGTGGGGTCGAGGGCCTGCGCGTTGTCGACGCCAGCGTGATGCCGCGGATCACCAGCGGCAACACCGCGGCGCCGACGATGATGATCGCCGAGAAGGCTGCGGCGTTGATCCTTGCAGGCGACGGCTGAGGTCGCTCAGCGCGCAGGACCAGATTGGTCAGGACCAGATTGGTCAGGACCAGAACGGGCCCGCCTGGCCGCAGCCGGGGCGGCCGCGCGCCGGCTGCGTTCGCACGCCGATGTCAAAAGACCGGCCTGCGCCCGCCGATGGCGGCGCGAAGGCGTTGCGCGAGCGTCTGACGAAGCTCTTCGGTCGGGCGCTGGTCGAACCGCCCGACCAGTCTCTGCTCGAGGCCGCGCGGCCAGTCGCTCGCGACATTGTCCATCGACACGCCATGCGACATCAGCACGAGCGTCGGCTTACTCCGCAGCGCGACCGCGGTTTCGTGCCGCACGGCCTCGCTGACGAGCGCGGCGCGCGACAAGAGAGTTAGGACGCCTGCGCATTCCTGGAGAAGCCCGATCGCAGGCGAGCCGACCTCGCCCGCGCTTGGCGGCTGTTCCCAGATGCGCGGTTTTAGCCCAGCCTGACGGAAGACCTCCTGAAAAGACTCGAGAACGCCCCGGTCTTCGGGCGCATGCGAAATAAAAACCTGCTTCATTTCAGCCATTCCAGTCCTGCGGGGCCGGAGAGAATGGTTCGAGATTGAAGGGAAGCCAATAGACAAATGTCAAACGACGGCGAAGTTGGGTGTTTCGTAGACAATTACTATCGCAGTCAATCGGGGCGTGGTCTCGGATAGTGGTGGTTTTTCCAAAAGAGGAAAAAATTCGAAGTATATAAATCTGCAATATGCGCGCGAGTATTCAAGGCGCATCGGTTCCCGGCGCCTGCCAGGCGATCTTGCGCGCAGGAAGAGTGCGAATTGGATCGAGTTGGCCACCGGCTCGGCGCTCGGCTCCGGCTTGCGTGAGAACTCTCCAGCCGCCGCTGCGAAAGGCCGAGACAGCGCCCGCCTTACCGCAGCTTCAGCGTCGCCAGCCCGATCAGCGCCAGGATCACCGAGATGATCCAGAACCGGATCACGATCGTCGGTTCCTGCCAGCCCTTCTTCTCGAAATGATGGTGGATCGGGGCCATCAGGAACACCCGCTTTCCGGTGCGCTTGAAATAGAACACCTGGATGATCACCGAGAGCGTCTCGACGACGAACAGACCGCCGATGATGGCGAGCACGATCTCGTGCTTCGTCACCACCGCGATCGCGCCGAGGCCGCCGCCGAGCGCGAGCGAGCCGGTGTCGCCCATGAACACCATAGCGGGCGGCGCGTTATACCAGAGGAAGCCGAGCCCCGCGCCGATCAACGCGCCGCAGAACACCGCCACCTCGCCCGTGCCGGGCACGAAATGGAGCTGCAGATAGTTCGCGAAAACGGCGTTTCCGACGAAGTAGGAGATCGCGCCGAAGCAGGCGGCCGCGATCATCACCGGCACGATCGCCAGCCCGTCGAGCCCGTCCGTCAGGTTCACCGCGTTGGCGGCGCCGACGATCACGAACATCGCGAACGGAATGAAGAGCCACCAAAGGTAAAGCAGCGCGTCCTTGAACACCGGGAAGGCGAGTTGGAACTGCAGCTCGCCGGGCGTGTTGTAGGTGGCGAGGCCGGCGGCCGCGGCGGCGATCGAGAACCCGATCACCAGTCGGAGCCGCGCCGGGATGCCGGCCGTCGTGTACTTTTTGACCTTGGCGTAATCGTCCATGAACCCGATCGCGCCAAAGCCGAAGGTGACCATCAGCACGATCCAGACGAACGGATTGTCGAGCCGCGCCCACAACAGCGTCGAGATCAGGAGCGCGCCGAGGATCATCACGCCGCCCATGGTCGGCGTGCCGCGCTTGGCCAGATGGCCCTCCGGCCCGTCGTCCCGGATCGGCTGCCCCTTGCCCTGCCGGACCCGGAGATAGTCGATCACCCGACCGCCGAGCAGGAAGCAGATCAAGAGCGACGTCATCACCGCTCCGCCGACGCGGAAGGTGATGTAGCGAAACACGTTCACATCCGCGATCAGCGGGTTCGACCCGGGCGCGAACTCGACGAAGAAATGATAGAGCATTCGGCGCTCGCCCCTTTGATCCCTCGCTACCGGCCCGCCCGCCGCCCATGGACCCGCTTGGACGGACCTTGATGCGCGCGTGTCGCCGCTTTGACCACGCCCCGGCGGCCTCATCGCCCCAGGTTCCCGCCAGAGCCGAGGGTCTCCTCTGGGCCTCGCCGCCCCAGGATCTCGCGGCCCCAGGATTTCGCCGCCCCAGAATCTCGCCGCCCCAGATTTCGCCGCCCGGCGATCAGTCCGCGTCGACCGCCCCGAGCGCCTCGATCGCCCTCGCGACCAGCCGCGCGCGAGAGCCGAGCGATCCCTTCACCATCGCCGCGTCGCCCGCTTGAACCACGCGCGTCGCCAGCTCCGCAAGCTCTTCGGCGTCCGCGCAATGCCCGCCGCGCAGTCGCTGCGGCAGCGCCTCATGCAGCCGCGCCATCGCCGGCCCGGCCGTGAACACCGCGTCGATGCGCTCGATCCAGGGTCCCGCCGCCAGCGCCGCGTGCAGATCGCCCGCATCCGGACCCAGCTCGAGCATATCCGTCAGAAACGCCAGCCGCCGCCCTTCGGCCCCTGAGATCGTCGTCATCGCCTCGGACTGCGCGAACGTGGCGAGCGCGGCGCGCATCGAGGCCGGGTTGGCGTTGTAGCTTTCGTCCACGAGCAGGATCTCGCCGCCCCCGGGCAGCGCCAGGCGTCGCCGCGCGCCGCGGCCGTCGACCGCCGACCAGTCGGCGAGCTTCAGCGCGGCGATGGCGGGATCGGCGCCGACCGCTTTAACCGCCAGCAGCGCGGCGAGCGCGTTCGAGGCGAAATGCGCCCCGAGCGCGCCGATCTTGAACAGCGTCCGCGCGCCGAAGAACTCGGCCTCGACCGTCGTGGTCGCGCCGTTCAGGTGAACCGACAGCAGTTTCGCCTCCGCGCCGGCCGGCCCGAAGGTCCAAAGTTCCGCGCCCGCCGCCTTGGCCGCCGCCGCCAGCCTGTCGAAATGCGGCGCGTCGGCGGGCGCGATCGCGATCCCGCCCTCGATCAACCCGCCATAGATCGACGCTTTCTCCGCCGCGATCCCTGCGAGGCCGGTCCCGGCCGCGGTGAACGCCTCCAGATGCACCGGCGCGACGGCGGTCACGATCCCCGCTTTTGGGCGGATCTGCGCGACCAGCGGCGCGATCTCGCCCGGCGCGTTCATCCCGACCTCGAACACGCCATAGCGGCTGTCGGCGGGCGTGCGCGCCAGCGTGAGCGGCACGCCCCAGTGATTGTTGAAGCTCTTGACCGCGGCGTGCGTCGCCGCCTGATCTTCGAGGGCGGCGCGCAGCATCTCCTTGGTCGAGGTCTTGCCGACCGACCCTGTGACCGCGACCGCCGCGATCCGCCGCGCCCGCGCCCGCGCCGAGCGCCCGAGATCGCGGAGCGCGCCGAGCGTGTCGCCGTTTTCGTCCGGCTCGACGATCAGCAGCGGCGCCTTCTTGTCGAGCTTCTTCGGCCTATGGGTCACGAGCGCGGCCGCCGCGCCTTTCTCGAGCGCGTCGGCGACGAAGTCGTGCCCGTCTCGGTTGGGGCCTTTGAGCGCGACGAACAGATCGCCTGGGCCCACCAGCCGACTGTCGATCTCGATCCCCTGCGCCGACGTCCAATTCCCCGAGCGCTTCCCGCCGGTCGCCGCCGCGGCTTCGTCCGCGCTCCAGAGCGGGGTCGCCGCGCCCTCCGCCTCGCTGCCAGTTTTTTCCAACGGTCCCTCTCCGAGCCGTTCCGAGCCTGACGCTTTAGAGCGCGATTCGGAAAAGTGCATGCGGTTTTCCCGATCAGCCTCGCGGAAAAGCAAGAGCCGAGGGGCATGCAAGCGACAGGGTCGCGATTCGACGCGAGGCGGCCTGCCCCGGGCGCCGGCCGCCGGGCTTTCCAGGAGCGCCGCCCCAGGAGCGCCGCCCCAGGAGCGCCGCCCCAGGAGCGCCGCCCCAGGAGCGCCCTAGGAGCGCCCTAGGAGCGTCGCCCATTGAGCGCCCTAGGAGCGCCGCCCGCGGCGCGCTGTCTCGGCTCCGCCCACTCGCGCTGTCGCCCCCTCGCGCTGACGCTCTCTTTCGCCTACTTGCGCATGCGAGGAGACGTGCCGGTCGGGGGGATCGAGATGGTGGGGCTACTCGGAGCGCTGTTGGCGCTCGGCGGCTTGATCTGGTGCGCTTATCGCGGTTGGAGCGTGATCGTTCTCGCCCCGATCGCAGCGCTCGTCGCGGCGCTCTTCGCGGTCGAAGCGCCGCTTCTCGCGACCTATACCCAAATCTACATGCCCGCGCTGGGGCGCTTCATCGTCGCGTTCTTCCCGTTGTTTCTGCTGGGAGCGATCTTCGGTCGGTTGATGGAGGATGTCGGCGCCGCCCGTGGGCTCGCGGATGCGGTGGTGGCGCGCCTCGGGCCGCGCCGGGCGATCCTGGCCACGGTCCTCGCCTGTGCGCTGCTCACCTATGGCGGCGTGTCGCTGTTCGTGGTGGCGTTCGCCGTCTATCCGCTGGCCAACGCCCTGTTCCGCGCCGGCGACGTCCCGAAACGGCTTTTGCCGGCCAGCATCGCCCTCGGGGCTTTCACCTTCACGATGACCGCGCTGCCCGGGACGCCCGCAATCCAGAACGCGATCCCGATGCCTTTCTTCGGCACGACGCCGTTCGCCGCCCCTGGCATCGGCGTGCTGGCCGCGCTTGTCATGGCCGGCGGCGGGCTCTGGTGGTTGCGCCGATGCGCCGCCCGGGCCCATGCGCGCGGCGAGGGCTATGGAGCGGAGGAGGACGACGACGAGCGTGGCCCCGAGGCCCCGCGCCTCGGCGACGCGCCGCCGTCCGCGCCGTCCGCCGATCCGCCGCCGCTCTGGTTCGCGCTCGCGCCGATCCTGCTGGTCATCGGCTTGAACTACGCGTTGAGCGTCCATCTGTTTCCCGCGCTCGACGCCGACTATTTGGCGGAACCCGCTTACGGCGCCGTCGACATCGACGCGGTGCGCGGCGTCTGGGCGATCATCGTGGCGCTCTCCACGGCGATCGCGCTGTTGCTGCTGGCGGGGCGGGGGCGTCTGAGCGATCCGAAGACCTCGGTGGTCGAGGGGGCGGAGGCGTCGATCCGACCGCTGTTCAACACGGCGAGCCTCGTCGGCTTCGGCGCCGTGGTGGCGGGCCTGCCGGCCTTCGATCTGGTGCGCGCGGCGGTCGCCGGCGCCAGCTCGGATCCGGTGGTCGGCCTGGCGATCTCCGCGAGCGTTCTGGCGGGGCTCACCGGCTCCGCGTCGGGCGGCATGACGATCGCGCTCGACGCCTTAGGCGCCGACGCGCTCGCCGCGGCGCGGGCCGAGGGCGTATCGCCCGAGCTGCTGCACCGGGTGACGACCCTGGCCACCGGCGGTCTCGACGCGCTGCCCCACAACGGCGCGGTGGTGACTCTCCTGGCGATCTGTGGTCTCGGCCATCGCGAAGCGTACGGCCCGGTGTTCGCGGTCGCCGTGGCCATCCCCGTTCTCGCGCTGCTGGTCGCGCTGCTTTTGGGGAGCGCCTTCGGCGCATTTTGAGCGAGGATCGACGGCGCTGCGGGGCTTTGCGGCGGCATGCGCGGCCTCCACGCGTCGCCGCCAAAACCTGCGTCGCCGCGAAGACCTGCGCCGCCGCGAAGACCCGCCGCAGGGAAGACCTGCGCCGCCGCCCGCCGCGACCGTCGACGATGGGCGAACCGCGACGCGCCCGCGATCCGCGCCCTGTCGTCCGAACAGCCCCCGTGGCCCGGTCGCGCCGAGGCTGGGCGTCGTCGTCAGCTCTCGAGCGCCTCGGGACCGTCGAGCGCCGCCACCGCGGCGCGGGCCTGTTCGACATCGTCGAACGGCAGGGTTTCGCCGGCGACCTCTTGACCGCTCTCATGCCCCTTGCCGGCGATCAGCAGCGCGTCGCCGGGTTCGAGCCCGTCGACCCCGCGCAGGATCGCCTCCGCCCGATCGCCCACCTCCGCGACGCCGGTGCGGTCGGAGAACTCCGCCACCTGAAGCGCCCCGGCGATCACCTGGACCCGGATCTTGCCCGGATCTTCGGAGCGCGGATTGTCGTCGGTCACGACCAACCGGTCCGCGCTCTCCGCCGCGGCGCGCCCCATCAGCGGGCGCTTGCCGGGATCCCGGTCGCCGCCGGCGCCGAACACGACATGCAGCCGCCCCGGCGTGTGCGCCCTGAGCGCCTCGAGCGCGGTGCGGAGCGCGTCCGGCGTATGGGCGTAGTCGACGAACACGCCGGCCCCGTTCGCCCGTCGCGCCGCGAGCTCCATCCGGCCGGGCACGCCGGTGAGCGCCCCGATCGCCCCGATGGCGTCCTCCGCCGTCTCCCCCGTCCCAAGCGCGAGCCCGGCGGCGGCCAGCGCGTTCCAGCCCTGGAACTGGCCGACCACCGACAGCTCGACGATGTGGCGCCGCCCCCCATGCGCGATCCGCAGCGTCTGACCGCCGAGATGCGCGTCCTGGGCGACCAGCTTCAGCCCGCTCTCGTCCGCGTCGCGCCCGTAGCCGATCAGCCGGATCCCACGCGCCCGCGCGATCTGCTCGATCGCAGGAAACAGCGGATCGTCCGCGTTGGCGACCGCGACGCCGTCCGCGTCGAGCGCCTCGGCGAACAGCCGCAGCTTCGCCGCCGCGTATTCCTGCGGCGTTCGGTGATAGTCGTAGTGGTCCCGCGTCAGGTTGGTGAAGGCGGCCGCGGCCAGCCGCACCCCGTCGAGCCGGTGCTGCGCGAGCCCATGGCTCGACGCCTCCATCGCGGCGTGGCTCACGCCGAGGCTTTCGAGCTCCATCAAGAGCGCATGGAGCGACACGGGCTCCGGCGTGGTGTGCGACAGGCCGCGCTCCAGCGGGCCGGTCGGGAGGTTCTCGGCGAACACGCCCGTCGTGCCGAAATTCGCCGCCGGCCGGCCGAGATGCGCCCAGATCCGCCGCGTGAAGGTGGCGACCGAGGTTTTGCCGTTGGTCCCGGTGACCGCCGCCGTGACGCTGGGCTGCGCGCGGTAGAACCGCGCCGCCGCCTCCGCCAGGGCTTTCCGCGGATTCTCCGCCACCAGGAAGGGGACGCTCCAGGCCCCGAGCGTCTCTCGCGCCAGAACCGCGCTTTGCAGGTCGCAGAGCACCGCGACCGCGCCCTGAGCGATCGCGCTTTCCGTGAATGCGCCGCCGTCCTGCGCCACGCCGCGGAGGGCCGCGAACAGCGCGCCGGGGCCGCTGCGCCGGCTGTCGACCGCGAGGCTCGCAATCCGCAGATCAGCCGGGACCGGCGGTCCGAGGCGGAGCAGGCGGTCGAGCCCGAGCGCCTCGAGCGTCTTGCCCGCGGCGGGCTTAGAGGAAGCCAGGTTCCCGTCGCCGGGCGTCTTTGGGGACATCGGTTGCGCCTCATGCTCGCGATGACGGGACCGTATCGTCGCGCCCGGCCGCAGGTCCAGCGCTTCCCGAGCCGGCGCGAGGAAATCGCGCTCAGCGCGCCAGGCGGACAAGATCTATGGCCCTGCCCATTTTGTTCCCCTAGACGTTGCGTCTCGCCCCCATCTATCCTTCACCCAAGCAGAGTTGAGGAGAGCGGCTGCAATGGCGCGGATCGAGACGGGCGAGCTGTTCGCCGCCGGCGCGGAGACGCCGGCGGGCGAGGCCGGCGCGGCGGAGCCTCTGGCCGCGGCGCGCGCGGAGCTGAAGCGGGTTTGGGGCTATCCGGACTTCCGGCCCGGCCAGGACGAGATCCTGAAGGCGATCCTCGCGGATGAGGATGTGCTCGCGATCATGCCGACGGGCGGCGGGAAGTCGCTCTGCTACCAGCTTCCGGCGATCCTGCGCCCGGGCCTCACCCTGGTGGTCTCCCCGCTGATCGCGCTGATGCAGGACCAGGTCGCCGCCCTCCGCGCCCTCGGGATCGAGGCGGGCGCCCTGACCTCGGCCAACGCGCCTGAGGAGAACGCCGCGATCCGCGAGAAGATCTGGGACGGCCGCCTCCGGCTCCTTTATTGCGCGCCCGAGCGCCTGGCCGTCCCCGACACCGGCGCGATGCTGGCCCGCGCCGGGGTTTCCCTGCTCGCCGTCGACGAGGCGCATTGCGTGGCGCAATGGGGCCATGACTTCCGTCCCGACTATCTGGGCGTCGGCGCGCTGCGGCGCGAGCTCGAACAGGCGATCGGCCGGGTGCAGCTCGCGGCCTTCACCGCGACCGCGGACGAAGCCACCCGGGCGGAGATCGTCGACAAGCTTTACGGCGGCGGCGCGCGGCGCCCCCGCGTCTTCATCCGTGGTTTCGACCGCCCGAACCTGCGCTTGGCTTTCGAGCCCAAGAAAAGCGCGCGGGCGCGCATCACCGCCTTCGCCAAGGCCCGCGCCGGTCAGGCCGGCATCGTCTACTGCGCCTCCCGCAAAGGCGTGGAGAAGACCGCCGAGTACCTCTGCGACGCCGGGCTCCGCGCGTTGCCCTATCACGCGGGCCTCGATCCCGCGACCCGGACGCGGAACCAGCAGGCCTTCGTGCGCGAGGACGGGGTCGTGATGGCGGCGACGATCGCCTTCGGCATGGGGGTCGACAAGCCGGACGTGCGCTACGTCGTCCACGCCGATCTGCCGAAGACGGTGGAGAGCTACTATCAGGAGATCGGCCGCGCCGGGCGCGACGGCCTGCCGGCGGACACGCTGACGCTCTACGGCTTCGAGGACATGAAGCTGCGTCGCCGTCAGATCGAGGAGTCCGAGGCCCCCGAGCCTCGCAAGCGCGCCGAGCGCGCCCGGCTGGCCGCGCTCTTGGCGCTCGCCGAGGCGCCGACCTGCCGGCGCCAGACCCTGCTCGCCTATTTCGGCGAGACCCGGACCGAACCCTGCGGCGCCTGCGATCTGTGCGAGAGCCCGCCCGAGCGCTTCGACGGCTCCGTGGCGGCGCAGAAGGCGCTGTCGGCGATCCTGCGCACCGGCGAGCGCTTCGGCGTCGAGCATCTGATCGCGGTGCTGCTCGGCGAGGCGACGGACAATGTGGTGAAGTTCGGCCACCAGACCCTGCCGACCTTCGGGGTGGGTCGGGAGTTCAGCCGCGCCGAATGGCGGGCGATCTTCCGCCAGCTTTACGCCGCGGGCTTCGCCGACGTGGCGGTCGACGGCTGGGGCCAATGGACGGCGACCGAGGCCGGCTGGCGCGTGCTCCGCGGCGAGCGCGGCGTGGAGCTGCGCAAGGACACGGTGCGCTCGGCGGCTGAGGCCGGCCGGGCGCGCGCCGCCGACCGGGGGGCGAAGTCCGACGCGCCGGACCTGTCCGAGCCCGACAACGCGCTGCTTTCCCGGCTGAAGAAGATGCGGCTGGAGCTGGCCAAGAGCGCGGGCGTCCCGGCCTATGTGGTGTTCACCGACCGCACGCTGATCGAGATCGCCGCCGCGCGCCCCGCCGACGAGGCCGCCCTCGGCGCCGTCCACGGCGTCGGCGAGGCCAAGATCAAGCGCTACGGCGCGAAAGTTCTGGAGCTGGTGGGCGAGGCGGCCTGAGCCGAGCCGAGAGAGGGTGGGGGCGCCCGAGGGGGGCGCATGAGGGGGGAGGCGCCGTCGTCTCGGCCATCGAGGCCTCGCCGCCGGCCTGGGCGTCGCGCGCCGCTCGAAGCGTCGAGAGCGGTGGGCGGCCGGAGCGGGCCGCTCGGGCTCACCATCGAGAGCCCCCGCTCTCGGCGGATCCCCCGTCGCCCCGTCCGCCTCGCC
>JBCBRF010000115.1:0-11730 GCA_039819865.1 Pseudomonadota bacterium | reverse complement strand
GGAGGCAGAAATGACCGCATCGTCCCTCGCCGCCGTCGCCCGCGATCTGGCGGAGACCCGGTTCGCAGAGCGCGCCGCCCACTGGGACCGCGAGCGCGCCTATTGCTGGGACAACGTGGCGGATCTGGCCGAGGCCGGCCTGATGGGCATGACGATCCCGACCGACTATGGCGGCCGCGGCGCGACCTTCCTCGAGGTTTGCGAGGTCGTCGAGGAGCTCGCCAAGGCCTGCGCCCTGACCGCCCGCATCGTCGTCGAGGCCAATATGGGCGGCGTGAGCGCGGTGATGGCCTACGGAACCGACGCGCAGAAACGCCTCTGCGCGCCTCTGGTGCTTGCGGGCGACAAGCCGGCCATCTGCATCACCGAGCCCGAGGCGGGCAGCGCCGCGACCGAAATGCGCACCGTCGCCCGCCGCCGCGGCGACCGCTACCTGCTGAGCGGAACCAAGCACTGGATCACCGGCGGCGGCGTCTCCCGCATCCATCTCGTCTTCGCCCGCGTGATCTCGGAAAGCGGGTCTGAGGAGGGCATCGGCGGCTTCCTGGTGGTCGCGAACCCGGCGGAGGGCGACTGGCCGAAGGGCTTCGAGGTCGTCCGCCGCGAGCGCACCATGGGCCTCTGCGGCATGCCGGAGGCGGAGTTGCGCTTCGACCGGGTCGAGGTTCCGGCCGAGATGGCGCTGATCCCGCCCCGCGGCTTCAAGCGCGGCTTCGCGGACCTGATGACCGCCTACAACAGCCAGCGCGTCGGGGCCGGAACGATTGCGATGGGGCTTGCGGCCGGCGCGCTCGAGCGCGCCGGCCGCAAGCCCCATCGCAATCGTTCGGCCGCCCGATCGCGGAATTCCAGGGTCTGCAATGGATGCTGGCGGACATGGATGTCGGCGTCCGCGCCGCGCGGCTCTTGCTCCACGAGGCCGCCCGCTCGGCGGAGACCGACCCGACCGGCTTTCCCGAGCGCACCATGGCGGCCCGCGCGAAGCTGTTCGCCTCGGAGACCGGCGTCAAGGTCGTGAATGATGCGTTGCAGATGTTCGGCGCGCGCGGCTACGGCGATCAGGAGCCCCTCGAGCGCATGGCCCGAGACGTCCGGATGTTCACGATCGGCGGCGGCACGGCCCAGATCCTCCGCACTCAGATCGCCGGCAGCGTGCTCGGCGTCAAAACCCCTCAAACCCGCGACGGCCATCTCCTGCAGGCGGCCTCCGACGGCGCCGCCCTGGCCGCAGAGTAGCGGACATCGGCTCCGGAGCCGTCCCGGCGCCCCGCTCCCGCCGCCTGTGAACACGCCAGCGGCGCGGGCGCCGACGGCGACGCGAACCGTCGGGACAAGGCCGACGTGGACTGGTTCGACCGAACGCCCCCCGGCCCGCATGTAAGCGCGACCGCGCGTCGGCCGGTCAGGCCGCCCCGTCGGAGGCGTTCGCGAAGCGAACCGCCGCGAGACAAAAGCGTCGCGCGCCTGAAGCGGCCCAGAGCGCGCCACAGCGCCAAACAAGCGCGACCGCGCGTCGGCCGGTCAGGCCGCCCCGTCGGAGGCGTCCGCGAAGCGAACCGCCGCGAGACATAAAGTGGTACCCGCGGCCGGACTCGAACCGGCACGGCCGAAGCCTGCGGATTTTAAGTCCGCTATGTCTACCATTCCATCACGCGGGCCGATGGCGCATTCCAGATCATGGGAGACGCCGCGGTTCGGGTCGGGCGGCGAGACGATCCGCCGCCCGGGCGATCGCTGTACACGAGGGCCCCAGCGCACTCAAATCCTCCGCGCCGACCGACGCCGCCTGACCGCCCTGTTTTCTACGCTCAAGGCTCCGATGCCCGACTCCCCCTCCGCGCCCGCCGCCCTGTCGGCGCGCCACCAGGGCAAGACCCGCGCGATCGCGCTTCTGGCGGTGGCGGAGATCCTGGCGATGGCGCTCTGGTTCTCCTCCTCCGCGGCGATCGCGGACATGGAGCGCCAGGCCCCGCTGACGGATGCGGCGAAGGCGATGCTCTCGAGCGGCGTGCAGGCGGGCTTCGCGATCGGCGCGATCCTCTACGCCGTCGCCGGCTGGGCCGACCGCTATGATCCTCGCAAGGTGTTCGCAGTGAGCGCGGCGTTCGCGGCGCTCGCCAACGCCCTGGTTCTGCTCGCCCCGATCGGAAGCGCCGGCGCGATCGCCGCCCGCGTCCTGACCGGCGCGCTGATGGCCGGCGTCTACCCGGTCGGCGTGAAGATCGCCGTCGGCTGGGGCCAGAGCGATCGCGGCTTCCTGGTGGGCTTGCTGGTCGGCGCCCTGACCCTCGGCTCAGCCGCCCCCCATCTGATCGCGTACCTCGGCGGCGCGGATTGGCGGATCGCCGTCGGCGGCGCGAGCCTTCTGGCGCTCCTCGGCGCCGGCCTCGCGCTCGCGATCCGGCTCGGCCCCCATCACGCGAGCGCCCCCGCCTTCGACGCAGCCGCTCTCCGCCTGGCCTGGCGAGACGAGCGCATCCGCCTCGCCTATGCGGGCTATCTTGGCCACATGTGGGAGCTTTACGTGCTCTGGGCCTGGATCGGCGTGGCGCTCGCCGCCTCCTTCTCCGCGCAGATGGCGGGCGAGGCCGCGCTCTCGAGCGCCAAACTCGCCGCCTTCGCGGTCGTCGCGATCGGCGCCGTCGCCTCGATCGCCGCGGGCAAACTCGCGGACCGGATCGGCAAGGCCGAGACCACGATCCTGGCGATGATCGGCTCGGGCTCGGCGGCGGTCGCGGCCGCGCTCGCCTATGGCGGCCCGCCCTGGCTGCTGATCGCGATCGCGCTGGTCTGGGGAGCCTTCGTCATCGCCGACAGCGCGCAGTTCTCCGCGCTGGTGGCGGACTACGCCCCGCCCGAGCGCGCCGGCGCCCTCGTGACGCTGCAGACGGCCCTCGGCTTCGCTCTGACGGTCGTCACGGTTCAGCTCGCGCCCTGGCTGGCCGGCTGGATCGGTTGGCCCGGCGTCTTCCTGACGCTCGCCCTCGGCCCCCTGGCCGGGACCCTGGCGATGCTGCGCCTGAAGCGCTTGACTGCCCAGGCGCGCAACCCTGTGAAGCCGAACGGTTGAGCGACGAGCTGGGGAGCGCCCGACCTTTAGACGTCGCAGCGAAGCAGGCGGTCCGCGCGTCCGACCTCAGACGCGCGGCCGCTCAGGCGGGCGGCGTCTCCTGAACCGCGCCCGGCTTCATCGTCTCGAGCAGAGCCCGAAGATCGTCCGCCGCCGCCCCCAGCAGCGCCCGATCCCCGCTCCGCGCGATCACCGTGCAGCCGAGCCCCCCGCGGAAGAACGGATAGACGCCGATCGAGACCGCCGGATGCGCCGCCGCCGCCGCCCGCAGCCCCTCCGCCAGATCGCCTTCCGGGATCTGCGCGCGGAAACTGTGCGCCAGCACCGGAGCCCCGCCTTTCAGCCGCCCGCGGAGGCCCGCGAGCATCTCCTGGAAGATGATCGGCACCCCCGCCATCACATGCACGTTGCCGAGCGTGAACCCGGGCGCCCGGCTGACCGGATTGTCGATCAGCGACGCCCCGTCCGGGATCCGCGCCATCCGCAGCCGCGCCGGGTTGATGCCCTCGTCGCCGTAATAGGCGAGCAGAATCGCCTTCGCGTCCTCCCGCACATCGATCCCGACCCCGAACGCCGCCGCCACCGCGTCGGCCGTTATGTCGTCATGGGTCGGCCCGATGCCGCCCGAGGTGAACACGTGATCGACCGCCGCCCGGAGCGCGTTCAGCGCGGCGACGATCCGGTCCGCCTCGTCCGGCACGAAGCGCACCTCGACCAGCCGGATCCCGATCTCCGTCAACACGCCCGCGAGATGATGCGCGTTCACGTCCTGGGTCCGGCCCGACAGGATCTCGTCGCCGATCACCAGCATCGCCGCCGTGGGGCCCTCGCTCATCCCATCCTCCCTGATCCATAGCCGCCCCGCTCCTTCGCGCCGATCGCGCGCCGGAACAAGCGCTTAGATCACTTAGGCGATTCCCTCTCCTACGCGCATGGTCTAACAGGCGGCATGCATCTGCCGACGCCCCTCGTGAAGGCCCGCCTGATCCGGCGCTACAACCGCTTCCTCGCCGACGCGACGCTCGAGGACGGCGAGACCGTGACGGCCCATGTCGCCAATCCAGGCTCTATGCTGGGCCTGAACGCGCCCGGCCAGACCATCTGGCTGTCCCGCAACGACGATCCGAAGCGCAAGCTCAAATACACTTGGGAGCTGGTCGCCCTCGAGGCCGGCCATTACTCGGGCGTCTCCACCGCGCACCCGAACCGCATCGTCGAAGAGGCGCTCCGCGCCGGCCGGATCCCAGAATTCGCCGACTATCCGGAGATCCGCCGCGAGGTGAAGTACGGCAAGAACAGCCGCATCGATTTCCTGCTGAGCGCGCCCGACCGGCCGGATCTTTACCTCGAGATCAAGAATGTCCATTTGCGTCGAGAGGACGACTGGGCGGAGTTCCCGGACTCGGTGACCGCGCGCGGCGCGAAGCACCTCGCGGAGCTCGCGGATATGGCGGGGGCCGGCGCGCGGGCGGTGATGCTGTATGTCGTGCAGCGCACCGACTGCGCGCGCTTTCGCCTCGCCGCCGATCTCGACCCGGCCTACGCGGCGGCGTTTCGACAGGCGCGGGCGCGGGGCGTCGAGGCGGTGTGCCGGACCTGCCGGATCACCGTCCCGAAACGGCCGAGCGTCGAGCGCCCGGCGGAGATCCTGCTTGATCGCGCCCTGCCGATCGAAGAGGGGTGAGGCGAAAAGGAGCGGCGATGCGCAAGGACGTCGACAGATCCCCCGACGGGATCAAACTGCACACCGAAGAGGATTTCGCGGGCATGCGTCGCGCCGGCCGTTTGGCGGCCGAGACGCTCGACATGATCGCCGATCATGTGCGCCCCGGCGTCACCACCGGCGCGCTCGACGACCTGATCCGGGAGTTCGTGCGCGACCATGGCGCGGAGCCCGCGACCCTCGGATATCGCGGCTACCAGCATTCGAGCTGCATCTCGATCAATCACGTGGTCTGCCACGGCATCCCGACGGAGAAGAAGGCGCTCCGAGACGGCGACATCTTGAACATCGACGTCACCGCCCTTCTCGATGGCTGGCATGGCGACAGCAGCCGGATGTACGTCGCCGGCAAGCCGAGCCGCCGTGCCGAGCGCCTGATCGACGTGACCCACGAAGCGCTGCTGCGCGGCGTCGACGCCGTAAAGCCGGGCGCGACCTTCGGCGAGATCGGCCGCGCCATCCAGCAATATTGCGAGCGCGAGCGCTGCGGCGTGGTCCGCGACTTCTGCGGTCACGGGCTCGGCCGGGTGTTCCACGACACCCCGAGCATCATGCACTACGAGATCACCGCCGACAGCGATCCGCGGCGGAAGGAGCAGCAATATGTGATGGAACCCGGCATGTTCTTCACCATCGAGCCGATGGTGAATCTCGGCCGGCCCGACACCAAGATCCTGGCCGACGGCTGGACCGCCGTGACCCGCGACAAGTCGCTCTCGGCGCAATTCGAGCACTCCATCGGCGTGACGGAGGACGGCTGCGAGATCTTCACCCTCTCCCCGGCCGGGCGCTTCCACCCGACCTTCGAGCGCTGAGCCCGCCGAGGCCGGGCCGATGACCAAACGCTCGGAGCCCCCGGCCGCGCAAGAGGCCCCGGATCTGTTCGGCGCCGCCCCGAAGCCGGCCGACCGCCCTCCTTCCGAGAAACCGGACGACCCGAAACCCGAAGACCTGCGCCTCGGCCACCGCGAGCGGCTCCGCGCCCGCTTCATGGGCGGCGGCCCCGCGGCGGTCGCCGATTACGAGCTGCTGGAGCTCGTGCTGTTCCGGGCGATCTCGCGCCAGGACGTGAAGCCGATCGCCAAGCGTTTGCTCGCCCGCTTCGGCGACTTCAACGGCGTCGTCTCCGCCGCTCCGGAGCGCCTCCGCGAAGTGACGGGCGTGGGCGACGCCGCGATCCGCGAGATCAAGATCGTCGAGGCCGCCGCGCACAAGCTGGTCCGCACCCGCGCCGTCGGCCGCACCGTGCTGTCGAGCTGGGAGGCGGTGCTCGATTACTGCCGCGCCACCATGGCGCACCGCGCCACCGAGGAGTTCCGGGTCCTCTATCTCGACGCCAAGAACCAGTTGCTGGCGGACGAGGCGAGCACCCCTGGCACGGTCGACCAGGCGCCGGTCTATCCCCGCGAGGTGGTGAAGCGCGCGCTGGAGTTGAACGCCTCCGCCATGCTGCTCGTCCACAACCACCCGAGCGGCGATCCGGAGCCCTCCGACGCCGACATCCGGATGACCCACGCCCTCCTCCGCGCGGCCGAGGCCGTGGGCCTGACGATCCACGACCATGTGGTGATCGGAAAGGGCCGCGAAGTGAGCTTCCGCGGCCGCAATCTGATCTGATCTGATCTGATCTGATCTGATCTGATCTGATCTGATCTGATCTGATCTGATCTGAACCGACAAACGCGCGGATCAGACGAAGTCGAACACCGTATCGTCGGCCTCGTACGGCGCGTCCGGTTCTGCGGGCGGTTCCTCGTAATAATCGGCCGGCTCGACGTGCTCATCCCCGCCGTATTCCATCGGTTCGGCGTCGGGCGCAAAGTCCGCGTCCTCGTCCACCGGCGGTTCCGAGAAATCTTCGAACTCGAAGTGCTGGTCCTCGCTATCGTCTTTTTCGACGCCGAGTTGCTCGCGCGCGTCGTCAGCCTCTTCTTTTGAGATTTTCTTCCCTTCAGCAAGGCCGTCGATCAGCTCCCCGATATCGCCCTTCTTGCCTTGATTGGGTCCGTCATCGTCATGCACGACGCCATAGAGCGACTTATCGACCTTCACTTCCATCGGACCAAATGGGTTGTCATTGTCGACAAGCCTCGCCTTGGTGAGCTTGATCTGCATGAGCACGTCATCCTCGACGACGTCGTCCCCCTCCCAATGCAAAAAGAACGAGCCGCCGAAGACTTGTTTTCCGTCGATGGTCACTTTGCCCATGCCGACGGTCGCCTTGGAGTGCAAAGCGCCATTCGCGACAATGTCGAAGTTGGTCGAAATCCAGTCGAGCGAACCGACCAACGGCCCCTGATAGACGACGTAGACCGTACGAAACGTCTCCGTACCGCTGTCGCCTTCAACGAACGTCGGGCCGTCTTTGAAGTAGATTTTCCAGGCACTCATGGGATCCCCCAACCAATCACCAATTGATCGGAGTATCTCCCCAAGAGAACGCTCTGTCTGTGCGCGCGATCACAGAGCGCGCGCGCGCACAAACCTCTCGAAGGTCAAGCCGCGAGCTGCGCGGCCTCTCGATCCACCGCGGCCTCCGCGACCGCGCGCTTGGCCGCATCGCCCATCAGCCCATCGGCCGCCACCACCGTGACGTCCTCGACCCCGATGAACTTGAGCGCATGCCGCAGATAGGGCGTGGCGAAATCGATCGCGCTCTCCGCGGCCGTGCCGCCCGAGGCGACCAGCAGATAAGCCTTCTTGCCCTTCAACAGACCCTCCGGCCCGTTCTCCGTGTAGCGAAACGTGACCCGGGCCCGCGCGACCTGATCGATCCAGGCCTTGAGCGCGGCGGGCGGGCCGAAATTGTAGATCGGCGCGGCGATCACCAGAACATCCGCCGCCTGCAGCTCCGCCACGAGCGCGTCCGACCGCGCCAGCGTCTTGCGCTGCGCGTCGCTCCGTTGATCGGGTTTCGTGAAGTTCGCGCCGATCCAGTCCTCATCGACGAACGGAACCGCCTCCGCCGCCAGATCGCGCCGCGTCACCTGCGCCGGCCCCAGCGCCGCCAGGAACCGATCCGCAAGCGCCCGCGTGACGCTGCCCTCGCGCCGCATGCTGGCGTCGATCCGGAGCACGTTCGGCCCGGTCTGCGCCGCGACCGCATTGTCTTCAGGCTTCGAGAACAAGTTGAACATCGCCGTCTCCGTCACCCGCGGCGCCTGTCCCGATCGACGCGCCGCTCTGGCCAGAGATGCGGCCCAGCGTGCGGCGACGGTAGAGCGCGCCTGGGCGAAGAACTGTCGCCCAAACCGAAACGATTGCGCAAAGCAAGCCGAACCGACGAACCGATGCGCCGCTCAATGCGTATTGACTGAACCAAACCAGCGAGGGGCGCTCCCATGGACTTCACCGAAATCGTCAACATCATCCTCGGCGTGCTGACGATCGGCTTCGGCGCGATCGGGCTGATCTCGCCGAGCTATGCGATGGGCGCGCTCGCGCTGAAGACCGACGGCGACAAGCGCGACGGCTTGAGCGAGATCCGCGCGGCCTCGGGCGGGGCCTTCGTCGTCATGTCCGTCGTTGCGATCCTGATCGGCCAGAGCTTCCCGATGGCCTGGGTGATGGTCGGCGTCCACTACGCCGGCGCCGGTCTCGGCCGCATCGTCTCGATCGCGCTCGACGGCTCCGGTTCGAAAAAGATCTGGTTCTTCTTCGCGATCGAGGCGCTGTTCGCGGCCTGGTTCATCCTGGCGAACTTCCCGCCGCTCTAAAGCGCGATCAGGATAAGTGGCCGCCGGTTATCCGTACGATCGCGCGACAAACAAAAAAGAGCGCGGTCAGGATAAGTGGCCGCCGGTTATCCGTCCGATCGCGCGACAAGGAAAAGACTAGACCAAGATCCTGGTTCGCAGAGAAACGATCGCGGCCGAAACGCCGCTTCTCTCTCGCTGTCGCGAGATCGTCGCCGCCGCCCGAGGATCGCCCAACGGCGAGACGAGGGCGCTCAAAGCTCCCGCCGCGCGCCGAACGCGGCGCTGAGCGTGCCGTCGTCGAGATAGCCGAGCTCGCCGCCGAGCGGCACGCCGCGGGCGAGAGAGGTGACCCGCACCTCAGCCCCTTGCAGCGCCTCCGCGATCACGTGGGCGGTGGTCTGGCCGTCCACGGTGGCGTTGAGCGCCAGGATCACTTCCGAGACCTCCGCCGCCGCCGCTCGGTCCACCAGGTCTGGGATCCGCAGCGTCTCCGGCCCGACGCCATCCAGCGCCGACAACACGCCGCCCAACACATGGTAGCGCCCGCGATAGGTCCGCGCTCGCTCCATCGCCCAGAGGTCGCCCACCTCCTCGACCACGCAGATCTGGCTCGGATCGCGGCCCGGATCGGCGCAGATCTCGCAGATCTCCGACATCGCGACCGCGCCGCAGATCCGGCAGGACTGGACCCGCGCCGTCACCTCCGCCATCGCGGCCGCCAGCGGCTCGAACAGCTGTTCCCGCCGGCGCACCAGATGCAGCACCGCGCGCCGAGCCGACCGGGGCCCGAGCCCCGGCAGCTTCGCCATGAGGTCGATCAGGGTTTCAAGCTCCGAGGCGCCGGCGCGGGACATAAGGTGGGTCTCCGTTCGATACACCCCAATATATGGGAGCAGAGACGGCTGTCACCCTCAACCCGTCGGCGCCCGCCTCACGGGCCGAAGCCGAACCCCGGCGGCAGCGGCAGCCCCTCGGTGACCGAGGCCATCTCCTGCTGCGCCCGCTCGCGCGCCTTCTCCTGAGCGTTGTTCACCGCGGCGACGACCAGATCCTCGACGACGGTTTTGTCCTCCGCGGAGCCCAGCAGCGACGGGTCGATCGACACCCGCACCACCGCGCCCTTGCCGGTGCAGACCGCCCGAACCATGCCGGCGCCCGCCTCGCCCTCGACCTCGAGCGTCTCGAGCCGGGTCTGGACGTCCGCCATCTTCTGCTGGAGCTCCTGCGCCTGCCCCATCAGCTTGCCGAGATCGCCCAACGCGCCCAGTCCTTTCAGCATCGTCTCGCTCCTTCGTCCAAACAGCCCTGTGTCACCCCGGATCCCGCTTCGGCTCCCGATCCGGCTCCCACGACCCGCCGGCGTCCTGCTCCGACGGGCCGGGGTCCTCATCCCTCAGATCGAGCATGTCGTCGTCCTCGAGCTCGTCCGGGTCGAGATCGTCGGGCGCGGGCTGAAGCGCCGCCCCGATCACCAGATCCTCGGGCGTCTTCACCGCCTTAAGCTCAGCGCCGGGAAAGGCCTCCAGCGCCGCCTGCACCAGCGGGTGCGCCAGCGCCTCCGCCCGGACGCCCTCCTCCGCCTTGATCCGCCGCTCCATCAGCGTCGGCGTCTCATGGCCGTCCGCGATCGTCACGACCCAGGTCTGGCGGGTCCATTCCTGCAGCTTCTGCTTCAGCTCGCCGGCCAGATGCGTCGGCGCGCCCTCGACCAGCGAGACCTCGATCCGCCCGGGCTGCACCGCGCCGGGCCGCAGATAGAGCTCCATCTCGATCAACAGCTTCAGATCGCGTTTCGAGCGCACGAAGCCTGCGATCTCCTCGAAGGTCGAAAGCTCCGACCCGCTTTGCGCGCGGCGTTCGGCTCGCGGCGCCGGCGCCCGCCTCTCCGCGGCCGGGCGCGCCGTCGCGAGCGCCGTCGGCCCGCCGCCGGACCCGCCCGCCGCGCTCCGCGCCCCGCCGCCGTTCGGAACCGAACGATCGCCGCCTCCAGATCCACCGGTCGGCCCGCCGGCCGGCCCGCCGTCCGGTCCCCTCGCGGGCGGCGGGCTCTCCGGCCCGTCCCGCGCCGTCAGCGCCGCGACCAGCTGCTCGGGCGAGGGCAGCTCCGCGACATGGGCCATGCGGATCACCGCCATCTCCGCCGCCGAAATCGCCGACGGCGCGCGCGCCACCTCGTCGAGCGCCTTCAGCAGCATCTGCCAGGCGCGCGACAGCGGGCGCATCGGCAGCTCCGCCGCCAGCGCCTGAGCCCGCTCCCGATCCGCCGGCGGTAGGCTCGGATCCTCGAGCCGCTCCGGCGCGATCTTGACCACCGTCACGAGATGGCAGATCTCGGCGACCTCCGTGAGCGTCGCATGCGGATCGGCGCTGTCGGCGTAGAGGCCCTGGAGCGCCGTCAGCGCGCCGCCCGCCTCGCCGGTCATGATTTTCTCGAACAGATCGAACACGCGACCGCGCTCCGCGAGGCCGAGCATCGCCCGCACGCCCGCCGCGGTCACCGCGCGCGCCCCCTCCTCCGACCCCTCCGCCGCGTCGCGCGCGTCCGCGCCATGCGCGATCGCCTGGTCCAGGATCGAGAGCGAATCCCGCACCGAGCCCTCGGACGCCCGCGCCACCAGCGCCAGCGCCTCCGGCTCGATCGCGACGCCCTCCGCCTCGCAGATCCCCGCGAGATGCCCGGTGAGCGTCTCCGGATCGATCCGCCGCAGATCGAACCGCATGCAGCGCGACAGCACCGTCACCGGCACCTTGTGGATGTCGGTCGTCGCCAGGATGAACTTCACATGCGGCGGCGGCTCTTCGAGCGTCTTCAACAGCCCGTTGAAGGCGTTCTTAGAAAGCATATGGGCTTCGTCGACGATGTAGACCTTGTAGCGCCCGCGCGCCGCCCGATAGGCGACCGAGTCGATAATCTCGCGGATGTCGTCGATTCCGGTCCGGCTCGCCGCATCCATCTCCAGCACGTCGACATGGCGCGATTCGGCGATCGCCACGCAGTTCTCGCAAATCCCGCAGGGCGCCGTCGTCGGCCCGTCCGCGCTCGAGCAGTTCAGCCCTTTCGCGATAATCCGCGCCGTCGTCGTCTTACCGATGCCGCGCACGCCGGTCAGCACCAGAGCATGCGGGATGCGGTCGAGCGCGAACGCGTTCGTGAGCACCCGCACCATGGCGCTCTGACCGATCAGGCCGCTGAAATCGCTGGGACGATACTTCCGCGCGAGCACTGTGTAGGCCCCGCC
>JBCBRF010000114.1:0-11728 GCA_039819865.1 Pseudomonadota bacterium | reverse complement strand
CTACCAGTTCCGCCACGACCGCACTGGAGGCGCGATATAGCGAAGGCCGTCGGGCCTGTACAGGCCAAGGTTGAAGGTTCTGATCCGCAGAAGCCGGCTACGCCGCGTCTGCTTGCCTTCCGACTGCTCTCGACGTGAGATGGCGGCCCGATTCAAGACCCGGCGGACGACGATGAACCTACACAGAATGCTCTCTCAGCGTGCGGAGGCGGGGCGTCCGGTCCGGGTCGGCGTGGTCGGCGCCGGCAAGTTCGGATCGATGTTCCTGGCGCAGGTTCCGAGCACGCCTGGGCTCGAGGTCGTGGCGATCGCAGATCTCGACGTCGAGCGGGCGCGTTCAGCCTGTCGTGCGGTCGGCTGGAGCGACGCGCGGATCGCGGCGACGGCGTTTCTCGAGGACGGGGTCGCGCTTGCGTCGGATGACGGGCTCGAAGTGCTGGTCGAGGCGACCGGCGCGCCGCAACCGGCCGTCGCGCACGCGCTCGCGGCGATCGGGGCCGGGACGCATTTGGTGATGGCGACCGTCGAGGCGGATATGCTTGCGGGCGCGGCGCTCACCCGGCGGGCGGAGGCGGCGGGGCTGGTCTACGCCATGGCCTATGGCGACCAGCCGGCGCTGATTGCGGATATGGTCGATTGGGCGCGCACCTGCGGCTTCGAGGTCGCCGCGGCGGGCAAGGGCACAAAGTATCTGCCGGGCTACCACCAGGTCACGCCGGACGAGGTCTGGACCCATTACGGGCTGACGCCGGAGCAGGCGGCCGCGGCGGGCATGAACCCGCAGATGTTCTGCTCGTTCCTCGACGGCACGAAATCCTCGATCGAAATGGCTGCGGTCGCAAACGCCTGCGATCTCGATCCGCCGCGGGACGGGCTCGGGTTTCCGGCCTGCGGGGTCGACGATCTGGCCCATCTGCTCCGGCCGAAGCGCGACGGCGGCGCGCTCGACGACGGCGCGCCGGGGCGCGGGAGCGTCGAGGTGGTTTCGTCGGTGGAGCGCGACGGGCGGCCGGTGTTCCGGGATCTCCGCTGGGGCGTCTATGTCGTGATGCGGGCGCCGAGCCACTATGCGGCGGCGTGCTTCAGCCAATACGGCCTGCCGACCGATGATAGCGGCCGCTACGCCGCGCTCTACCGCCCGTTTCACATGATCGGGCTCGAGATCGGCGTCTCGGTCGCCGCGGCGGCGGTGCGGGGCGAAGCGACGGGCGCGCCGCGGGCCTTTCGCGCGGATGTCGCGGCGGTCGCCAAACGGGCGCTCAAGGCGGGCGAGCGGCTCGACGGCGAGGGCGGGCGTACGGTCTGGGGCAAGCTCATGCCGGCGGCCTCCAGCGTCGCGGTCGACGCCGTGCCGATCGGGTTCGCGCACGGCGTGGCGCTGGCGCGGGACGTCGCGGAGGGGGCCGTGCTGACCTTTGGCGATCTGGTGGAGCGCCCGAGCGGGCCCGCCGCGGCGCTGCGCGCTGAGCTCATCGCGACGCTCGGCGCCGAGCGGACCTCTTAAGCCCATGGTCGAGTGGCGGATTTCCGACCGGCCTGTGGGCTACCCGGAGGCGGAGGCGGCGCAGGAGGACCGGGTGGCGGAGATCCTGGCCGGGCGGGCGGACGAGCTGGTCTGGCTGCTGGAGCACCCGCCGCTCTACACCGCCGGCCCGCGGTCGCGCCCGGAGGATCTGCTCAGCCCCGATCGGTTTCCGGTCTATCCGACCCGACGGGGCGGGGAGCACACTTATCACGGGCCCGGGCAGCGCGTGGCCTATGTGATGGTCGATCTCAACCGGCGCGGGCGGGACGTTCGGGCCTTTGTGCGCGGGCTCGAGGACTGGGTGATCCGGGCGCTCGCGGAGTTCAACATCGTCGGCGAGCGTCGCGCGGGTCGGGTCGGCATCTGGGTTCGGCGGAGCAATCGGCGCGCGCCTGAGCGCGAAGACAAGGTCGCGGCGATCGGCGTGCGGCTTCGACGCTGGGTCACGTTCCACGGGATCTCCGTCAATCTGGAGCCGGACCTCTCGCATTTCGACGGCATCGTGCCCTGCGGCATCGCCGAGCATGGGGTGACGAGCCTGGTGGATCTCGGCGTTCCGGCGTCGATGGCCGATCTCGATCTTGCGCTGAAAGCGCACTTCGAGCCGGCCTTGGATGCCGCGCTGAAACAGGTGGATGCGCTGCGCTGATCGGACTATGCGGACCGGTGAATTCGCGAATCAGGTGGATACGGGCCGACGACGTGGCGACCTTCTTGACGTTCATTGGCGCCGTCTTCGAGACATCTTGGCGATGCTCTAGGAATGTTTTGCGTGTCGCCAAACCCGAAGACGCGCCGACGATCGCTGCGCGGCGCGCTTGCGCGCGGTCGAGCCGGCCCGCGGTTTCTTGGCTGGGCAACCTCGCCGCGGCGACGGTTCTCGGGGCGTTCGTGGTCGCGGCGTCGGACGCGTCTGGGCAGGCGCTGCGCGCGCGGCAGGACATCGCCCAGGACGACGGCGGTCATGCGATCTGGATCCAAGGGGACGCCGAGCGGGGGCGGGTGGCTTTCAGCCAATGCCGTTCCTGCCACGCGGTCGGACCGGGCGCGCAGCATCGGACAGGTCCCCATTTCAACGGGCTGGTCGGTCGTCGAGCGGGGTCGGCGGAAGGCTATCCGTACTCGCTCGTGTTGGTGAAGCTCGGCCTCGACGGCTTCGCGTGGACGCAACTGGGGCTGGAGCACTTCCTGTGGAGCCCGGACGTCGTGACGAAGCGCAGCCCGTTTCAGCATGTCGGGATCCAGGATCCGCAGACCCGGGCGGATCTGATCGCTTATCTCTCCGATCCCGAGACGGCGGAGCGGCGGCGGTTTCAGGGGTCGCGCGCGATCGACGGCAACGCGGCGCGCGATCGGGTTCGGCCGACCGCGCCCGCGGCGGAGGGAACGGGCCCTGGTCGCGATGGGCCGCCGGACAATTCGACGCGGCCTTGAAGGTCGCCTGCGCGTCTCGAAGGTCATTTCGGGGCTCGACAGGGCGTTGCTTTGCGCCACTTGAAAAATGGCGACGCGGCCGTATGCGCGCGCTATTCGACGCAGACGAGAGCATCCTGCGCACGGATCGTTGGACGCGGTCTTCGGATCCGCTAAACCCCTGGTGAGAGAAACGGATATAAAGATCCGCATCTGAAACTTTTAGGAGCGTCGGAGCATGGCTGAGGCGACAGCCCATCTCGAAGGACATGGATCACGCGGTTTCTTCACGCGCTGGTTCTGTTCGACAAACCACAAAGATATCGGACTGCTGTATCTCTGGACGGCCGGGATCGCGGGTCTGATCTCGGTGATGATGACCGTCTACATGCGCCTCGAGCTCATGGAGCCGGGCGTTCAGTACATGCTGACCGATGCGGGCGAGCCCGACGGGCATCTGTGGAACGTGATGATCACGGGCCACGGGATCCTGATGATGTTCTTCGTCGTGATCCCGGCGCTGTTCGGCGGCTTCGGCAACTACTTCATGCCGCTGCAGATCGGCGCGCCGGACATGGCGTTCCCGCGGCTGAACAATCTCAGCTACTGGCTTTATCTCGCCGGCACGATCATGGCGCTGCTGTCGGTGTTCGTCGATGGCGGCACGGGCGTGGGTTGGGTGCTCTATGCGCCGCTATCGACCTCGGGCAGCCCAGGCATGGCGATGGATTTCGCGATCTTCGCGATCCACCTCGGCGGCGCGTCCTCGATCCTCGGCGCCATCAACATGATCGCGACGTTCCTGAACATGCGCGCGCCGGGCATGACCATGTACAAGGTGCCGCTGTTCGCCTGGTCGATCTTCACGACGGCGTTCCTGCTGCTGCTGGCGCTGCCGGTTCTGGCGGGCGCGATCACCATGCTGCTCACCGACCGGAATTTCGGCACGGCGTTCTTCGATCCGGCCGGCGGCGGCGATCCGGTGCTGTACCAGCACCTGTTCTGGTTCTTCGGCCACCCGGAAGTGTACATCCTGATCCTGCCGGCGTTCGGCATCGTGAGCCATGTGGTCTCGACCTTCTCGCGCAAGCCGGTGTTCGGCTACCTGCCGATGGTGTGGGCGATGCTGTCGATCGGCGGCCTCGGCTTCATCGTGTGGGCGCACCACATGTATACGTCGGGTCTGACGCTCAACACGCAGATGTACTTCATGCTCGCGACCATGACGATCGCGGTGCCGACGGGCGTCAAGGTGTTCTCCTGGATCGCGACGATGTGGGGCGGTTCGATCGAGTTCAAGACGCCGATGCTCTGGGCGATCGGGTTCATCTTCCTGTTCACGTTCGGCGGGGTGACCGGCCTGATGCTGAGCCAGGCGGGCACTGATCGGGTCTATCACGACACCTACTTCGTGGTCGCGCACTTCCACTACATCATGAGCCTGGGCGCGGTGTACGGCATCTTCTGCGGGATCTACTACTGGTTCCCGAAGATGACGGGTCGCGAGATCCCGGAGTTCGCCGGCAAACTGCACTTCTGGGCGATGTTCATCGGTTCGAACATCACGTTCTTCCCGCAGCACTTCGTCGGTCTGGCGGGCATGCCGCGGCGCTACATCGACTACTCGGCCGAGTTTGCGTATTGGAACTACGTGTCGTCGATCGGCGCCTTCATCGCCTTCGCGTCGTTCGTGTTCTTCATCGGCCTGGTGTTCTATTCGCTGATGTATGGCCGCAAGACCGTCGCCAACCCGTGGAACGAGTATGCGGACACCCTCGAGTGGACGCTGCCGTCGCCGCCGCCGGAGCATACGTTCGAGACGCTGCCGGACTTTCGGGGCAAGGCGGCGCATCACTAAGGCCCCGTCCGGCCGGGGGCGATCAGGCCCCCGCCGCGACGGTCTGGCGAAATCAGCGGCGGCGCTTCAGGGCGTCGCCGTTTGTGTTGGAGCCAAAGCGGCGAGGCGGCGCTGATGACCGGGAGCGGCTTTTTCGATCCGAGCGCGGACGCGCCGCCCATCGGGACGCCCGTCGGCAGGCCCGCCTTGTTCGCTCTGTTTGGAGAGGTCGTGTTCTATGCGGCGGCGGCCGCAGCATTGGCCGTGGTGGCGCTCGGCCTCGCGATCTGGATGCTCGGTCGCGCGCGGCGGGCGGGGGAGCCCTGGCTTCATCCGCCCTCTATAGGCGCGCTGGCCGCCTCGGGGGTGGCCGCCTCGGGGGTGGCCGCCTCGGCCGCCTGGATTGGCGCGCCCCGGCGAGCGGATGCTGGTCTTAGCGTCTACACGGACACGTATTTCGGGGTCGCGATGAACCTGTCGCTCGCAACGATCGCGGTCGCCTTGGCGGCGGCGGCGCTGGCGCAACATCTCGCCTTTCGGGCGGCGGGCCGCCGCACGCCGACATGCTGGGGCGCGCTCCAATGGGCTGCGGCCGTCCTCGGCGTGGTGTTGTCCTTCGGCGGTCTGTTTCGGATCGACGACTGGGTGCGCGCGCCGAGGCGATACACGGAGTACGGCATGATCGAAGCGGATTTCGCTTTCTGGGGGCTTCTGCACCAGATCGGGGCGGCCAGCCTCGCGCTCGGGGTCCTGCTCTATCTCGGCCTGTTCCTCGCCGCCTTCGGGCGGAGGCGCGGCGATGGAGCGACGGCATGACCGGCGACGCGCAGACATCGAGGCTTGCGGGCGGTGAGGAGGGCGAAGCGCCGCTGCTCTCGCTCACCCTCTGGCCGCACCGTTCGCTCAGCCCGCGCGGCTTTCGGCTGCTGCTGGCGGTTGCGGCGATCGGGCTCGCAATCCCGCTGATCCCGATCCTCGGCACTGGCGCGGCCTGGGTCCTCGCCGGGTTCGTCGTCGCCGATCTCGCGCTCCTCTACTTCATGGTGCAGCTGACCTATCGCTCGGGACGGGTGCGGGAGCGGCTGACGGTCTGGCGGAAGAAGCTTCGGGTGGTGCGGACCGAGCCGAACGGCGTCGAGCGGGTGTGGGAGGCCAATCCACATTGGGTGCGGGTCGACCTGCACGACACGCCGAAGATCCGGAAGTATCTGGTGCTCAGCGCCTCGGGGCGGCAGGTCGAGCTTGGATCCTTCCTGACGCCCGACGAACGGGTCGAGCTGGCGGAGACGCTGCGCGAAACGCTCAGGCGCGCCGCGTCCGCCCCGCTCTGAGGCGTCGCGCGGCGCTTGTCCTGACCGAAGGCCCGACGATAGAGGTGGCGACTGTTTCGCCGTGAGGGGCGCGCGTCGGAGCGATGCGCGGCCGGTCGCGGCTCAGGATTTTTGCGGCTTGGGAGACGCGCATGACCGATCCTCGACCGGAGCAGCCGCAAGCCTCTTCGTCGACGCCGCCCCCTGGGGCTCCGGAAACCGTCGCAACGCCCTTCGCGCTCGCGCAGGCGAAGGAGGAGGCGGAGGCTTTGGCGGCCGACCACGATCTCGCGATCGATTTCGAAACGGTCGCCGCGATTCTGCTCGCGTTGGCGGAGGAAGACCGGACTGCGCTGCAGGCGCTGATCGAAGACCAGCACCCGGCTGACCTCGCCGACCTTCTCGAGCAGATGGCGTCGCACCAGCGACGGCGCTTCGTCGAGATGCTCGGCGCCGATATCGACGCGGACATCCTGTCCGAACTGCAGGAAAGCACGCGGGACGAGGTCGTCGCGCTCATGCCGGCGGCGGATCTGGCCGAGGCGCTCAAGGATCTCGACACCGACGACGTCGTCTATCTGGTCGAGGATCTGGAGCCCGAGACCCAGTCGGAGGTTCTGAGCGGGCTCGAGGCTGGGGAGCGGGTCGCCGTCGAGCGCTCGCTCAGCTATCCGGAGTACTCGGCCGGCCGCCTGATGCAGCGGGAGATGGTCACGGCGCCGGCGTTCCGGACGGTCGGCGAGATGATCGACGAGATGCGGGCGACCGAGGATCTGCCGCAGCAATTCTACGAGATCATCATCGTCGACCCGGCGCATCAACCGGTCGGCAAGGTCCCGCTCGGGGTCCTGATGGGCAATCGGCGCGAGGTCGTGCTCGAGGCGCTGATGGAGACCGAGTTCAAGACCTTTCGGGTCGACACCCCGCAGGAGGATGTCGGCTACGCCTTCAATCAGTATCACCTCGTTTCGGCGCCAGTGGTCGATGAGAGCGGGCGGCTCGCGGGGGTGATCACGATCGACGACGCCATGCAGGCGCTCGACGAGGAGGCCGAAGAGGACATCCTGCGCCTGGGCGGCGTCGGGGAGGAGAGCCTGGGCGACGCGGTCGCTCGGGTCACCTGGCGGCGCTTCCCGTGGCTTGCGGTGAACCTGGCGACGGCGGTGCTCGCGTCGCTGGTGATCGGTTTGTTCGATGCGGCGATCGAGCAGGTGGTGGCGCTCGCGATCCTGATGCCGATCGTCGCTTCGATGGGCGGCAATGCGGGCACGCAGACCATGACCGTGGTGGTGCGGTCGCTCGCGACGAAGGACCTGACGCGGACCAACACGATGCGGATCATCGCCCGCGAAACGCTGGTGGGGCTGCTGAACGGTCTCGCCTTCGCCGTGATCATCGGCGGGATCGGGTATCTGTGGTTCGGGGATGCGACGCTCGGCCTGGTGCTGGCGATCGCGATGGTGATCAACATGCTCGCGGCGGGGATCGCGGGCATTTTGATCCCGCTCGGGCTCGATCGGTTCGGGCAGGATCCCGCGCTCGCTTCGTCGGTGTTCGTCACCACCGTCACCGACGTGGTGGGGTTCTTCGCATTTCTGGGCATCGCGGCCGCGGTTCTGCTTTGAAAGCCGATTAGGGGCGCGTCGCGATGGCCTTTTCGATCTCTGCGAGGTCGGCGTCGATGCGCTCGAGCCGCGCGCGGCTGTCGGCGATTTCGCGGGTGAGTTCGGCGAGGGAGGGGCCTGCGTCCGACAAGCTTTCGCGGATCCTGGTCTTCTCGGCGCGCGCCTTTTCGAGATTGTTCTCGCAGGTCTGGTGGAAAGCCTCGTAGCGTCCCGCGTTGGGCGCGTCGGCGGCGCGCTTCTTGTCGTCGGCAAACTTCTTCGCGTCGGCCAACTTCTTGGCGTCGGCCAAGGTGCGCAACGAGCGGCACTCGGCCTCGAGCGTCTGGATGGAGCGGATCAGCGCATCCTGCTCTCCGAGACGATCCGCAGAGAGCGCGATCCGGTCGCGCGCCAGCGCCATGGCCAACCGCTCCTCCTGGGAGCGGAGCAGCAGCTCGACGGCGCGGCTCTCCATGCGCTCGCGCTCGTCGTCTGCGCTCTCAGCCGCGGCGACGGTCGATATCGCGGCCGCCAGAGCGATCGCTGCGGCGCGATGGCGAAGATGCGCAGTGATCGTCATGGTCGCCTCCGGATCTCAACAGGGAGCGCACCGGCCGCGGGCGGCGGATCTCAGATCCCGCCCTCCGGCGCGCAGCGCGCCCGATACGCCTCGAGATCGTCCAGCAGCCCCTCCGCGAGCCGTCGATCGCGTCGGGCCGCGGCGCAGCGCTCGTCGGTCGCGTCGGCGCAGAACACGGCGTCGTCTCGCTCCGAGGCGCGGCGGAGTTCGGCGGCTTCGAAGCGAACCAGGTCCTGATAGACCTTCGCCTCGGCGCAGCTCTCCCGTGCGATCTGATGGTTCAGGCCGTCGCGCTTCGCCTGCAGCCGAGCGAGATCCGCGAGCAGTCCGTCGGCTTCAGCGAGCCCACGCGCGGTCGAGCGACGCGCGTCGGCGATCAGATCCGTAAAAGTCGACTCGGCGCCGGGCGCGGCGTCGCTGGGCGGTTGAGCCGTCGCCAGACCGGGCCAAGCCGCCGCAAGTCCCGACGCCGTCAACGCGCAGGCGATTCCTTTCAAGACACGCATCGCCGCCTCCTCTCCAAAAGGCGCTGCCTCCGACATCGGTCCTCACATCCGACGACGGATCGGTCGGGCGCGTTTCCACGGGCCCAACCCATTGCGAACTCAGCGATTTAGTAGCACGAATCAACGAGCGCCGCGACCGGGTTCAGGCGGTTGGGGCGAGAACGGGGCGGCGGCGCGGCGGAAGCGCTTCGCGCAAGGGCGTCGGAAGGGGTCTGGGGGCGATGGAGCTGACGGGGCGATATCGGATCGAGCGCGATCGCGAGACGGTGCTGGCGGCGCTCTCCGATCCGGAGGTGTTGCGGACCTCGACGCCGTTTCTGGACCGGCTGGAGGTGCTCGGGCCGGGTCGCTTCGCCGGCGCACTCGGGCTGCGGTTCGGGCTGCTGGCGCTCCGCGTCGACGGGTTCGCGGAGGTCGAGCCGATCGATCCGCCCGAGCAGTTTCAGATCCGGGTCGGACGCGGGCGCTCCGGCGGGCGGCGCGTCGGGCTCCGCCTGGAGGAGGGGCCGCAGGGCTGGACGACGGTCAGCTATCATGTCGCCGTCGGCGGGCTCGGGCCCTTCGCGCTGTTCGGCGCGCCATGGGTCGAGCGCACCGCCGCCGAACAGTCGCATCGGTTCTTCGCGGCGGTGGCGCGGTCGCTCGGCGCGCGGGGAGAGCCGGCATGACGGCCTCCGGTTGCGCCGGACGCCCGGCGACGCGAGCGCCGGATCGGGAAAAGCGGGTGCCATTTTGCGGATCGCGCTTTAGGGTTCATGGGGTAAGGCTGACGCGATCGCGCCGTTCGAGCGCGCGTGTCGCAAGGAAATCGTCGGGAGGACGTCATGAAGCTCGCAGGCCGCTATCGAATCGCCGCCGATCGGGAGACGGTCTGGAAGGGCCTCAACGATCCGGAGATCCTCGAAAAGTCGATCCCGGGCTGCAAGGAGCTCACCCAGAACAGTCCCACGGAGCTGGCCGCGACGGTGGTCGCGAAGTTCGGTCCAGTGAAGGCGACCTTTGCGGGCGAGGTCGTGCTCGAGAATCTGAACCCGCCGGCGAGCTACACGCTGCGCGGCGAGGGCAAGGGCGGCGTGGCCGGGTTCGGCAAGGGCTCGGCGGACGTGTCGCTCGAGGAGATCGAGCATGAGGGCGCGCCGGCCACCATCCTCAGCTATGACGCCGATGCGCAGATCGGCGGCAAGCTCGCGCAGATCGGCTCGCGGCTGGTCGGCGGCGCGGTGAAGCGGATGGCGAGCGACTTTTTCACCGCCTTCGCCGCCGCGCTCGACGCCGAGGCGGAAGAACTGCCGATCGACGACGCCGAGGAGACGGCGTGATCGCCGTCGAGGAGGCGCGGGCGCGCCAGAGCGATGATCGACGACGAGGTCTTACGATGAGGGAAGCGCCGATGCCACGGAAGCGGTCGCCGCGGCTCGCCGCGTCGATCCGGATCTTCGCTGCGGCGATCGTCGCAATGGCGGTCGTCGCGATCGCGACGCTCGCGCCGGGCGCGCGGGCGGCCGAGGGCGGGCCGCCGGTCGAGGAGTTCCAGAACAGCTTCTGGCGGTATTGCGAAGAGAGCTGCGGGACCACGGTCTATTATCACCGCATCCATCTGCGCGCGGACGGCTCGATGGGCTACCAGCCCGGCGCGGCGGACGAGATGGTCTATGACGGCACCGATCAGTGGAAGCTGGTGGGGCCGTATCTGGTCCTGGTCTGGACCAACGGGTTCGCGATGGAGGTCTATCAGGTCGGCGAAGGCGGCCAGGAGAGGTACCGAGGGCTGCACTCCGGCGTCGACGCGATCTCGGTGATCGAGCGGGCCGAGGAGGGCTGAGGCGTTGGTGAGAAACCCCGAAGACATCGACGCCACCCAGGCGCTGTTGGCCGGGGCGGGGTATCTGTGCCCTCGGCCTCTGGCGACGGTCGCCTTCCTGGCGCTCAAGCTCGGTCGGCCGCTGTTCCTGGAAGGCGAGGCGGGGGTCGGTAAGACCGAGATCGCCAAGGCGCTGGCGGAGACGCTCGGACGGCGGCTGATCCGGCTGCAATGCTATGAGGGGCTCGACGCGGCGTCCGCGGTCTATGAGTGGAACTATGCGGCGCAGATGATCGAAATCCGGTTGGCGGAGGCGGGGGACAGCTTCACGGCCGGGGAGCGGGATGCGCTGGCGTCGGAGCTGTTCTCCGAACGGTTCCTGACCGCCCGGCCGTTGCTCGAGGCGATGCGGCCGCAGGCGGGCGGGGCGCCGGTGTTGTTGATCGACGAGCTGGACCGTACGGACGAGCCGTTCGAGGCGTTCCTGCTCGAGGCGCTGTCGGATTTCCAGGTGACCATCCCGGAGCTTGGAACGGTGCGGGCGCCGGAGCCGCCGATCGTGGTGATCACCTCGAACCGAACGCGGGAAGTGCATGACGCGCTGAAACGGCGCTGCCTTTATCATTGGGTCGATTATCCGGATCTGGAGACGGAGCTCGGGATCCTGAGCAGCCGGGCGCCGGAGGCGCAGGAGACGCTGTCGCGCGAGGTGGTGGCGTTCGTGCAGCGGCTTCGGACGGAGGATCTGTTCAAGAAGCCGGGCGTGGCGGAGACGATCGACTGGGCCAAGGCGCTGGTGGCGCTCGACGCCATCGCGCTCAGCCCGGAGGTGATCTCGGACACGCTCGGGGCGCTGCTCAAATACCAGGACGACATCGCCAAGATGCAGGGCGGCGCGGCGGCGCAGGTGTTGGCGGACGCCCAAGCGGATCTGGTCGCAGCGCGGTGAGCCGGCGCGGCGATCGTTCGGGGAGGGAGCGCGGTCTCGCCGGCCATCGAGGCCGGCTCGCCCGCCTGGGCGCCCTTCGACCGGCGTCGGGCGCGGAGCATGGCGGGAGCGGGGCTCGGGCTCACCAGCGAGAGAGGCGCGCCTCTCTCGCCGGATCCCCCGCCGCTCGCCCGGATCGCAGCAGCCGACCGAGCCGTCCAGGG
>JBCBRF010000113.1:0-11747 GCA_039819865.1 Pseudomonadota bacterium | reverse complement strand
CGCCCGAGCGCTCGATCAGATCAACCAGCGCGGCGTCGAGGCCCAGCGCATCCGCATCGCGCTCGACGGCTCCAGCACTCTTATGATGCTCGCCGACAATGATCGCAACATCGTCTACATCAACGCCGGTCTTCGGAAGATGCTGCGCGAAGCGGCGAGCGAGATCCGCAAGGACTTGCCGCACTTCGATCCGGAGAACCTGCTCGGCGCCAATATCGACGTCTTCCATAAGAAGCCGGCGCATCAGACTCAGATGATCGCGGCGCTGAAGGACACGCACTTCACCGATCTGAAGCTCGGCGACGCCGAGATGAAGCTCGCCGTGAGCCCGGTGTCGAACGCCGACGGCGTGCGGATCGGAACCGTCGTCGAATGGAGCGACGTGACCGCGGAGCGCCGTGTGCTCCGAGAGCTGGACGCCGCCGTGTCGATGGCGGCCGCTGGCGAGTTTGACAAGCGGGTCGAACTCGATGGCGCGCCGGCGCATCTCGCCGCGGTCTTGTCCGGCTTCAACACGCTCCTCGATGGCGTCGTTGCCGGCGTCGAAGCCAATCGGGTTGCGATCTCGAACATCGCAGACGGCGATCTGACCGCGCGCATGGAGGGCGATTTCAACGGCGCGTTCGAGGAACTGCAGTCCAACATCAACCGCATGGCGGAGCGCATCCAGACGATGGTCGCGGAGATCAAATCCTCGGCCGCCGAGGTCAACCGCGCGAGCGCGTCGATCTCGACCGGGTCGAACGAACTGTCGAGCCGCGCCGAGAGCCAGGCCTCCTCGCTCCAGGAGACGGCGGCGACGATGGAGGAGATGACCGCGACGATCCGCGCCAACGCGGAGAACTCGACTAAGGCTGCGGCCGAGTCGAAGCAGACCGCGGACCAGGCGCAGACCGGCGGCCGGATCGTCCGCGATACGATCGAGGCGATGGACCGGATCCAGGACAGCGCGACCCGGATCACCGACATCGTGAACGTCATCGACGGCATCGCCTTCCAGACCAACCTGTTGGCGCTGAACGCCGCCGTCGAAGCGGCTCGGGCCGGCGAGTCGGGCAAGGGCTTCGCCGTAGTGGCGTCCGAGGTGCGGGCGCTCGCCCAGCGGTCGGCGGAGGCCGCCAAGGACATCTCGGCGCTCATTCAGGAAAGCTCCAGCCATGTCGGCGACGGGGTCCGCCTCGTCGGCGAGACCGGCGAGTCGCTGGAGGCGATCGCGTCGGGCATCGACCGCATGGACGCGATGATCAAGGACATCACCGCCGCAAGCCGCGAGCAGGCGTCGGGGGTTGAGGAGATCAGCAACGCGATCAACCACATGGATGAGATGACGCAGCACAACGCCGCGATGGCGAACGAGAGCGCGTCCCAGGCGAAAGGTCTGCAGAGCCAGGCTGACGCCCTCTCGCGGCAGGTGGCGGCGTTCCGCATCGGCGAAGGGGGCGGTCAACCGCTGCCGGGCGACGGCTCGCGCGAGGCGACGGCGGACGCGGATTGGTCCGCGACCGCGGACGCGATGTCGAGCGGGGGAGCGGCGCCGCTGCCGAACGGCGCCGCGCCGACCGGGCCGAAGGCCGCCTCCGGGGACTGGGCGGAGTTCTGATCTGCGCTTCGATCCTGCGCGACGCGGACGGTTGGCGATCGGCTCGGGCTCGGCCATAAGCGCGCGGGAGATGATCCCCGCGCGCCGTTCCCCGAGCGAGACCCGATGCCAGACCTGTTGCTTGAACTGTTCTCCGAAGAGATCCCCGCGCGCATGCAGACGAAGGCGGCGGAGGATCTGAGCCGCTTGGTGTTGAAGGGCTTCGCGGAGACGGGCCTCGCCCACGGCGCCGCCCGCGCCTTCGCGACCCCGCGCCGTCTCACCCTCTCGGTCGCGGATCTTGGCGATGGAACCGACACGGTGCGCGAGGAGCTGAAGGGCCCCCGCACCGACGCGCCGGAGAAGGCGCTGGAGGGTTTTCTGCGCAAGACCGGCCTCTCGAAGGACCAGCTGGAGATCCGCGACGACAAGAAGGGCCAGGTCTATTTCGCGACCCTCGAGACCCCGGGCCGCGCTGCGGCGGACGTGGTCGCGCAGGTCGTGACCGGCGTGATCCGGGCCTTCCCCTGGCCGAAATCCATGCGCTGGGGCGCGGGCGACCTGCGCTGGGTGCGCCCGCTGCGCTCGATCCTCTGCATCCTCTCGACCCCGAAGCGCGCGACGGTCGTGCCGTTCGAGATCGACGGGATCGCGAGCGGCGACGTCGCCTACGGCCACCGCTTCCTGAGCCGCGACAAGACCGGCGCCCCGAAGCCGCTGAAGATCCGCGACTTCGACGATTACGTCGCCCAGCTGAAGCGCGAGAAGGTGACGCTCGACGGCGCCGAGCGGGCCAAGAAGATCGCCCGCGACGCCGCCAAATGCGCCAAGGAGGCCGGCCTAGAGCTGGTCGAGGATCCCGGCCTGCTGCGTGAGGTCGCCGGTCTGGTCGAGCACCCCGTCGTGCTGATCGGCGACGTCGAGGAGCGCTTCCAGGCTCTGCCGGCCGAGGTGCTGCAGACCTCGATGCGCGAGCACCAGAAGTTCTTCTCGCTTCGGGATCCGGTCTCGGGCCGGATCGTGAAGTTCGTCACGGTCGCCAACATCCAGACCAAGGACAAGGGCGCCCGGATCGTCGCCGGCAACGCGCGGGTGCTGCGCGCGCGGCTGGCGGACGCCGAGTTCTTCTACCACAACGATCTGGCGCATCCGCTGGAGAGCCGGCTGGAGAAGCTCGCGAGCGTCACCTTCCACAACCAGCTGGGCAGCCAGGCCGACCGCGTGGTCCGGATCCGCGGCCTCGCGCGGGAGCTTGCGCCGCGCGTCGGCGCCGAGCCTGATCTCGCCGATCGAGCGGCGGCGCTCGCCAAGGCCGATCTCGCGACCGAGATGGTCTATGAGTTTCCGGAACTCCAGGGCCTGATGGGCCGGCGCTATGCGGAAGCCGCGGGCGAGCCCGAGGCGGTCGCGGCCGCGATCGAGGCCCATTACGCGCCCACGGGCCCGAGCGACGCGGTCCCGACCGAGCCCGTCGCGGTCGCGGTGGCGCTCGCGGACAAGCTCGACCAGCTGGCGGGCTTTTGGGCCATCGACGCCAAGCCGACCGGCTCGGGCGACCCGTTCGCGCTTCGCCGCGCGGCGCTCGGCGCGATCCGGATCTTGCTCGAGAACGGAATCCGCCTGCGCCTCGGCCGCAGCCTGTCGGGCCACGCGGCGCGGCTGAACCCGGACGTCGCGGCCGTCGCGCGCCGGGGCGCGGCGGTGCTGGCCGAAGGGCCGGCGAAGCGCCTCGACAAGATCCGCGCCGACATCGCCGCCGAGGGCTATCGCCCCGAAGCCGAGGCCCGCCTGACGCTCGAGCGCCGGCTGTTCGACGCGCCGGTCCAGGCCGATCTGCTGGCCTTCTTGCGGGAGCGGCTGAAGGTCTATCTGCGCGACGCCTCCCGGCCGGGCGGCGGCGTGCGCCATGACGCCGTCGACGCGGTGTACGCGCTCGGCGAGGACGATGACCTGGTCCGCGCGGCCTCGCGGATCGAAGCGCTCGACGGTCTGCTCGGAACCGCGGACGGCGAGAACCTGCAGGCGGCCTTCAAGCGCGCCAACAACATCCTCGCGGCCGAGGAGAAGAAGGACGGGGTCGAGTACTCGCTCGATCCGGACCCGAGGCTCGCCGAGAGCCCGGCCGAGGCCGCCCTGTTCGAGGCGCTCGACGCCGCCGACGCCGCCATCGGCCCGCTGTTGAAGGCGGAGGATTATCCGGGCGCGATGGCGGAGATGGCCAAGCTGCGCTCACCGCTCGACGCCTTCTTCGACGGCGTGGTGGTGAACGCCGAACAGCCGATCCTGCGCCGCAACCGGCTCTGCCTGTTGCACCGGATCCGGCGCACCGTCGCCCAGGTCGCGGATTTCTCCGCGCTGGCGGGGTAGGGGGCGCCGCGCTCGGGGAAAGCAAGGGCTCCGTAATCGGCGGAAAGGGGCGCTGTTATCGGCGGGCGGGGGGCGCCGCTCTCGGGGGCGTCGAGCCCCCTCGATCGGCCTGGGCGTTGCGCTCCGTTCCGAGAGCCGGCGCGACGCCGGGGCGGAGCAGGCGCTCTCGCTCACCAAGGAATGAGGCCCGCCTCACCCCCCGGATCCCCCGCCGCCCGCCGACATCGCGCCCGGCCGCCGGGCCGACAAGGACGAGCCGGCTGCGCCGGTGTGGTTCCCGCATCCTTGTCCGCCCGACGCCCCGGCGCGCTTGATCTTCGGGCGACGGCGGCTCCAGGGAATGAGGCTCTCGAGGGTCCGCGCGCGCGCCCTGTCGGCGGCGCGGGAGACTGAGCAGGGAGACTGAGAAGGGAGACTGAGAAGGGAGGCTAGAGCGGCGAAGGCGGCCCCTGGGGAACCGACAGCCGTCGCGCGAGCGCGCTCAGCCCCTCGAGGGTGCGCGCCGGCAGGGGGACGCCGGCGGCGAGGTTCTCCGCCCGAAGCCGGCGCTCGCGCTCGCCCGGAACCTCGACCCGGTCGAAGCCGGGCGCGGGCGGACAGGAGCGGATCTCCGCCAAGCAAGCCTCCGCCGCCGCGCGGTAGGCGGACGGTCCCCGAAACCGCGCCAGATCGACGGTGAGGAGCAGCCAGTTCATCCCGCTGCGCGCACGGCCGAAGATCGCCTCGCCGACGAGCTCCGCCAGCGCCGCCATGCCATACCCCTTGGGCCCCGCCGCCGGCAGCAGCGCGCCGCCCGAGAAATAGGCGTCCGGATCCGTGCTCGGCCGGCCCTCGGCGTCGACGATCAGCCCCTCCGCCACCGCGCGTCCCGCCGCCCGCGCCGCCAGGATCTTGCCGCCCGACGCCGCGGAGGTCGCGAAGTCGATCGTCACCGGCCCGCGCTCCCCGCCCGGGATCCCGATCGCATAAGGGTTGGTCGGCAGCAACGCCTGCGCCCCGCCATAGGGCGCGACCTGACGCCATTCGGCGCGCCCGCCGCCGCCGATCAGGATCGCGAGTTGGCCGGCCTCCGCCGCGGTTTCGACGAACGCGCCGATCCGCCCCGTATGGTCCACTTCCGCCACCCCGACCGCCGCGAGCCCCTCCGCGCGCGCCGCCGCGATCGCCGTCTCGGTCGCGAGCCGGAGAGCCGGCACGCCGAAGCCGTTCCCACCGTCGACGAGCGGCGCGCCGCCTGCGGCGACCGTCAGCCGGGGCGCCGCCGCGGGATCGAAGCGCCCCGCCGCCGCCGCGTCGGCGTATTGCGTCAACCGAACCACCCCGTGGGAGTAGACGCCCGCGAGATCCGCCTCGACCAGATGCGCCGCCATCTCCGCCGCGATCGCCGGTCCGCAACCGATCGCGCCGAGGATCGCTTCCGTGAAAGAAATGAGCTCGTTCGCCCGCAACCGGGGATCGTCCGCACGCTGCATGGGGCGCCTCCGACGCCCCGCTCGCCGCCGCGCCGATCGATGGCGGCGACCGAGCCGAGGCGCGGGGAAACTAAGGACAAACCGCCCGCCTGGACAGCGTTTGCGGGCGCGGGCGGACGAGAGGTCGCGGGCCACCTCAGGTCCCCGCGGCGACCCGTTGCAGGGCGAGCGTCGCGACGAACCCCAGCGCCGCCAGGAGCGCGAGCGCCGGCAAGCCCGCGCCCGCGATCAAGACGGCGTCGTAGAGCGCGATCCCGGCGATCAGGCTCACCACCGCACGCGGCACGTCTCCGGGACCGCGCGTGGTCAGCAGCTCCACGCATTTCGCGGTCCAGATCGCGAAAACCAGCCAGAGCAGGAGGCCGATCCAGGAGCCGAGGGCGAACCAGAGCGCGAGCAGCAGCGGGATCGCCAGAACGCCGAGCGGCCAAAGCGCTTCCAGCCGATCATAGGCTTCCTGCTTGGCGGCGTAGGTCAGCCCGATCACATAGGCGAACAGGCCGAACGCGCCCCACCAGGCGGGCTCGCTCATGCCCGCGCTCCCGAGCGCCGCGCCCGCCACCCAATAGGCGCCGAGGCGGCAGGCTCCCATAAGGACAGGGCTGAGAACGGTTTTCTTATGCAGATAGTCATAGGCGAGGATGGCCAGGGCGAGAGCGGCGCCCGCCAGGGCGGCCTCGAGCCCGAACGGCCAAACGAGCGCCCAGCCGAGGCCCAGCATCGCGAAGCCGCCGACAAAGACGTCGCCCCGCCGGGCGCGCCCGGTCGGGATCGGCCTGTCCGCCCGCTCGGCGGCGTCGATCTCCGCGTCGAAGGCGTCGTTCAGCCACATGCCGCCGACATAGGAGAGCGAGAGCGCGAGCAGCGCGACGATCACGCCGACCGTTCCAAAGGCCGCGCCGGAGAGCGCCGCCGCCGCGAGAGCGTTGGTCCAGACCGTCGGCAGGTTCGAGATCCGTCCGAGCGTCAGCGCGGTCGACAGCGTCATCGGAAGCGCGACGCCCAACAGGCGTGCGCCGGCGGGAGTTTGTTCGGTCATGTCGCCTCCCTCGTCCCAAGGTCTGCGGCGCGGGCGAGTTGATCGCGCACCCAGAAGATCTCCTGGGCGATCATCGCCTCCACCGACGCGGCGCGCAGCGCCGGCGGCAGAACGCCCCAGGTGTAGGTCTCGATCTCCAGGTGCCGGCTGATCGGGCGCCGCGCCTGACGCTCCAGCACCTTGATCAGGTCCGCCTGCGTGGTCTCGAACGGCGGCGCCGCGGCGGCGAAGACCGGGGCGTGGAAATGCACGCGCCAAGCGTCGCCCTCGGCTTCGCCGTCCCCTTTGGCGGCCTGGGCAAGCGCCACGCCGAGATCGAGGCGCCGCGTCAGGGCGCCGGCGGCGTCGCGGACGACGACCTGGTGCAGATAGGTCGGCTCGTCATAGGCCGCGAGCGCGCTTCGGGCGGCGGCGTCGACCCGCGGGATCGAGAGCGCGGCCGACAGCTGCAGCTTATAGACGCCGATCCCCGCCGCCTCGAGCGCGTCGAGGCTCGCATCCGGATCCTCGAACTCGACCGCTGCGTGACAGACGTCGAAGCAAAGGCCGAGATGCCTGCGGAGCGCGGTCTCAGCCGCGGCCCGCGACAGGCCCGCGCGCTCGCCGAGGGCGGCGACCGCCGCGGTTGAAAACAGATGGGCTTCGAAGAACGCGATCGCCTCGGCCGTCGTCTCGAGCAGGCACTCGGGCTCCGGCTCGATCGCGAGCCGCACGGTCTTGCCGGTGCGGGCCTCGAGCGCTGCGGCGTGGGCGACGAACGCGATCATGGTCTCCGCGATCCGAGCCTCCGCGCCGATCCCGTCGGGGCGGAAAGCGCCGGGGACGGTCGAGAGGCTGAGATCGGTCTCGTGCGAAAGCGCCGCCATCGCCTCGGCGAGGTCGATGGTGTAGCGGAGCCGCTCGGGCGTCCGCCAGTCGGGGCGGTAGACCGCCTCCTTCACCGGGCGGCCGTGAAACGGGCCGTAAGGAAAGCCGTTGACCGTGAAGGCGACGAGGCCGGTCTCGGCCAACGCGTCGCGCAGCGCGGCGAGGCGCGCGGGCTCTTGAACCGCTTCAGCCGCCGCTTCGGCCGTCAGGCGCAGGCCGTAGCCCATCGGCGCCTCCGGCGAGACCATCGCCTTGACCGCCGCGCCATGGGTGCGGGCGATGCGGATCGCGTCCTCGAGGCTCTCGCCCGGATGGACGTTGGCGCAGTAACAGAGCCGCGCGTCCTCGTCGGCGCTCTGCTCGGTCGGAGCGGCGGACATCAAAGACCCTCGCTCAGCTTCAGCCATTCCGCCGCCTCGACCACCAGATCCTCGTCGATCTCGTGGACCTCGCGGCCGACGCCGACCTCCTCCAGCATGGTGACGCTCAGCCGGCCGCCCAGATGCTCGCGGAACTCCTCGAGCCCGCGGAGGATGGCGGGGCGGTTGTCCGCGCCCGGTTGCAGCAGGGCGGGGTGCCAGAGCGTGAAGCCGAGGCGCTTCAAGAGATCCCAGACGCGCTCGTCCTGGCCGCGGCGGAGCAGCCCTTTCAGCACCGCGTAGCGGACGTCGAGCGCGATGCCGATCGCCACCGCCTCGCCGTGGCGGACGTCGTGGTCGGTCAGCGATTCGAGCTTGTGCGCGGCCCAGTGGCCGAAATCGAGCGGCCGCGCGCTGCCCATCTCGAACGGATCGCCGCCATGGGCGATCTGCGCCATGTGCAGCTCCGCGCAGCGCCGGATCATGTATTCGGTGGCGGTCGGCTCGAAGGCCGCCAGCCGATCCGCGTCGAGCTCGAGCCGCTCGAAGAACCGCACGTCGCGGATCAGCGCCACCTTAACCGCTTCAGAGACGCCCGAGATCTTGTCTCGGGTCTCGAGGCTGTCGAGCAGATCGAGATCGTTCAGCACCGCCCAGGGCGGGGCGAAGGCGCCCATGAAGTTTTTCACGCCATTGATGTTGACCGCGTTCTTCACGCCCACGCCGCTGTCGTTTTGCGACAGCACGGTCGACGGCATCCGGATATGGCGCACGCCGCGATGGGCGGTGGCGGCGGCGAGCCCCACGGCGTCGAGCATCGCGCCGCCGCCGATCGCGATCAGATAGGAATGGCGGTCGACGCCCAGGCGATGGACGTCGTCGAGCAGCGTCTCGACCGTGTCGAAGCGTTTCTTGATCGCCTCGCCGCCCGGAACCAGGCGCGGCGCCTCCAGAAGGTCGAAATGATCGCGGTGGGCCGCCGCATAGGCGGCGATGCGGTCCGCCAGATCCGGCTGCGCTGCGGCGAGCCCGTCGTCGATCACGACGATCGCGCGGTGGCGCTTGTCCTGCTCGCGCAGCCGCATCGCGTCGACCAGGCTGCGGTTCTCCGGATCGAACAAGCCCCGTCCGAACACCACCGGGTAGCTGAACGGAACGCTGAAGGTCTGCCAGTAGGCTCTGTGTGAGTCGAACATGATCGGCTGCCTCTCGATGCCCCTTGCGCCCTGCCGCCGGTCCTGTTCGGCGATTGAACGACGCGCTGTTTCGCGAGGAGGTTGTGCAAGATCGTCGCCAGCATGGGGGCGCCCGGCGTCCGCACTCCGTACAATTAATGTTCCTGTTATTGACTCGTTTCTGCGCGCCCCGTATGAGAACAGGAAAGGAACACGCGAATCGAGGAGCGGGACGATGGTCCAGTTTGCGACGGATTTCGGGACGATGGGGACGGTCTCCGGCGGCGAGGCGCTGGGTCCGATCGGCGGCCCCGCGACGGGCGTCGCCGAAGCGCGCGCGCGGCGGTTGTTCCGCGCGCCGGAGGGCGACGCCCTGGAGGATGCGGGCCGGCGCGCCCGCGCCGCGGACCGTCTCGGGCGGGAGAGCCGGGCCCAGCGCGAGGCGCTGCGCGCGATCGACATGCAAGGCGGGCTGGCCCTCCGGCGGGTGACGGCGGATGGGGTCCGCTGGGCGACGGTGGACGGCGAGGGCGGTCTGACGGAGAAACTGCCGGCGCGGACGCTCGAAATCCTGCTCGAGCGCGGCCGTTTGGCGCTCAAGCGTTTCGCCTTCGGCGGCGAGGTCTACGCGATCGCCTAGCGCCGGGATCCGTCAAGGCGATCCGTCAAGGCGATCCGATCAGGTCGAGCCGAGATCAGCTTCTCAGCGGCGGCGCCGGAAATAGGGCCGGGCAGGGGGCGGCTGGGGGAGCGCGCTGAGCGGCTCCCCCCCTTGATTAGGCTGGATGCGCCTCGAGGAGCCCGCGCATCTCGCCAAAGGCCTTGCGCAGCTCGGCGACGAATTTCCGGGAGCCGGTGTCCGGATGGCTGCGATGGCTGGAGACATGGCACGTGACCGTGTCGTTCTGGATCACATACCCGATGCCGTAGCCCTCATAGGTCACGGGCCCGAAATTGTTCACCAGAAGCGCGGTCATCGGCAGCTGCGCGGTCGAGAGTTCCCATCCGCGGCGCCAGACCTCCTGGGTCGCGACCTCTGGAACCGACTCGCCCAACTCTTGCGCCATGAGCGCGAGGCCGAGGACATGCCGGTCGACGCCCTGGCCGGCCGCCGCCTCCTTGCCGCGCTGCGCGTGGATGGCGAACGCTTCTCGGAGCAGCCGCGCGGCCTCCGCGCTCGTCTCGCCGCGCTCGAAGGCCTGGCAGAACGCCTTCGACGCGGTCGAGGTGGTGCGGATCGTCTCGGTCCGGCCGAGCCGGAACGCGCGGGTCTGCGCGCTCTCGTAGGTCTTGGGCGCGCGGCCGTGCAGCCGCCAGAAGGCGAGCTGGTAGCCGAGTTGGACGAAGCTGTCGGGGCCGGTGCCGAGCGTCTTGATGACGTCTTTGCCGAAATCGTCGAAATGCAGCACCTCGACGTCGTAGTCCGCCATCTTGGCCTCGAAATGCGCGACCGCCGCCTCGATCGCGGCGAGCGTCTGCACATTCAGCCGCCATTCGAGTTCGACCGGCGCCAGATCCGGCTTGCGCCGCTGGGTCTCCGCCGGCTGCGCCCGGAACACCCCGATCTGGCTCTTGTCGCAGCCATGGTCGAAGATCGTGACATGCTGCATGCCGTCGGCGGTCGAATGCTCGCCATGCTGAGACACCCGCCCGCGGCCGTCGACGACATAGGAGAAGGTCTTGTCCATCCAGCGGGCGCCCGGCTTGCCGGCGATTGCGGCCCGGGCCGTGGCGTTGAAGGTGTCGTAGGCGTCCTCGTCGAGGAACACGCCGAACAGCGCGCTCTCCATCTTGGCGAGGCTCGCCGCGTTGAGAGGATCCGACAGCAAGCGCTCGCGCTCGAGCGCCCAGACCGGCCGGCGCTCGGTGGTGAGCACGGCGATCGGCGCGACGTCGGCCCGCTCGGCGTCGACCAGGTCGATGATCCGCTGGAAGGCCGCCGCCAGGTCCGCCACGGACACCGCGCGTCCCGTATCGTCGAGCACCTCGACCGCGAAGCAGCGCCCGCCGCGGAGCACCGCGATATGCCGGCTCTCTTCGACGGCGGCGGTGACGATCTCATCCTTCAGCCGCCCCGGAACCCGCGTGGTCCCGAGGATCCGCTTGAAGAAGGTCATGTCGATCGGCGATTTGGCGCGCCCGACCGTCTCGGGCGGGAAGGTCTCGTTGACCAGGCCCACATGGAAATCGACGGTGCGGCAGGCGACCTCGGCCGCCCGCGTCGCCGGATCGTCGCTCGGGCTCCGCGCGTCGACGGAGATGCCGAAGTTCGAATTCAGCAGCACGGGTTCCGGAAAGGCGAGATAGGCGACGTCGTCCCACCAGTCCGCGAGCCAATTGTCCTTCGCCGCCGCTTTGGCTTCGAGCGCCGCATGCAGTTTCTCGCCGGCCCCGCCGGGCGCGAGCAGCGCTTCGACCGCGCGTTTGGTCTCGGCGAACGCGGCCGCGTCGACCAGCGGCTCGACGGTCGCAAGATAGCGCTCGGCCGTCTCCTTCAGGCTCGGCAGCGGCAGCGGCGGCAGTTTCTCATAAAGCGCGAAGGTCCGCGCGTCGTCGACATCGCTCATCTTGGTGCTCTCTCCCCTCGTCTGAACCCGCGGCGCCCCGCCGCCTCCCGCGGCGTGGGCGCCCGTGACGGCGGCGGGCGCGCTCGGCCGACGAGGCCAAAGGCGCGCGCCGCGCTGGCGCAAAGCGTCCAGCTCTCCGCGACGCATCATGATTTCCGATCCCCGAGAATCAGCGTCGCCGCCCGAAGGCGTGCGCCGAAGCAAACCGTGTCACATCCGAAAAAGCCACCATATTTTCTCCCCCACCGCCTTGGCCGATCTAGATATCGGCTCTGTGACTAGATCTGGCCAAAACCCGCCACCGCCTCGCAGATCTCCGCAA
>JBCBRF010000112.1:0-11770 GCA_039819865.1 Pseudomonadota bacterium | reverse complement strand
CCTGCTCGACATCGTCTCCGCGGTCGATCAGCAGAACCCGCTCCTGAGCGGGATCGAGATCATCGAGATCGGCGACGACACGGGCGGCGGGACGCCGGGCTCGGACGCGGTCGACGACGCGATCCTGGCGGTCGCCGGCGCCGGTTTGAGCTTCGATCCGCTCGAGAACGACGCCGCCGGCGCGACGCTCGACAGCGTTGGCGGCGCGGGGCAGGGGAGCGTCGTCATCGAGAACGGCGCGCTGCTCTACACGCCGAACCAGGGCGCGAGCGGGACGGACAGCTTCACCTACACGATCACGGCGAACGGCCAGCAATCGACCGCGACGGTGTCGGTGGATCTGCTCCAGCCGATCGGCGCGCTCTCCACGGCCGCCGGAAACGCGGTCGGGACCGGCGCCGGCGAGACCATCGTCGGCAGTCATTTCGCTCAGCGCCTGAAGGGCCAGGCTGGAGACGATCTTCTGCTCGGGGCCGACGGCGTCGACACGCTCCAGGGTCAGGCGGGCGCGGACACGCTGCTCGGCGGCTCGGGCGACGACATCTTGCGGGGCGGGAGCGAGGGCGATCGCCTGGACGGCGGCTCGGGCGACGACGAGATGACCGGCGGCGGCGGCGTCGACGTATTCGTCTTCCGCGCGGGCTCGGGCGCCGATCTGGTCACCGACTACACCGCCGGCGTCGATCTGCTCGAGGTGGGCGACTATTTCGCCTCCAAAGCGGCGGCCTTGGCGGCGGTGAGCCAGTCGGGCGCGGACGCCGTCCTGACCCTCGACGGGACCCATCAGGCGACCCTCGCCGGGGTGCAAGCGGCGTCGCTGACCGAGGACGATTTCGTCCTCTGATCCGGATCGGGCGGGTCGGGCGCGCGCCGGCGTCTCCCACCCGCCGTCCCGGTCCGCGAGCCGCCGCCGTCGCGCCTACCCGCCCCGACGCCGCCGCGCGCCTGAAGGGTTGGGGGCGGAGCGAAGCATTCGTGGGCGCGATGGCTCGGGCTCACCCGCGAATGGGGCCGCCTCCTTCGCCCGATCTGCCGTCGCGCGGCCGGCCTCGCCGACCGCGCGGTTCGGCGCAAGGACGGCCCGAAACCGGGTTTCGGACCGCCGCTGACGCGGTCTGCGATCCTTGCGCCGCCCCCCGCGCCCGCCGCTTTCGTCCGTGCGACGGCGGCTCCGGCGAATGAGGCTTCGCGCGCCGCGGCGGAACGCGCGTCACTCCAGGCCGAGCTTCGCCATCACCAGGTCGCTGACCGCCTGCGGATTGGCCTTGCCGCCGGTCGCTTTCATCACCTGGCCGACGAACCATTTCGCGAGGTTGGGCTTGGCCTTCGCCTTCTCGACCTGCTCGGGATTGTCGGCGATCACCTGATCGACGATCGCCTCGATCGCGCCCGTATCCGTCACCTGCTTGAGCCCGCGGCTCTCCACGATCTCCGCCGGATCGCCGCCCTCGCTCCACAGGATCTCGAACACGTCCTTGGCGATCTTGCCGGAGATCACGGCGTCGGAAATCAGCGCCACCAGCCCGCCGAGCTGCGCCGCGGAGACCGGGCTGTCGGCGAGGTCCTGCTCTTCCTTGTTGAGCCGCCCGAACAGCTCGTTGATCACCCAGTTGGCCGACAGCTTGCCGTCCCGCCCCGCCGCGACCTCTTCGAAGAACGCCGCATTGGCGGGCTCCGCCGTGAGCACCCGCGCGTCATAGGCCGTGACGCCGTACTCCGAGACCAGCCGCGCCATCTTCGCGTCCGGCAGCTCGGGCAGGCTGGCGGCGATCGCGTCCACCCAGGCCTGGTCGATCTCGAGCGGCAGCAGGTCTGGATCCGGGAAATAGCGATAGTCATGCGCCTCCTCCTTGGAGCGCATCGGTCGCGTCTCGTTCTTCTTCGGGTCGTAGAGCCGGGTCTGCTGCTCGACCGCGCCGCCATCCTCGAGCACCGCGATCTGCCGCCGCGCCTCGTATTCGATCGCGGCCTGGATGAACTTCATCGAGTTCATGTTCTTCAGCTCGCAGCGCGTGCCGAGATGGCTGAAATCGCCGGTCGCCCGAAACCGCTCATAGTCGCCGGGGCGGCAGACCGACACGTTCACATCCGCCCGCATCGAGCCTTCCTGCATGTTGCCGTCGCAGGCCCCGAGATAGCGCAGAATGGTGCGCAGCTTCCGGAGATACTCCGCCGCTTCCTCCGCCGAGCGGATGTCGGGCCGCGAGACGATCTCCATCAGCGCGACGCCGGTGCGGTTCAGATCGACGAAGGAGAACTCCGGATCCATGTCGTGGATCGACTTGCCGGCGTCCTGCTCGAGATGGATCCGCTCGATCCGGACCCGCCGTGCGATCCCGGGCTCCAGGTCGACGATCACCTCGCCCTCGCCGACGATCGGGTGCTTGAACTGGCTGATCTGATAGCCCTGCGGCAGGTCCGGGTAGAAGTAGTTCTTCCGGTCGAACACCGAGCGCAGATTGATCGCCGCCTTGATGCCGAGCCCGGTGCGGACCGCCTGCTCGACGCAGAACTCGTTGATCACCGGCAGCATGCCGGGCATCCCGGCGTCGACCAGCGACACGTTCGCGTTCGGCTCCGCGCCGAACCGGGTCGAGGCGCCGGAGAACAGCTTCGCGTTCGAGAGCACCTGGGCGTGGACCTCCATGCCGATGACCATCTCCCAGTCTCCGCTCACGCCGGCGATGGTCGCGGCTTTCGGCTCTTCGAAGGTCAAGTCGGCCATGGGTCTGCTCCTGAACTGCGCTTCGTGTCGGATAGTGCCGGGCGGCGGCCCGGGCAAGAGCTGGGCGCGGAGCGCGACCGGACAGGGCGACGCCGGAGCTTCTTCACTAGGGGGAGCCTTCTCGATCCGGCGGGGCCGGCCAGAGCGACAGGTCCTCGCGCGCGCGCCGCGCCCGCGCTCCGGAGGCGCCGGACCAGAGCATCGCGCCGAGCGGCGCCGCGGCGAGTCCGCCGGCCAGCGCGCCGAGCGCGAGGGCGGAGCCGGGCGTCGCCCCAAACGCCCAGAGCCCAATTCCGACCAGCGCCGCGGCGCCGACGAAGACCAGGCCCACGAGCGACAGTCGAGATCCCGGCCGCAGGCCGCCGCGGGCCTCGAACAGCGCGCGCTCGGCGCGGTCCATCACGGAAAAAAGGTCCGGATCGTCCCACGCGTACGGCGCGTCCGACCGCAGGAAGCGGTGGATGCGCGCCAGCATTGCGCGCTCGTCCGGGTCGAGCGTCTGGCGGGGCGGCGCGTCCTCCGCCCGCTCGCCATCCGCCTCGAACACCGCCTCCGCCCCGATCATCGCCGCGCCGACGCCGCGGTCGCCGCCCGAGGCGAGCGCCCGTCGCGCGCCCTGCCCGAACGCCTCGCGGGACACCTGACCGCGCCCGCGCGCGCCGATCGCTCGGACGGCCAGACGGCGCGCCTCTCGGTCGACGCTCATCCCTCGAGCCTCATCGATCCGCCGTCATTGATTGGCCTTCAGGGCGCGCCGCACGGAGGCCGAGCGCGCCGATCACTCGATGCGCTGCAGCCTTTCGACCTGCAACTCGCCCTGCGCGCTCGGCTCGAGCCGCGCGTCCCAGACCTCGTTGTTGGTGAGCCGCAAGCGCAGCTCGAGCACGCCCGGCTCTTCCTCCGGTCGACGTACGCCCTCGATGCTGGCGACCGTCGCGTCCGGTCCGAGCCGGCGAGCGGCGAGGCCGGCGGCGTTGCGCTCTTCGACGGTGCGATCGGAGTTGAACGGCGAGCCGTCGCGGCTGAGCCCCTCGTCGATCGGCGTCGCGTCTTCGGTCGGCTCGCCGACCGCGCCCTGCGGCGAGCCCGTCACCATCTCGCGGGCGGCGCGCCCGACCCGGCCCGCGTCGCGCACGAAGGCGTCGCCGGCCCGCCCGAGACTGTCGCCGACCTCGCCCCAGCTTTTCGGCGCTTGCGCCTCCGCCGGCCGAGCGGCGAACACGCCCGCCCCCAACAGCGCCGCCGCCAGGATCAGCGCGCGTCCGGCCCCAAAGTCTCGTTCCATCGACCACTCCTTCGATAAGATCTTGCGTCTCGAGAGCGGATCCCCGAGCCTTATCGCCGAGGCCGTTATGCCCCACGCGACGCGGTTTGGCCACCGCGCGAAGCGGGGCGGGCCGCCGCCGCCCGGCCGGGGCGGCGCACAGCGAAGACGGGTTGTTTTCCCGGGCGCGCCGGGCGAGATCGCGGGGGCGGAGCGCCCGACTGCGAGAGCGATGCGCGCGGACGCCAACGGCGAGGAGCGGAGTTGAATGAGCGTTGACGACGACACGGTGCGCAAGGTGGCGCGCCTCGCGCGGATCGAGGTGGCGGAGGCGGACGTCGCCCCTCTGACCGGCGAGCTGAACCGAATCCTCTCCTGGGTCGAGCAGTTGGGCGAGGTCGATGTCGAGGGCGTCGAGCCGATGACCTCTGTGACGCCGATGCGACTTAAGCGGCGCGCGGACGAGGTGACGGCCGGCGGCGACGCGGCCGCGGTGCTCGGCAACGCGCCGGACGCGCGCGAGGGCTTTTTCGTGGTGCCGAAGGTCGTTGACTGATCCGTCGCGCCGGCGCGCGTCCAGGAAGCAGCGCCGGGGAGCCGGGGAGCCGAGGACGAGAGATTTGCGGCGCTCTGCGGAACGCGCCTGCTTCTGGGAGCGCTTTCCTCCAAGCGTGAGGTTTATCGCACACGATCGCGGTTTCCGCGTCGAGCCGCCCATGCGCGGCGCTTGGCGCTTTCACCTGGCCCGGCCCGTCCCATATCCTGATCGAGACGCACAGGCGGAGATTCGAAATGCGCATCACGAGAGTGGCGGCGGCGTTGGTGGCGACGGTTATCGTCGCGGGTCCGGCGCTCGGCCAACAGAACGGTCGGGACAACTACCCGGGCTTCGGCGCAGGCTTTGACACGGGCGATCTCGCGCCGGGCTACGAACTGCCAGGCGAATACCCGGAAACGCCGGAGCGCGAGCAGGTGACGCCGTTCGGCGAGGAGCCCCAGGCCCAGAGCGGTCAGCAGGACGCGCCGATCAACGTGATCGGCGGCCAGACCGAGACGTTCGAGCGCGGCATCATCGGCGACGCGCTCAATCGCGGCAAAAGCTCGGTCTTCGAAAGCTTCAAGCGGACCGAAACCGGCGCGCCGCAATAGATCCTGAGCGACGGCGCGCTCCCGTTTCGGCGGGGGCGGATCTCCCGACGGCGGGCTGGCGGGCGTCGGGCTAAAGCGGGGGCGCCTTGATGATCCCGCCGCTCGGCTCGCGCGTCTCTCTTGGCGCATGAGGCGCGGACCTTGGCCCTTTCTCGTTCGGCCCTCTCTCGTTCGGCCCTCTCTCGTTCGGCCTTCTCTCGGCGGAGAAGCGTTGAATCCGCGCCTGAGGCTCGGCTAGACCGACGCCTAAGGGAGCGCGCCGCATGCGCCGCGCGCGTCTTCGGATCCATCAAAGCGAGCCGCGCCGTTGTCTGCTGAACTGACCAAACTCACCATCGCCGAGGCCCGGGACGGGTTTCGCGCCAAGCGCTTCTCCGCCCGCGAGGTGACCGACGCCTGCCTGGAGGCGATCGAGGCGGCGGACCGGCTGAACGCGGTGGTTCACAAGACGCCCGAGAAGGCGCGCGCCATGGCGGACGCCGCTGATGCGAGGCTTTCCGCCGGCGACGCGCCGGCGATGTGCGGGATCCCGCTGGGGATCAAGGACCTGTTCTGCACCGACGGCGTCGAGAGCCAGGCGGCCTCGAACATCCTCGCGCGCTTCAAGCCGGCCTATGAGTCGACCGTCACCCGCAAGCTGTGGGAGGCGGGCGCTGTGATGCTCGGCAAGCTGAACATGGACGAGTTCGCCATGGGCAGCTCGAACGAGACCAGCTGTTACGGCCCGGTGGTGAACCCCTGGAAGTCGAACACCGGGAATGCGGACCTGACCCCCGGCGGCTCCTCCGGCGGCTCCGCCTCCGCGGTGGCGGCGGATCTGTGCCTGGCCGCGACCGGCACCGACACCGGCGGCTCGATCCGCCAGCCCGCCGCCTTCACCGGCATCGTGGGCCTGAAGCCGACTTACGGCCGCTGCTCGCGCTGGGGGATCGTCGCCTTCGCCTCTTCGCTCGATCAGGCGGGTCCGATGACCAAGACCGTGCGCGACGCCGCCATCATGCTCGGCGCGATGGCGGGCGAGGACCCGATGGACAGCACCTCCGCGCCGATCGAGGTCCCCGATTTCGAGGCCGCCTGCGTCGGCGACGTGAAGGGCAAGGTGATCGGCGTGCCGAGCGAGTACCGGCTCGACGACGCGCCGGCCGAGATCGTCGAGGTCTGGGACAAAGGCGTCGACTGGATGAAGGCGGCGGGCGCCGAGATCCGCGAGATCTCGCTGCCCCACACCAAATACGCGCTGCCCGCATATTACATCATCGCGCCCGCCGAGGCTTCTTCGAACCTGGCCCGCTATGACGGCGTGAAATACGGCCTGCGCGCGGGCCTGTCGGCGGGCGACGGCGTGACCGAGATGTACGAGAAGACCCGCGCCGAGGGCTTCGGGGCGGAGGTGAAGCGTCGGGTGATGATCGGCGCCTATGTGCTCTCCGCGGGCTATTACGACGCCTACTATCTTCGCGCCCAGAAGGTGCGGACGCTGATCAAGCGCGACTTCGAGCAGGCGTTCGAGAGCGGCGTCGACGCCATCCTGACCCCTTCCACCCCGTCCGCCGCCTTCGGCCTCGGCGATCCGGCGATGGAGGATCCGGTGAAGATGTATCTGAACGACGTCTTCACCGTGACCGTGAATCTGGCGGGCCTGCCGGGGATCTCGGTCCCCGCGGGGCTCGACGCGGGCGGGCTGCCGCTCGGCTTGCAGCTGATCGGCAGGCCCTGGGGCGAGGCGGAGCTGCTGAACGCCGCAACCGCCCTCGAACAGGCCGCGGGCTTCGCGGCCAAGCCGGAGAAATGGTGGCTCTGATCGGTTGCTGAGAGATGTGCGGCGCGCCCGGTTCCGCCGGGGCGTCGAGCCCCGTCGAAACCGGCGATCGCGGCCGCGATCGCGGCGCCCGGCCCTGCGGTTGATCGCGAAAGAGGAGGCGTCGGGGCGCTCGGGCGCTCACCACCGGGAGAGCCCCAGGGTCTCCCGACGCATCCGGCCGTCGCCGCCCCGCCTCGCGCGCCGCGCCCGGGCGGTCAAGGACGGCCTTCGGCCGCCGCTCGCGCGGTCTTCGATCCCGGACCGCCCGACCGCCGCGCGCGGATCGATGCGGGCGACGGCCGGCTCCGCCGGGAGACCCGCCAGGGTGGGCGCGCGACGCGGTTCGGCCCAAGGGTTGGACCCCAGGTCTCAACCTCAGGTCTCAACCTCAGGTCTGATCCTCAGGTCTCATCAATGGGGCTCGCCCCTTGACCCCGCCCCTTGACCGCGCCCGCCGCCCCGCCTTCAAAGACCGCGGGAACTTTCTGCAAGGAGCGCGACCATGAGCACCTGGACCATCACCTGGCTCGGCCACGCCGGCTTTCGCATCGAGGCCGGCGGCCTCACCCTGCTGGTCGATCCCTGGCTGCGCGGCAATCCGAGCTTCGACGAGGCGAAGCGCGACGAGGCGATCGCCGGCGCCACCCATGTCCTGGTGAGCCACGCCCATTTCGACCACGCCGCGGACGCCAAGGAGATCTGCGAAAAGACCAGGGCGAAGCCCGTCGGGATCGTCGAACTGGTCGGCTGGCTCGGCGTCGAGGGCGGGATCGGGTTCAACAAGGGCGGGACGGTCGATCTCGGCGGCGTGCGCGCGACCCTGGTCCATGCGGTCCACAGCAGCTCGACCGTGGTCGACGAGAAGCCCTTCGCCCTCGGCGCCGAGTGCGGCTTCATCCTCGAGGCCGGCGGCGAGAGCCTCTATTTCATGGGCGACACCGACGTCTTCTCGGACATGGGCCTCTACCAGGAGCTGCATAAGCCCAAGGTCGGCATCGTCCCGATCGGCGGCCATTTCACCATGGATGCGGGCCGAGCCGCCTTCGCCTGCAAGAAGTTCTTCCAGTTCGATACGGTGATCCCCTGCCACTACCAGACCTTCCCGCTGCTGGCGCAATCCGCCGACGCTTTCGCCGCCGCCATGGCGCCGACGCGGGTGGTCGCGCCGAGCGTGATGGAGACAGTGAGCGTCTGAGGGGGAGGGGGGGACGCCCGCCGAACGGCTGAAACGGATGGCGGAGCATCTGCTGGTGCGCCCGATCGGGCCGGAGGATGCGCCTTGGGTCGCCGCGCAGAGCGTCGAGCTCGGCGGACCCGTCATCGTGGCCTCGGCGCGGCTGATGGACCTTCGCGCGCAGCCCGGCTGGATCGCGGAGCGGCGCGGCGCGCAGGCGGGGTTCCTGATCCACGCGGACGAGGCGCCCTTGATGGGGCCGTCGGGCGCGCTCGAACTCCTCGCGATCAAGAGCGTCCGGCGGCGCCGCGGAGTCGGCGCCCGCCTTCTCGCGGCGGCGGAGGGGCTGGCGCGAGATCGGGGCGCAACGCGCCTGCGCGTCGAGACCACGGATGACAATAGGGGCGCGATCGCCTTTTACCGCGCCTGCGGGTTCTCGATCCGCGCGCGTCATGTCGGCGGCTTCGAGCTGGTCCGCCGGCTGAAAGACCTGCCGCAGGATCGGGAGATCATGGGTCAGACCGGCCGTCCGATCCGAGACGTGATCGAACTCGAGAAGATCCTGTCGCGCTGAAGCGCCCCGACCGACGCGCCGCGCCGCTCATGGCCGCGGGCCTACGGTCCGTGCGCCGCCGCTCGGACCAGGGCGGCGTTGTCGGCGGCGAGAGCGCCGTCAGGCGTGTGGAGCCCGTCTTCGAAGCCGACCCGGGTCGCGACGCCCCATCGGGCGGCCTCCGCCACGCAGGCCCAGACCGATCCGCCGGCGCCGTGCAGCAGGATCGGAAGCGCGACCTCCGCCCGATCGAGAATGTCGCGAATCGCCCGGGCCGTCTCGAGCGCCCGCCCCGGCTCCTCTTCCGTCATCTCGATGAGCGCCCGAAGGCAGGCGGACGCCGCGATCCGCCCGTCTGCGAGCGCCGCGACGAAGCGTTCGGCGTCCGCGACGGTCCAGAGCCCCGCCTCCACGCCGATGCCGCGACCCGCGAGCAGCGCGGTCACCGCCGGCGCGTCCGGCTCGTTCAGGTTCACCGAGGCGAAGTCGGGACCGCCCATATCGGGCCGCGGCCAGGCGGCGATCAGCGCCCGCCGCGCCGAGCCTCCTGGCGCGATCCAGGCTCCGGTCCCGACGCCGACAGGCGCGTCGCACGCCGCTCGGATTGCGGCGAGCGCGGCGGTCACGGCCCCTGGCTCCAACGTCTCTGCGCCGGACGCGTCTCTCGGATGGACGTGGAGCGATCGCGCCCCGGCGGCGATGGCCGCCGACGCGTCCAGCGCAAGGTCCGACGCCGAAATCGGCAGACGAGGATGCTCCGCCCGCGAGCGTCCGCCGTTCAAGCAAGCCTGAATATGCGACAAGGCCATCGCGATCCCCTGCTCAGCGCCGCGCTTCGAAGAACCGGCGCAGGAGCGCCGCGCTATCCGCCTCGCCGATGCCGCCATAGACCTCCGGCGCATGGTGGCAGGTCGGATGGGCGAACACCCGCGGCCCGTGATCCACCCCGCCGGACTTCGGATCCGCGGCGCCGTAGTAGAGCCGGCGGATCCGCGCCGCCGAGATAGCGCCCGCGCACATCGGGCAGGGCTCGAGCGTAACATAGAGGTCGAGCCCGTCGAGCCGTTCTCGGCCGAGCGCCTCGGCCCCCGCGCGCAGGACCAGCATCTCCGCATGCGCGGTCGGGTCGGGCCGGGCCCGGGTCTCGTTGCCGGCGACCGCGACCGCCTGCGCGGTCGCCGGATCCCAGAGCGCCGCGCCCACCGGCACCTCGCCGCGCGCCGCCGCCGCGCGTGCGGCCGCCAGCGCCGCCGCCATGCCGGGGCTATCCATCGAAAAGGCGCGCTCCGTCATCGCCCGGTTCTCCGCCCGCCGGCCGCCGATAGACCACATGCGGCTGGTCCGCCCACACGAGATCGCAGTCGTAGCGGAGCCCGAGCTTCTCCATCACCCGGATCGAGGCGCGGTTCTCGGGCGTCGTCCAGCTGACGAGGCCGACCCCGCGCCCGTCTGCGTCGATCGCCGCCTGCGCCGCCTCGGTCGCGTAGCCGCGGCCCTGATGCTCCGGCAGAATCGCCCAAAGCACCTCGAGCTCTCCCCCGCCCGGCAACCGGGAGCGCCGCAGGCCCGCATAGCCGACATCGCGGACGCCGGCGCGCCACACATAGGGCCCAAGCCCGTCCGCGGCCCAGGCCTCCGCGAAGCGCGCCGCGATGGTCTGCGAGCGATCCTCGCAGGGGGGCAGGTGCGGCCCGCGAAGCCAGGCGCCGGTTCGCGGATCCGACTGCAGCGCATGGACGAGAAGCCAGTCCTCCCGCCGGAACGGCCGCCCGGCGAGGCGCTCGGTCCGCAGGGTCGCAGGCGGCGAGGAGCGTGTGGCGAGGATCATCGACGAGGAGTGCCGCATCGTGCTTCCTCCGTAAAGGCCGCGCCCCGCATTAGGACGCGCCGCATGGGGGCTGCCGCTCGGGGCTGAGTCTGTGCTACGCCCGGCCCTCCCCGAAGCGCCCGCCGCCGAGACCCCCATGCCGCCGCCCTCGAAACCGCCGCCCTCGAAACCGCCGCCCTCGAAACCGCGCCGCCCCGCGAAACCCGGCCTGCGAAAGCCCGCCGTCGCCGCGAGCCCCGCCGCGCCGGACGAGGCCAGCGCCTCCGGAGAGCGCCTCTCAGGAGAACGCGTGGCGGGAGAGCGCATCGCCAAGGTCCTCGCCCGCGCCGGCGTCGCCTCCCGCCGCGACGCCGAGCGCATGATCGAGGCCGGCCGCGTCGCGGTGAACGGAGTTCGCCTCGAGAGCCCGGCGCGGAACGTCACGCCGGAGGATGCGATCACGGTCGACGGCGCGCCCGTCGCGGAGCCGGAGCCGCCCCGACTTTGGCGCTACCACAAGCCGGCGGGCCTCGTGACCTCGGCGCGGGACGAGCAGGGCCGCGAGACGGTGTTCGACCACCTGCCGATCGGCGCGCCCGGCGGCCTGCCGAGGGTGATGACGGTCGGCCGGCTCGACCTCGCCTCCGAGGGACTGCTGCTCCTGACCAACGACGGCGCCCTGAAGCGGCGGCTGGAGCTGCCCTCGACCGGCTGGCTTCGTCGCTACCGCGTGCGCGTCCATGGCCGCCCGACGCCGCGGACCCTCGCCCCGCTCGAGCGCGGGATCACCGTCGACGGCGTCGACTACCAGCCGATGGCGGTCGCCATCGACGACGGCCCGTCCGACCGCCGCGATGCGGAGAAAAGCGCCAACGCCTGGCTGACCATCGGCCTCCGCGAGGGCAAGAACCGCGAGATCCGCCGCGCGCTCGAGGCGCTTGGTTTCTCCGTGAACCGACTGATTCGCATCGGCTACGGCCCCTTCCGGCTTGGCGAGCTGCCGCGGGGCGGTTGGGAGGAGGTGAAGGCCCGCGTCCTCCGAGAGCAGCTCGGACTGTCGGTCGAGACCCCGGCTCAGCGGGAGAAGCGGGCCCGCGATCGCAAGGACGAGAAGGACGAGAAGGGCGCTCCCGCCGCGCCGCGGGGCGGGAGCGCGCCGGGCGGGCGATCATCGGGCGGGCGATCATCGGGCGGTCGATCGTCGGGCGGTAAAGGGTCCGCCTGAGCCCCCGCCTGCGACGTCTCCGTCGCGCCCGCCCGGCGGCAATTGTTTGTCCCGAGCGGGGCGCGGCGGAGA
>JBCBRF010000111.1:0-11876 GCA_039819865.1 Pseudomonadota bacterium | reverse complement strand
CGGAGCCGGGCGGCGCCGCCCCCCCCCCCGTCGCGATCAGGACGCGTATTTGATCGAGCAGCCGTAGGGCCGGGCCGATTGGACCTCCGGCGTCCGACCCGCCGCCAGGGCGTCGAGCGCGGCGCGGACATAGTTGGTCGCGCGCGGGATGTCCGCCATGTCGGCGGTGGGGATGTCGTCGATGCCGCCCATATAGGCGATCTCGCCCGCGGGGTCGATCACGACCATCTGGGGCGTCACGCGGGCGCCGTAGAGCTTGCCGATCTCGCCGGTCGGATCGAGCACGGTGTGGGCGCGGATCGCGCCCTGCTCCTCGGCGATGGCGTCGGCCTCGAGCGCCTCGACGAAGCCTTGCCGGCCCGGCGCGGAGGAGATGATCGAGATCCAGGTCACGTCCGCCGCCGCAGCGTCTTTCTGCAAGGCCTGCATATTGCCGCTGCGGTAGTGCTTCGCGACAAAGGGGCACTGGTGGTTGGTCCATTCGAGGACCACCGTGCGGCCCTTCAGCGCCGCCAGATCGACGGTCGCGCCGGCGGTGTCGACAGCGGCGAAACTCGGCGCGGCGGCGTTGGGCTCCAGGTTGGCGGCCGCGTAAACCGGCGCCAGCATCAGCGCGGCGGCGCCGGCGAGAAGCGCGCGGCGGTCAAGCTTGAACATGGCGTGTCCCCTTCTGTTCGGGCTCGTCAGATTTGATCGCTTTCACTCACTCGAGGCGCCGCCCCTCCCCGGAAGCGCGGCGCAGACCCCCCGCCGGCCGTCGCCCGCCTCCGAGCGCCGACCGACCGAGAAGCTGGTCAGCGCGCGGCGGCGCGCAACGCGCCCTGCACAATGTCTCCGGTCAGGATCTGGGGCAGCACCTCGGGCGCCGAGCCGTCCGCCGGGTACACGACGTAGAGCGGCACGCCGACGCGGCCGAACCGCTCCAGGAGCGCCGTGATCTCGTCGTCGCGCCGGGTCCAGTCGCCCTTGACATAGACCGCGTCGGCCCCCTCCAGAGCGCTCCGGAAGCTCTCGCCGCCCAGCACGAGGCGTTCGTTCACCTTGCAGCTGATGCACCAGTCGGCGGTGACGTTCAGGAACACCGGGCGGCCCTCGGCCTGGAGCGCGGCGAGGCCATCCGGGCTGTAGGGCTGGGAAGGCGCGCCCGTTCCGCCGTCGGCGGCCGACTGAGCGGCGCGGGCCGGGGCGGCGCCGTCATCCTCGATGGCGGGGGTCAGCGCGAACAGGGCCCCGATCAGAGCGGCGACCGCGACCGCCCCGGCGACGCGGCGGCCGGCGACCGAGGCGGGCTTGCCGACGCCGAGCGCCCAGGCGGCGAGCGCGACCAGCACCAATCCGATCAGCGCCGCGAACAACGCGTCGACCCCGACCTGGCCGCCCAAGACCCACAGCAGCCAGGCCGCGGCGGCGTACATCGGGAAGGCGAGCGCCTGGCGGAAGCGCTCCATCCAGGCGCCGGGCTTCGGCAGCATCCGGGCGAGCGCGGGCGAGGCGGAGAGCAGCATGATCGGCGCGGCGAAGCCGAGCGCCAGCGCGGCGAACACCGCGATGGTGGTCGCGGGGCTCTGGGTCAGCGCATAGCCGAGCGCCGCGCCCATGAAGGGCGCCGTGCAGGGCGAGGCGACCACGGCGGCGAGCACGCCGGTGAAGAAGCTGCCCGTCGCGCCGTCGCGCGCGGCCAGCGATCCGCCGACGCCGGCGTAGGAGCTCGGCATTTCGAACACGCCCGAGAGGTTGAGCCCGACCGCGAATAGGATGTAGGCGAGCGCCGCCACCACCAGCGGGCTCTGCAGCTGGAAGCCCCAGCCGACGGAAGCCCCGGCCGCCTTCAGCGCCAAAAGCGCGGCGGCGAAGGCGAGGAAGCTCGCCAGCACGCCCGCGCCGTAAGCGAGACCCTGGGCCGTGCGCTCGCGCGGGTCGGCGTCGCCATGCTTGGCGAGAGAAACCGCCTTCAGCGCGAGCACCGGGAAGACGCAGGGCATCAGGTTCAGGATCAGGCCGCCCGCGAAGGCGAAGAGCGCCGCGAGCGCGACGCCCGCCGCGCCCGCGCCGAACGGACCGAGCGCCAAACCTACTCCAGGACCGCCCGCACCAGGACCGCCTCCTCCTGCTCCGCCCGCCGCGGCCCCAAGCGCCGGCGGCGGGGCTCCATCCGGGGCGGGCGAGGCTTCGATCGCCAGAGCGATGCTCGCCGGCTCGGCCCCGCTGTCGTCGACCGCGAGGATCACGCCGCCGACCGGACCGGTCGCGGGGCCGTCGCCGCGCTCGGTCGTCAGCCGCACGCCCTCGGCGGTCGTCGTCACGCTCTGCGCCGCGGCGTGGTCGATCACGCCCCAGTCGTAGGGCAGGAAGACGACGTCCTTAGCGGAGGCGAGTTCCGGCAGGGCGAGGTCGAGCGCGAAGGCCTCCTCGTTCGCGATCCAGCGCGCGGCGACGCCGGCCTCGGCGGGTTGCGCCGAGCGGGAGGCGGAGACGAGCGCCGCCGCCGCGGGGTCGGCGAAGGGCGTCGGCGATGTCGGGATGCGGAGCGTGAAACTCTGCTGCTCGGGAATGCACAGCTCGTCCGAGCAGACCAGCCAGACCGCGTCGGCGGTCACGTCCACCGGCACGCCGATCGGCCAGTCCTCCGGGACGGCGATCGAGGACAAAAGCGCGGTGTCGGCCTTGTAGCCGTAGCTCATGATGCCGGACGCGAGGAAGCGGATCGGCGCGGGCCATTCGATCGGGCCGATCTCGACGCCCTCGGGCGCGCTCCAGCGGATCGAGGTCGGCTCGCCGCTGTCGCCCGGGTTCCGCCAATAGGTGTGCCAGCCACCGGCGTGGCGGATCTCGAGCGCCAGGGTCGCGGGCTCGCCCGGCGCGATGGCGTCGACATCGGCGTGGAGGCGCGCCTCGGCGCGGTCGCTCCGCGCGATCTCGGGCGCGGTGACGGCGACGGCGAGAGGCGCCGTGAGCACAAGAGCGGCGGCGGCCAGGAGCGCGCCCTGCGCGACGGATTTCAACGATGCGCTGCCAAAGCTCATCAAGCGGCTCCTGCGGGCGAGATGTTTTCAAACACAGGTAGGCGGTTCCGGGAAAAAACGTAAGCGGGCTCCGCACCGAGGCCGCACGGCGGCGGCTCACAATCGTGCGAGCGGTTCTATTGGACGCCCTCTCGCACGCCCTTTTGAACGCCCGAGGCGCGCCATCAGGGCGCCGCGGCCCCGATCAGATCGGCGGCGGCGGCGCGGGCCGCGTCGGTCACCTCGGCCCCGGCCAGCATCCGCGCGACCTCCTCGCGGCGCGCCTCGGGATCGAGCTGGGTCACGTCGGTCCGGGTCTCCTGCTCGGCGACGACCCGCTTCTCGATGCGCCAGTGGCGATCGGCGCGGGCGGCGATCTGGGGGGCGTGGGTCACGACGATGGCCTGGCCGCGGGGCGGGTCGTCGGGCGCGCGCCCGCCGCCGGCGAGGGCGAGGCGCTGGAGCCGCCGGCCGACCGCGTCCGCCGCCGCGCCGCCGACGCCGCGATCGATCTCGTCAAACACCAGGATCGGCCCGAGCGACGCGCTTCCAGGCTGAGCGAGCGCGACTTTCAGAGCGAGGAGCAGGCGCGACAGCTCGCCGCCGGAGGCGGTCTTCTCGACGGGCGCGGGCGCCGCTCCCGGGTTGAAAGCCGCGAGAAAAGCGACCCGGTCGACGCCCTCGGGGCCGGCGTCTGCGGGGTCGTCGCTCGGCGAGACTTGGGTGCGGAATGCCGCGCGGGCGAGACGGAGGTCGGGCAGCTCTCGGGCGATCTCCGCATCGAACGCGGCCGCGGCGGCCTCGCGGCGCGTGGAAATCGCGCGGGCGGCCTCTCGATAGAGCGCGGCGGCGCGGGCGGCGGCGGCTTCGGCCGCGGCCTGGCGCGCGGCGCCGTCCTCCAACGTCGCGAGATCGGCGGAGAGGCGCTCGGCCAGCGCGGGCAGATCGTCCATGGTCACACGATGCTTCCGCGCGAGGGCCCGGAGTTGGAACAGACGCGCCTCGGCGGCCTCGAGCGCATCGGCGTCGGGGGCGAAGCGCTCGGCGGCGGCGGAGACGGCGCCGGCCGCAGCTTCGACGCTTTCGAGGCACTGATCGAGCGCCGCCAAGGCGGCGTCGAGGGCGGCGCGATCGTCGTCGGCGAGGTCGGCCTCGCCGATCTCGAGCCGGTCGAGGGCGCGGGCGAGCCTGCGGGCGGCGGCGCCCAGCGCGCCGGATCCCCCCGCCGCGGCGGCGGCTCGGGCCGCGTCGTCCACTGCGCCGGCGATGCGTTCGGCGGCTTTCAGGCGACGGCGCTCGGCCTCGAGGCGCGTCTCCTCTCCGGACGTGGGCGCTGCGTCCGACAGCTCCGAGACCGCGTGGGCGAGGAAGTCGCGATCGGCGTCCGCCTTGGAAAGCGAGGCGGCGACGCTGTCGGCCTTCGCGGCCGCTTCGCGCCAGGCGGCGTGGCGGCGGCGGAGATCGGAGACCGCGTCGCCGATGCCCGCGTAGGCGTCGAGCGCGGCGCGCCGGCCGCGGGCGTCCGAAACCGCGCGATCCTCGCCCTGGCCGTGGATGTCGACCAGATCGGCGCCGAGCGCGCGCAGGGTCGCGAGACCCACCGGCTGGTCGTCGACGAAAGCGCGGGCGCGGCCGTCGACCGGCACGACGCGGCGGAGGATCAGTTCGAACGGCTCGCGGCCTTCGATCGCGCCGGCGTCGCCGATGCCGAGTTCGGCCAGGCGATAGGCGGCGGGATGGTCCGGCGGCACCAGGAAGGCGGCGGCGGCGACCCCGCGCTGGGCGCCCGGGCGCACCAGATGGGGCCCGGCCTTCGCGCCGAGCGTCAGGCCGAGAGCGTCGAGCAGAATCGATTTGCCGGCCCCGGTCTCTCCGGTCAGGACGTTCAGCCCGGGCGCGAAATCGATGTCCAGCGCGTCGATCAGAACGACGTCGCGTATCGACAAGCGCCGCAGACGCGCCGCCGGCGTCCGAGCGGCGCGGGCGGCTTCGGCAGGTGCGCGAGGCGCGTCGCTCAGAGCCACTTGCCCTTCACGACGCGGTCATAGACCCGCACGATCCAACTGTTCTCGTCCGCCTCGGGGCGCAGGTCGCGGCCCGTCAGGAGGGCGTAGCTGTCCTGATACCAGGGCGAGCCCGGGAAGTTGTGGCCAAGGACCGCGGCGGCGGACTTCGCCTCGTTCTCCACGCCGAGCGCGAGATAGGCCTCGACCAGACGGTGCAGCGCCTCGGGCACGTGGCTGGTAGTCTGATAGTCGGTGACGACCGTGCGGAAGCGGTTGATGGCGCCGACATATTCGCGGCGCTTCAAGTAGTAACGGCCGACCTCCATCTCCTTGCCCGCCAAGTGGTCGAGCGTGAGATCGAGCTTCAGCTTCGCCTCTCGGGCGTATTCGCTGTTCGGGTAGCGATTGATCAGCTCGCGCAGAGACTGGAGGGCAAGCTGAGTCCGGGCCTGGTCGCGGCCGACATCGGTGATCTGATCGTAGTGGCTGAGGGCGATCAGGTATTGCGCGTAGGGCGCGTCCTTGTCGGAGGGGTAGAATTCGAGGAAGCGCTGCGCGGTGAGGGCGGCCTTGTCGTAGTCCCCGTACTCATAGGAGGCGTAGGCGGACATGATGATGGCGCGCTTGGCCCAGCGGGAGGTCGGGTAGAGGCGTTCGACCTCGTCGAACAACTCGGCCGCCTTGCGCTCGTTGCCGCCGTTCAGTTCGGCGTCGGCCTGGGAATAGAGGTTCTCGACCGGCGGTTCCTCCTCCGCCACCTCCTCGCCGAACATGGAACAGGCGCTGACGGTGAGCGAGAGCGCGATCGCGCAGAGCGCGCGGACGGGCGGCGAGACGCGACGCATGGTTCGGAAGAACATGTCATAACCCCTTGTCGTTCGGCGCGCGCCGTCCCGTGCGTCGGACGCGCCGGACGGACCTTCGCGTCGCCCCAGACCACGAAAGCCCGCTCGAAGAGCGGGCGCAAACTGCCATCATTTCGGTTGTGAAGACAACCCGCCTTTCGAGGCTGTTCAAGGGCGGCGCGCCCCGCCTTGATCACAGTCGCGCGCGCCGCAGAACCCGGCGGAACTGGCGCGCCTTAAGCAGCCGCTTGACCCGCCGCGGCGACCGGAGCGTCGACGCCCAAGCTCCGCGGCGCAGCGCCGGCGTGGACCGCGTCGAACTCCCAGCACCAGGCCTGATCGTCCGCGAACAGCGCGTGCAGCAGACGGTTGGTCATCTCGTGACCGGCGCACACGCCCTCGTAAAGTCCGATGATCGGCGCGCCGGCGAGCGCCAGGTCGCCGATCGCGTCGAGCATCTTGTGCCGAACGAACTCGTCCTCATAGCGCAGACCGCCTTCGTTGAGGACGCGGCCGCCGTCGACGACGATCGCATTGTCGAGAGACCCGCCGCGGGCGAGCCCGGCCGCGCGCAGACGCTCGACGTCAGCGAGACGGCCGAACGTGCGGGCGCGGCTCAGATGCTCGACGAAGGCGCCGTTCACCAGCGTCATGCCGCGCTGCTGGCGGCCGATCGCAGCCTCTTCGAAATCGATCTCGAAACGCATCTCGAAACGATTGTTCGGCGCCAGCGCCGCCACGCGGCCCTGATCGCGCACTTCAACCCGTTTCAGGATCCGGATGGAGCGCTGGGAGACCCGCTGAGCCTTGAGACCCGCCGCCATCAGGCCGCGCACGAAAGGCTCGGAGCTGCCATCCATGATCGGGGTCTCGGGGCCGTCGATCTCGATCAGCGCGTTGGTCACGCCGAGGCCCGCCAGGGCCGCCATCAAGTGCTCGATGGTCGACACCGTCACTTGATCGTCGTTGCCGATCACGGTGCATAAACGCGTGTCGACGACTTGGTCAAAAGACGCTGGGATGCGGTTGTCGCGGTCGGAAACGTCGACCCGAACGAACGTTACGCCCGATCCGATGGGCGCCGGCCGCACTGTGGCGGTCGCTGGCGCTCCGCTATGCACGCCTACGCCTTCGAACTTCGCCGCCCTCGCCAACGTCGCTTGCATAGCCTCATCCCAAATCGCCCGTCCCGATTGTGTGGATAACACTCTGAAGCGTAAGCAACAATTCACGCTGTGTTACGGTTTGCAACGCGGACACCATTAGCAACGTTCAATGATGCCTATTGCTCACAGTCGAAAGAAACGACCACTCAATCGCCGCGAACATCGTTAGGAACACTTGACGACTCAGGCGAAATGTCGGCGGCGGGCGATCAGCGCCGCAGCAGGAAGGACGGAATCTGGACCCGGCCGCCGTCGTCGGAGGAGCGGCCGGCGCGCGGCTCGCTATCGGCGATCTTGCGAACCATCTCGCTCACCTGCCCGACGGGCGGCTCCGGACGATCGCGATCCGCCAAGCGAGCCCCCTCGCCTTCGTCCTCGGCGGCCTCAGACCGCATCTCGGGCTCGGGGCGAGCGGCCTCGCGCGCGGCGGCGTTGGTCATGGCGGCGTCGGAGATCTCCGGCTCCTCGCGCGGGCTTTGCAGCTCTGCGGTTTCGCTCGGCGCGCGCTCGAGCGTCGGCTCTGACGCGCGTTCGGACGCCGGCTCGCCGGCCAGGGCGCGGGACGGCTCTTCGCGCTCGCGGAAGCCCTGGGACGCGGCGACGTCCTCCTGCTCGCCGAAGCGGCGTTCCGCCCCGATGCCGCGCAAGGTGGCGACGGCGGGCGAGCCGGCCCCGGTCGCCGCCTCGGGCCGCGACGCGCTCCGCGCGCGCTGGAGATGCGCGTCGACCGGATCGACGCCGAAGCGTCGCCGGTCCTCGGGCTCCGCCTCCGCGGCCGCCGTCGTGCGTCCGTCGGTCGTCGCACCCTCCGCATCCGCCGCATCCGCCGCGGTCTCGGCGGATGCGCCGTCCGGCGTCTTCGCAGCGGCGACCGCCGCGCCCGGGCGCTGAACGGCGTACATGACTTCGGCGTCGATGCCGGTCGCCACCACGGAGACCCGGATGCGGCCGTCCATCTCGGGGTCGAAGGCGGAGCCGAAAATGACGTTGGCGTTCGGATCGGCCTCGTTGCGGATGCGATTGGCCGCCTCGTCGACCTCGAACAGCGTGAGATCGTAGCCGCCGGTGATGTTGATCAGAACGCCCCGCGCGCCCTCGAGCGTGATGTCGTCGAGCAGCGGGTTGGCGATGGCCTTCTCCGCCGCGGCGAGCGCGCGGCCGTCGCCCTCGGCCTCGCCGGAGCCCATCATCGCCTTGCCCATCTCGTTCATCACCGCGCGGACGTCCGCGAAGTCGAGATTGACCATGCCCGGGCGCACCATGAGGTCGGTCACGCCTTTGACGCCCTGATAGAGCACGTCGTCAGCCAGAACGAAGGCCTCCGCGAACGTGGTGCGCTCGTCGGCGATGCGGAACAGGTTCTGGTTCGGGATGATGATCAGGGTGTCGACGACGCGGGCGAGCTCCTCGATGCCCATCTCCGCGGTCTTCATCCGGCGCGGCCCTTCGAACGCGAAAGGCTTGGTGACCACGCCGACGGTCAGGATGCCGAGGTCGCGCGCCATCTGGGCGATGACGGGGGCGGCGCCCGTGCCGGTGCCGCCGCCCATGCCGGCGGTGATGAAGCACATGTTGGCGCCGGAGAGGGCCTCGACGATCTCGTCGCGGCTCTCCTCGGCCGCGCCGGCGCCGACATCGGGCGCCGCGCCGGCGCCCAGGCCGCCGGTGACGGCCGCGCCCAGTTGGATGCGGCGGTCGGCTTTCGACTGCTGGAGGGCCTGGCTGTCGGTGTTGGCGGCGATGAACTCGGCGCCCTCAAGCGCCTTGTCGATCATGTTGTTGACGGCGTTGCCGCCGGCGCCGCCGACGCCGAGCACGGTGATCCGCGGCTTTAGGTCGTGGCTTTCGGGCTGGCGAAATTTGATAGCCATGTCGGGTACGTCGCTCGCCTCAAGGTTGGGGCTCGATCTGCGTCGCCGGCTCGCGCAGGACGGACCCGAATGGCGATCTGCTCAACTCGCCTTATGCGATCCGGATCGTTTTTGCTCGCCGGGCTTACGCACTCGATGTGCGCAGCTCGCCCATTTTCCCGACTAGATATCGATTCAAGATCGCGGCGTCGACACCTGATCTCAACCGGCGCGCGAAATCGTTCGGCGCGTTGCTCTCGCGCGCGGACGACGGGTCGGGCCGCGGGGCGCGGTGGTCGCAGGCGGGTCCCGGAGAACGCTCGAAGCGCCGCTCCGAAGCCCGATCACCAGGTGTCTTTAAGCCAGCGGAACAGGCCGCCCCAGCGCGGGGCCGCGGCGCCGCCCTTGGCGCCGTCCCGCGGTGCGCTCCACACCGCGTCCGGGGCGCGGACCGCATAGGTCGCGAGGCCGGCCACGGCGGCGAAGGCCGGGCCCGAGAACTGGGGCGGCAGACCGCCGATCCGGAGCGGACGGCCGATGCGAACCTGCGAGCCAAAGACGGCGCGGGCGGCCTCGACGGCGCCCTTCAACTGCGCGCCGCCGCCGGTCAGCACCACGCGGCGCGACGGCAGGAAGGCGAAGCCCGCCTGCTCCAGACGGTCGCGCGCCAGCACGAGCGTCTCCTCGAAGCGCGGGCGGATCGCGGTGGCGAGATCCGCCCGCGTCGGCGGCTGGCCGTTGAACCGGCCAAGATCGAAGGCGGCCTCGATGCGCTGGCGGCCCGCGCCCTCGCCCACCACCGCCGCGCCTTCCAGCACCTTCAGACGCTCGGCGTCGGGAAAGGCGAGACCGAAGGCGCGCATCACGTCCTGGGTGATGTGCTCGCCGCCGAAGCGGAGCGCGTCCGCGAACACCAGATGGCGGCGCAAGAACAGGGCGATGGTCGTCGCGCCGGCGCCGAGATCGATGCAGGCCGCGCCGTCTTCGAGCTCTTCTTCGGCGAGGCAGGCGAGGCCGGAGGCGTAGCCGGTCGCCGCCGCGCCCGCGAGCGCCAGATCGGCCCGGCGGAGCACCAGAGCGAGATTGCGGACCGCGCCTTCGGCGACGGTCAGGACGTGCAGGTCCACGCCGAGGCGGCGGCCCGCGAAGCCGCGCGGGTCGCGCACCCGGGGCTCGGCGTCGAGCGACCAGTTCACGGGGATCGCGTGCAGGATCTCGCGGCCGTCGCCTTCGGATGGCGGGCGGCAGGCGGCGACGGCGCGGGAGAGGTCGCGCTCGCTCACCGACTCCTTCTCGACCGCGGTCTCGCCGGTCAGCGCGTGGCTGCGCGGGTAGCCCGCGGACAGGGTGACGACGGCGTGGGTCGCTTTCTCGCCCGAGTCCCGCTGCGCCTGGTCGACGGCGGCGCGGACGGCGCGCTCCGCCTCCTCCATGTCGACGACGGCGCCGAGACGGACGCCGCGGGCGCGGTTCACGCCGGCGCCGACGATGCGCGCGGCGCCGAAGCCGCCGAGCCCGGCGGCGCCCTCGCCGATCTGATTGCGGTCGATCCGGCAGATCAGACAGGTCGCCTTGGCGGTGCCGATGTCCACCAACGCCAAGACGCCGCGCTCGAGGGCGGCGTCCAACGCGGCGCGTTGCGCGGCGCTCGAGGCGAAGGGCGGCGGGGCCGCGTTCGGTGCTCCAGGTCTCGCCATGCGCTCGATCGCCCCCTCAGCGCTCTTGAAAGATGTCAGGCGCCGGAATGCGCCAATGCGCGGGCGCCGTCTCTGCGACCTGCTCCCCGAGGTCGGCCGCGGCGTCGGCCGCGGCGTCGGCCTCGTCGGTCTCCCGCGCCGAGAGCGCCGCAGCGCCGGGCTGCAGCCGATCCCCGAGCGCCGCCGAGGCGAGCCGCGCCACCGGGGCGTGGGCGATGCGCAGGTCGATCAGCTCGTAGCCGCGCTCGAGGATCCCGCGCTCGGCGGCCCAACGGCCCGCGGTCTCCACCGCGTCGAGCGGCGCGTCCTCCGGCAGGCGGATGCGCGGGCCGCCGACCAGCTCAAGGTCCCAGCGCCGCGCCCCGATCCGGGTGAGCGCCGCGACCGGCAGACCGGCGAGCCGTGCGGCGCGGTCGAGCTGGAAGGCCTCGTCGAGCGCCTTGTCGGCGTCCTGGCCGACCACCAGGGGCAGGCCCGGCCAGGCGCGGCGGGACAGCGGAGCCTCGATCTTCGCGCCCTTCGGATCGAGCAGCCAGAGGCGGCCGTCGACGCGCCAGAGCAGCGCTGGCGTGCGCTCGCGCACTTCGATCTCGAGGGTTTGCGGCGGACGGAGCGCCACCCGGGCGTGCTTGACCCAGCCGAGCGCCTCGATGCGGTCTCGCGCCTCGGCGGCGTCGAAGCCGAGGGAGGCGTGGGCGTCCGGGGTCAGGCCGAGCGCGGCGATCACCGCGGTCGCGTCGACGCGCTCGGCGCCGATCAGCTCGATGCGGCGCACGGCGAGCTCGGGGCGGCTGAGCACGGCCCGATGGAGCGAATCGATGGTGCGCACCGCCGCCTCGCGGGTCGGCGGAAAGGCGATCACGGCGGCGGCGGCGGCGGCGCCGGCGATCAGCGGCGCGCCCTGGGCGAACGCCTGGCGGAGCGCCGGCGCGATGAGATCCTCGTCCTCGACCGGGCGCGGGCGGCGGGTCGTCAGACGCCCCGCGCGGCCCCAGAGCCAGGACAGCGCCGTCGTCAGCCGCGCGAAGGCGCGCGCGGCGTCGGCCGCCTCGCCGCCCCTGGCGGGCGTTTCACCGGCGCGGGCTTCGTCGGCGCGCGCTTCGTCTGCGCGGGCCTCTTCGGCGCGCGCCTCATCGGCGGGCCGCTCGGCGGCGTCGCGCTCGAACCGCGCGGCCGCCTCCGGGCTCCGATCCGCGGCGCGGTCGGCCGCGGCGTGGTCGGGGTAGAGGCCGTAGGCTGCGCCGTCATACAGGTCTTCGGGCGCGTGGAGATCGTCGCCCGCGCCGGTGAAACGCCCGCCAGGGGCGGCG